>JANLPG010000173.1:0-23883 GCA_031367105.1 Gemmatimonadota bacterium | reverse complement strand
TGGTTACCTCAAGCTGGTACCGGCCGATCTGGTGCGGGCGATGCCGGGGCGGATCATCAATATCCACCCGGCACTATTGCCTCGGTACGGTGGGCCGGGAATGTATGGCTACCGAGTACACCAGGCCGTCCTCACAGCCGGCGAGAATTTCAGTGGGGCGACCGTGCATCTGGTGGACGAAGTGTACGACCGGGGAGCGATACTGGCCCAGCGGAGCGTCCCGGTCGAGCCGGGTGACACCGCCGAACGGCTCGCAGCACGGGTGCTTGAGCTGGAGCACCGATTGCTCCCCGCCGTTGTGAAGGCCGCCGCCCGCGCTGGCCATCCGTTGCCGTTGACTGAACTTGAGTGACAGCCCCCCGCTGTCGTGGAGAAGCCCGGAATGCCTCGCGCGTTAATCTCGGTCAGTGATAAACGCGGCGTCGTCGCGTTGGCGGAGGAACTCGCCCGGCTGGGTTGGGAGCTCGTCTCGACGGGGGGGACGGCTGCCCTGCTTCGGGACGCAGGCATCGCGGTCACGCCGGTGGATCAGGTGACCGGCTTTCCGGAGATCCTCGACGGCCGCGTCAAGACGTTGCATCCCGCCATCCACGCCGGCCTGCTCGCGCGACCCGACCGGGTGATTCACGAGCGCGAGATGGCACAACACGCGCTCCAGCGGTTCGACCTCGTTGTCGTAAATCTCTACCCGTTCCGCGCCACCATCGCCGACCCCAGGGTCAAGGTCGAGGACGCCATCGAGAACATCGACATCGGTGGGCCCTCGATGCTGCGCTCGGCCGCCAAGAATTTCGAGTTTGTCCTCCCCGTGGTCGACCCACGTGACTACCCTCGGGTCATCGAACTCCTCCGTTCCGGTGCGATCGCACCGGAGGTCCGCCGCGAGTTTGCCACCAAGGTCTTCGCCCACACTGCCGAATACGACAGTGCCATCGCGGGGTACCTCACCCCGTCGGAAGGCGCACTGCCGGAACGCATTTCACTTTCGCTGGCGCGGCAACAGGCGCTGCGCTACGGTGAGAACCCGCAGCAGCGCGCCGCACTCTACCTCACCGACGAACCGCGAGGGATCGGCGATCTCCGCCAGCACCAGGGAAAGGAACTCTCCTTCAATAACCTGCTCGACGTCGACGCCGCCGCCCTCGCGGTCGCTGCCTGGAGCAATGCCATCGCCTGCGCGCTCTTCAAGCACACCACCCCGTGCGGACTGGCGCTCGGTCGGTCGGCGGAGGAGGCGTTCACCCGCGCCCGCGCGACCGACCCGATGTCAGCTTTCGGCTCCGTCGTGGCATTCAACACGGTGGTGGACCGCGCCACGGCCGAGGCGATGGCGGAGCTGTTCGTCGAGGTGGTCGTGGCGCCGGCATTTCAGGCCGACGCGCTCGCCTGCTTCGCTGGCAAGAAGAACCTCCGGGTGATCGAACTTCCGATCACCCGGGTGCATCAGGGCCTCGACTGGAAGAAGATCCGCGGCGGCTTCCTGCTGCAAGACCAGTTCGTCTTCGACCCCTCGGAGGAAGGCTGGACCGTGCCTACCTCGCGGGAGCCGACGCCGAGCGAGCGCGAGGACCTGCGCTTCGCCTGGGCCGCTGTCAGTTGCGTGAAATCCAACGCGATCGTGCTGGCGCGTGATGCGCAGGTCATCGGCATCGGTGCGGGACAGATGAGCCGGGTCGACGCCGCCTTCCTCGCGGTGCACAAGGCGACGGTAGCCGGGCATCAGCTGGCGGGCTCGGCGCTGGCGTCCGACGGTTTCTTCCCCTTTGCCGATGGGGTGGAAGCGGCGGCCCGCGCTGGCGTCACCGCCATTATCCAGCCAGGCGGCTCCGTGCGGGACCCCGACGTCATCGCGGCGGCCGACCGCTTCGAGGTCGCGATGATCCTGACCGGCACCCGAATGTTCCGACACTGAATCGTACTCGATCGCGTACCACGACCCACCACTTTCTGACTTGACCCCGGAGCCCGGTTTGCAGGACGACATCACCGCCACGCGCCCGCCCTATCTCGGCGCCCTCGCCACCTTCGTCGTGATCTTCGCGATCTACGTCGTGACGCTGGCCCCGACGACGGCCTTCTGGGACACCTCCGAATACATCGCGGCGGCGTATACCCTCGGTATCCCGCATCCACCGGGGAATCCGCTCTTCACCTTGATGGCGCACGTGTGGGGGATGCTGCCGCTGGCGGCCGACTACGCCCAGCGGATCAATCTCTTTGCCGCCGCGACCAGCGCCGCCGGTGCCGCGTTCTGGTTCCTGGTCGCCGAACGGTGGACCCGGAGCATTCTCCCGTCGCGCGGACCGCGGCTGGCCGCCTCGTTTGCCGGCATTCTGGCCAGCGCCACCGCGTGGACCGTCTGGAATCAGTCCACCGTGAATGAGAAAGTGTACACCGTCTCGCTGCTCTCGATCGCAATGGTGGTCTGGTTCGTGCTCCGCTGGGCCGACGAGCCCGCGGGTGAGCGCCGCGACCGCTGGCTGATCGCCGCCATTTACGTGATGGCCCTCTCCTCCACCAATCATATGATGGGCATCCTGGCACTGCCGGTGCTGGGCGTCTATGTGCTGATGACCGATTGGCGGGTACTGCTCCGCCCGAAGGTCCTCGCGGCAGTCGTGGTGGTGGCCATTGTCGGGCTCTCGCTCAACTACATCTACCTGCCATTGCGCGCGGCGCAGTATCCCCCCATCAACGAAGGCGAGCCGATCGGCTTCTTCTCGAAGGCGCTCAGCGACGTCCTCGGCCGAGTCCAGTACCAGAAGCCTCCGGTCGGGATGCGGCAGTCGCCGCTCGGGGCCCAGCTGGCGATGTACTGGGAATATTGGAGCTGGCAGTGGGCCCGCGACTTCGGCTCCTTCTCCGGCCTCGCCACCGGTATCTTCACGGCCCTCGGCCTCGGCGGACTCATCGCCCTGCTGCGCCGGAATCTCCGCGCCGGGCTGTCGGCTGCCGCGCTCCTCGGCACGCTCACCCTGATGCTGATCTACTACCTCAACTTCAGGTACTCACCCTCGTACCATCCGGGCGACACCAGCATCACCCAGGAGATGCGTGAGGTCCGCGAACGCGATTACTTCTTCATCGCCTCGTTCGCCTTTGTCGGAGTGCTCTTCGCCGCTGGCTTCGCCGCCTCCATCCGCGCCGTGGGCGACTGGCTTGGCGACCGGGCCACGGCCCGCAACCGCTGGCTCGCCGGCGGACCGGTGCTGGCGCTCGCGCTGCTCCCGCTCTTGGGGAATCACACCACCGCTTCGCGCGCCCACGAGACGCTTGCCCGCGACTTCGCCATCGATATCCTCGAGTCCATCGAACCGTACGGCATCCTGATCACCGCTGGCGATAACGACACCTTCCCGCTCTGGTTTGCACAGGAAGTGCTCGGCGTGCGTCGCGATGTCACGCTCGCGAATCTTTCGCTGATGAATACCGACTGGCACCTCCGGCAGATCAGGCGCCGGCAGATCCCGACATTCGACCCCGCGACCGCCGCGGCGATCTGGCGCCCGAATACCGATCGCGATTCGCTCAACCTCGGCAACACGCCGCCGGGGGGCTGGGTGCAACCGAAGACACCGGTCTTCGCAATGAGCCTGGACTCCCTCACCGACTTGCCGGAAGTGTCGGGCGCGCCAAAGAACAGCATCGCCTTCGACTCGGTGCTGATCACCTTCTCGCAGCAGTACATCACGCGCAGCGATCTGGCAGCACTCTTCCTGATCCGCGACAACATCGGCAAGCGGCCGATCTACTTCTCCTGGAGCGATGGCAGCTACCCCACCACCCTGGGCCTCGACCCCTACCTGGTGTCGCAAGGCATGGTGCGGAAACTGATGCCCACGATCGTGAAGGCCGGCGGAGCGATCCACAGCTCGGAATACCTGGGGATGGTCGATGTCGACCGGACCCGCGCCCTGCTCTTCGGCACCTACCACCCCGAGGCCGCGGCGCGCTCGCGCCCGTTCGGCTGGGTCGATCCGCCATCCGCCTCGATCCTGCAGCTCTACGGGATCGCCTACGGCGGCTTCGCCCCGACGCTGCGGCAGCTGGGCGATACCGCGCACGCCGTCAAGGCCGAAGCGATCACGCGCGCCGTCGTCAACGCCATCAACGGCAAGAACTGAGGAACATCACGTGCCCCGGCTCGCTCTCCTGCTGGTTGCCTCCCTGGCCGCGTCCGGACTCCCGGCGCAGTCGCCGATCGTCACCGAACAGGTGAGCGGCACCACTTCGTTGCTCCAGGCGGTGAGTGCCGTCAACGATCGGGTCGTCTGGGCGAGTGGGCACGGAGGGGCGGTGGTGCGCACCACGGATGGTGGTGCACACTGGCAGCTCCGACCGGTGGCGGGTGCGGACAAACTCGAATTCCGTGATGTCCACGCCCTCAGTGCCAAGGTGGCGTGGTTGCTGAGCGCTGGTCCCGGGCCGGCATCCCGGATTTATCGTACGACGGACGGTGGTGCCACCTGGTCGCTGCAATTTACCAACGCCGATACGGCAGCATTCTTCGACTGCATCACGTTTTTCGACAAGCGCACCGGCGTCGCCTTCAGCGACGCAGCCGGTGGCCGGACGCTGGTGCTCCGAACCGATGACGCCGGCGCCCACTGGAACTTGCTCCCGCCCTCTGCCGTTCCTGCGCCATTGCCCGGCGAAGGGGCGTTCGCCGCCAGCGGCGGATGCGTCGTGAATTTCGGGAAGCACTCCGGCTGGATCGCCACTGGGAGTCCCGAAGGGCGAATCCTGCGCAGCAGTGATGCCGGCAGGACGTGGCAGGCGTTTGCAACGCCGTTTGTCCACGGCGACGGTGCCGGAATGACTGCGACCTCGTGGCGAAGTGAGGTGCGCGGGATCGGCGTTGCATCACGAATCAGCGCGCGCGGCACCACCGACACCGCGTCCGCTGTCGTCGGCGTGACCGATGACGGCGGCGCGACGTGGCAGCTGGGTCATCGCCCCGCCCAGCCGGGTGGCATCTATGGTGTGACCTGGGTGCCGCGCGGGGGGCAGCACACCGCGGTAGCCTCGGCGCTGAGCGGATTGCTGGTTACCACCGATGCCGGCACCACCTGGACCCAGGCCGCTACGAAGCCCTATTGGAGCGTGGCGGCGGCTGGGAAGCGCGCGTGGGGCGTCGGACCAGGCGGCAGAATCACCCGCCTCGATTTCTAGCGCAGCAGCTCTTCGAGGACGACCGAAGCATCGGTCTTGGCGTCCCGATATTTCACGATCACCGGGGCGTACAACGCGATACCGCGTGCAGCGCCTACTCCCGACGTGACGGGCCGCGATCCAGGCACGACCACGGCTCCCGCGGGAATCTCGAGGGGGTGTATCCCCTCGCGACGGATCACCCGGTCGTGCACCAGGTCGACCACTGCGGTGCCGGCTGAGAGGATGACACCCGGCGCAAGCACTGCGCGCGCGCGCACCACGGTGCCCTCGTAGACCCCGCAATTCCCACCCACCAGCACATCGTCCTCGATGATCACCGGCAACGCCCCCGCCGGCTCCAGCACGCCGCCGAGTTGCGCCGCCGCGGAGAGGTGGACCCGCTTTCCGACCTGGGCGCACGACCCCACCAGTGCGTGAGAATCGATCATCGTCCCTTCGTCGACATAGGCACCGACGTTGACATAACTCGGCGGCATTGCGATCACGCCGCGTGCCAGAAAGGCGCCCTCCCGCACCGCCGTTCCACCCGGCACGATGCGTATCCCCTCGTCGGAACGGGTGGGCCGCAGCCCGTAGGTGTCCTTGTCAAAGAAGACCATCGGCCCGGCCACACCGGCCTCGCGGAGCACCCCAAGGCGGAAGCCGAGCAGGATGCCTGCTTTGACCCAGGTATTGGCGTGCCAGACTCCGTCGGCGCCACGCTCAGCCGCGCGAACCTGGCCGAGCTGGAGCGCCTGCTTGAGCAGCTCGAAGATCTCGCGGGCCGCTTCGTGACGTCCCGTCGGGATGCCGTCGGCAAAGGGCGCCAGTCGCGCCTGCAGATCATCCGACACTGACACCTTCCAGCTGTTCGAGGTGCTGACGGAGCTGTTCGCGAAGCGGTGGAGTGCATTGCACCAACGGCAGCCGCACGGTCGCGTTCGCCTTGCCGAGCAGTGCCAGTGCCGCCTTGATCGGGATCGGATTTGATTCGACGAACAGGGCATCGATGAACGGCAGGAGACGCTGTTGTTCGACCAAGGCCTGCGCCTGCTGCCCTCGCAGTGCCGCAGCGACCAGGTCGGCAATGCGGTGCGGGATCGCGTTCCCGGCCACCGAGATCAGTCCCTGCGCTCCAGCCGCAATGGCCGGGACCACGATGTCATCGTCACCACAAAGCACTACAAAGTCGGAGGGCAGCCGGGCAGTGAGATCGAGCACGCGACGGATGTTCCCGCTCGCCTCCTTGATGCCGCGAATGTTGCTGTGCCGGGCCAGGGTCGCGACGGTCTCCGGTTTGAGGTCCACACCGGTGCGGCCCGGAACGTTGTACAACAGCAGCGGAACCGGGATGGCGCTGGCGATCGCCTCGAAGTGCGCAATCAACCCAGCTTGAGTCGGCTTGTTGTAGTACGGGGACGCGCTCATGATGCCGGTCACACCCAGCCCGCCAAGACGCCGGGCTTCGGCCACGGCACGCGAGGTGTCGTTGTCGGTCGCCCCGGCCAGCACCGGAATGCGGCCGCCAACCGCCTGAACTACGCTCCGCACCACGAGCTCACGCTCTTCCGGCGTCAATGTTTGCGCCTCACCGGTCGAGCCGCACGCCACCACGAATTGCATCCCTTCCGCCACCTGCCACGCCGCGAGGCGCGCGAGCGCGGCGTAGTCCACCGCGCCATCCTCGGTGAATGGCGTGATCAGGGCAGTTCCCGCACCGATCGGTAGCATCGCTCAGTCTCCCGCGAGCATCGCGTCGAGGGTGAAAACACCGCGTCGGCCGATCAGCCAACGGGCGGCGGCCAGCGCTCCTGCCGCGAAGACGCGACGATCTCGCGCCGAATGCCGCAGCGTGATGGATTCGAACCGGCTGTCGAGCACCAGCTCGTGATCGCCTGGAATCGCCCCCGCGCGAATCGAGACGATTGGCCAGGGGCGCGCAGGATCGACGTCGCGCACGGTGCGCTGCAACAGCAGCCCGGTGCCCGACGGCGCATCGATCTTGGCGACGTGATGCCGCTCGTGCAGGAAGCCGTCAAACTCAGGGCGATTGGCCGCGGCTTCGGCAAGCGCCCGGGCCGCCCGCAGGAAGAGCTGCACCCCGAGGGCGAAGTTGCTCGCGACCAGCAGCGCACCGGGTCCTCCCTGCCACGACGCTTCGACTGCGGCGCGCTCGGCATCCCACCCGGTCGTGCCGCAGACGACCGTGGCCCCGATCGCACGCAGCGCACGCAGATTGGCTGGTGCTGCAGCTGGCACCGTGAATTCCAGCACCACGTCACAGCCACCGAGGCGTTCGGCGGTGATCCCCGCACCGGCAGCGTTCTCGGCAGCTCCAAGGATGGCAAGCACGCGATCGCCGGCGGCGTGCGCCTCGGCGGCAATCGCCTGCGCCATCCGACCGTCGCCCACGATGGCAAGATTCATCTGGTCTCCGGAAAGAAGGTGCGGTGGAGCGCACGGACGACAGCCGGCCCGTCCTGCTCCTGCACGATAAATGTGAGGTTGGACGCCGAGGCGCCTTGCGAGATCATCTCCACATTCACGTCCGCGATCGCGCCATAGACGCGGGCCGCGATCCCCGGGGTTTCGCGGATGCCCCGTCCGACAACGGCGATCACTCCGCGACCCGGTCGTACCACCACTTCTCCCACCGCCGCCAGATCGATCACCACCGCCGGCAGCCGACTGGCGTCGTCGATGGTGAGCGACACGCTCACCTCGGAGGTCGCGAGCACATCGACCACGATCTGGTGACACTCGAACACCTCGAAGATACGTCGCAGGAAGCCGTACGCACCGAGCATCCGCGGGGCCCGGATCTGTACCACGGTGACACCGGGCTTGAACGAGATCGAACGAATGGGCGACTCCCCCACCTCGGAGTCTCCTGATCGGATCCAGGTACCGGGATGCTCGGGGGCAAACGTGTTCCGGATCACGATCGGGATTTCGGCCTCAACCAGCGGCAACTGGGTCGCGGGGTGGAGCACCTTCGCGCCAAACGCCGCGAGTTCGGCCGCTTCGTCATAGCTGGCGTGCGCCAGTAGCCGTGCCTCCGGCACGATCCTGGGGTCGGCGCTCATCAGGCCGTCGACGTCGGTCCAGATCTCGACTCGCTCGGCGGCCAGCGCAGCACCCAGGAGTGCCGCCGAGAAATCGGAACCACCCCGGCCGAGGGTGGTCGGTCGACCGTCGGCTGCGCGACCCACAAACCCCTGCGTCACCACCAACCGCCCCGCAGCGAGCAAGGGGGCGAGCTGTTCCACGGCGGCAAGGCGAATACCGGCGACGTCGGGGAGCGCTCCACCGAACTGGTCGTTCGTGGCGATGACGTCGCGCGCGTCGAACCAGCTTGCGGGCAGGCCCGCCGTCGTGAATGCTCCCGCCACAAGGCGCGAACTCAATGCCTCGCCGAAGCCAGCCACGAGATCACGTCTCGCCGCGGTGCTCGATAGTCCGATCGCGGCAACGACGAGTCCCCGCAATTCATCGCAGAGTTGCGCCAGCGCAGCCGTGGCCTCCGCTCCCAGGCCAAGCTCGAGCGCTGTTCCTTCGTGTCGGAGGCACAGCGCATTGCACGCCTCCGCCGCCTGGTCCAGATCGCCCGCGGCGACCAGCTCCTCGAGGGCGAGGAGTGCGTTGGTCACCCGCGCCATCGCTGATACGACGACCAGCGGCCGCTCCGGAAGTGCCACACCGGCAATCGCCACCAGCCGGCGAATCGCCGCGGCGTCGCCCACCGATGTCCCACCGAATTTCAGCACGATCACGGGAAGGCTCCTGCCAGGAGCGTCCGCGCCACCTGGACGTATTGGGCGACGCCGTCAACCAGCTCCTGTTTCGCTATGCTCTCGTGATCGGTGTGAGCGAGGTGAATCGTTCCGGGTCCGAGCTGGTAGCCGACTCCCCAGGCCTCGTAGAACGGGAGGTCCGAGGCGAATGCAACGGTGGCCTCCGGATGACCCGGGATCGCTGGCGCGCGCAGTGCGGGAATCTCGAGTGGGAAAGCGACGGTCACGTCGTCGCCCGTCGCCTTCCGAATCGCCTCCTCGATCGGTCGCGCGGAGCCGACCAGCCGCACCATCAACTCGGCGCGGGCACTCGGCGCCACCACGTTCGGGGCAACGCCCCCTTCGATCCGGCCGATATTGAGGGTGCAGGCACCCAACACCGGATCGACCGGCAACGGGATGCGACGGATGCGCTCCAGTGCATCGAGGAGTCGGTCGACGGCCGAGTCACCCAACGCCGGGTAGCCCGAGTGTGCTGCCACTCCGACCGCCTCGACCGTCACTCGAAGCGCGCCCTTCTGGGCGGTGACGACGCGGTTTTCGGTGGGTTCGCCATTGACGAGAATGCGCCCTTTCGGCTCCAGCAGGAATGCCACCTTGGCGCCGTCGGATCCGTTCTCCTCGCCCACCACGAACAGCAGGCCGATGCGCGATTCTCCCGAGGCGTGCAACTCTTCGGCGGCCGTCACCATCGCCGCGGCGATTCCTTTGGCATCGCAGGCGCCGCGACCGTGGATGTGCGTCTCGCTCTCGCGATACGGAAGCTCGGGCGGCACGGTATCGAGATGGGTGGTGAACACCAGCACCGGCGCACCCCGGTGGGCGTAAATGTTTTCCCGGCCATCGCGCACAGCCTGACGCTCCACCAGCCAGCCGAGGGAGGTGAGGTAGGTCGCCAGCCACGCCGTCAGTGCCTGTTCTCCTCCCGTCGGGGAGGGGATGGCGAGCAAGGCACGCGTGAGTTCGAGCACATCCGCCATATACACAAAACCCCGCCCGACATTGGTCGGGCGGGGCTCCACGGTAAGAGTCGTGGGTGAGCTGCTACGCCGGTGCCGACCAAGCCGATGCCCTCGGTTCCGCGCGCTTCAGGGCGCCGAACCGAGGGGACTTCTTGGCGACTCGCTTGAGATTTGGTAGCAGCATTGGATCAAGGCTAGTAAGTGCGGCAGAAAGTGACAACCCCCCGCCCCGTGGTCGTCCATTCCGCAGTGGCCCTCCACTTCGGGGGAGCCCCCTTGGCGGGACCGGCCGTCCCCGTACCTTTCGTCGATTGGGCGCGGTGGCAGAGTGGTTGAATGCACCGGTCTTGAAAACCGGCGGACCCGGAAGGGTCTCGTGAGTTCGAATCTCACCCGCGCCGTTGCTGGCTGGCCTCACTTACCCCTGGTGGTACGATGCGATTCCTCTCCCTCCTGGCCCTTTCCGTCGTCGCCTCGAGCCAGCAACTCGACGCACAGCGATTCGAGGGAACGATTACCGTGCGAGTCGGTGGCCCCGGGGGGACGGGATCGATGCTCACGCGGATGACGGCGAAGGGCGACAAGGTCCTCAACGTGATTGCGCTCCCGGGAATGGGCCAGGAGATTCGCACCATCACCGACAACAGCGCTCGCACGATGACATCGCTCACACCCTTTCCGCCGGGTATGACACTCCCTCCCGGCGTCGCCACCGCCAAGGGCATCATCGACGTCCGGCCGCTCCCCGTGCCGGCGAAGATCACGCCCGGCACCACGACCAAAGCCGACATCCGCAAACTCGGCACCTCGCAGACCATCGCCGGCACCCGATGCGACGACTACGAAGTGACCGGCGAGACCGGCCAGATCGTCAGGATGTGCCTCGCCACTTCGCTCGGTGGCCTGGTGCCAGGCGCGCTGGGAGGCGCGGCGACCGGTGGACAACCCGCTCCGTGGACCAAGGCGTTGGGCAACAAGCCGCTGATGCCACTGAAGATCTGGCAGCCCGATGGTACGACCATTCTGGAGGTCGTAGCGATCAAGCGTCAGCTGGTGTCGCCACGACTCTTCGACGTTCCTCCCGGCTACATCACCATGGCGACAGCGCTGAAAAACCGGACCAGCGTCCCGAAGCCCTGATGGGCGTCGCCCGACGGGCTGGTAGCGCAGCGCTCGGGCTGGCCGTGCTGGCGTGTGCCCGCTCGGCACCCGACCGCACAACCACACTTCAGGACGCCGAAGGCAACTCCGTCGTCGTTCGGCACCTCCCGGTTCAGCGAATCGTCTCGACGATGCAATCGGCGACCGAGTGGCTGGTCCTCCTCGGTACCGCCAACCTGTTGGTGGCGCGCACCGACTTCGATCATCAACCCGAATTGGCCCATCTCCCGTCGATCGGCGGCGGGATGAATCCTTCGCCGGAACGCGTGCTCGCGCTCGCGCCCGACATCGTGATCGGCTGGCGCGATCGCTCGTCGGTGGACCTCCAGCACGCACTCGCGCCATTCAAGATTCCGGTGCTCTCATTCGAGACCACCGACACCACCGACGTCCTGCAGAACCTGCAGCGGCTCGGCCGCCTCGTGGGTCGTGAGGCAAAGGCTGACTCGCTCGCCGCCCAGCTCCGGGCCGCACTCGCGGAGGTCAAGCGCACCGCCTGCGACTCGGCCACGGCGAGGCCAGCCTCGGTCTTCCTGGTCGTCTCCGACGAACCCCCGATGACCGCAGGCGGCAGGACCTGGATGACCACGTTGCTCGAGACCGCCTGCCTGAGGAATGTCTTCGGGGACGTCCAGCTCCCCTGGCCCACAGTTTCCCTGGAAACCATCACGGCGCGGCAGCCCGACTGGATCCTCACCTCCAGTGGGAAGCGGCCCGGGCAGCGACTGAACGAATTCCGGGCGAAGGCCGGTTGGCGGGATCTGCAGGCGGTTCGCTCGGGCCGAATCATCGAGATTCCTGGCGACCTCTTCGCCCGGAGCGGCCCCAGCATTGCCGTGGCGGCCCGGGCGATCGTGGCCGAGCGTCGCCGGATCGCGGGGAAGTGACAGTCGGGGCAGTTGCGGGTTATCTTGACCCCGCGCCGGAAGGAGCGATGGCCGAGTGGCTGAAGGCGGCGGTTTGCTAAACCGTTTTAGTGGGGTAACCTGCTAACGAGGGTTCGAATCCCTCTCGCTCCGCTGCAGTACCACGAGGTCGCGCAGTCTGAGCCCGCAGCGGGCCGGGCGGCGCGACTTTCGACTTGTCGCCCACGAGGCCGTTCCGGATGACCCAGCCCCGCGTTCGCTTTGCGCCGTCTCCCACCGGCTACCTCCACGTCGGCGGCGCCCGCACCGCGCTGTTCAACTGGCTCTATGCCAAGCGACACGGCGGCGTCTTTGTCCTGCGGATCGAGGACACCGACAAGCAGCGCAGCACCGCGGCACACACCCGGGTCATCCTCGACGGGTTGAGCTGGCTGGGGATTACCTGGGATGAAGGTCCCTTCTTCCAGGGTGAGTATGCTCCCCGCCACCAGGCCGATGCCGAGCGGCTGCTTGCTCTTGGACTCGCCTACAAGGACTTCCTCACCACCGAGGAACTCGAGGCGGCGCGCGCACGGATCGAAGGGAGCGGCGGCACGTTCCGGTATGAGCGGAAGAGTCTCGCGCTTCCCGAGGAGGAAGTCGCCCGGCGTGAGGCTGCCAACGCGTCGTATGCCATCCGCTTCGAGGTCCCCCAGGAAGAAATCGCCTGGGACGACGCCGTCCACGGTCGGATCTCGTGGCAGGGTCGTGATATCGACGACTTCATCATCCTCCGCTCCGACGGTTCGGCGATCTACAACCTTGCCGTGGTCTCGGACGACATCGCGATGCGGATCACCCACGTGATCCGCGGAGACGATCACATCTCGAACACTCCGAAACAGATTGCCCTCTACCGCGCGCTCGGTGCGCCACAACCGATCTTCGCCCACGTCCCGATGATCCTCGGAAGCGACGGAAAGAAGCTGTCGAAGCGGCGCAGCGCCGCCGCCGTCGGCGACTACCAGGACCTCGGAATCCTCCCCGCGGCAATGCGCAACTTTCTCGCGCTACTCGGCTGGTCTCCTGGTCAGGAGGAGATCGTGCCCGAGCAGGAGATGATCGCGCGCTTCGCCCTCGGAGACATCCAGAAGAAGGCGGCCGTGTTCGATACCACCAAACTGGAGTGGATGAACGGTCAGTTTCTTTCGATGCTCCCCGCGACGGAGTTGCTCGCGCCCGTGACCCGACAGCTCGATATCCTCGGTGTCCCGCACGCGGGGCACGACCTCCTGGCCGTCATCGCTGCCGTCAAGACGCGCGCACGCACGATCACCCACGTTGCCGAACAGGTGGCGGTTCGGCTCGATGGCAGCCGTGTGGTCCGTGATGAAAAGGGGCTCGCCCTCGTGGCCAGGCTGGGCGACCGTTTCGCGGTCAACCTCCGCCTGGCGGGGGATGTGCTCCAGGATGTGTCGTGGAATGCGGCCGCGATCGAAGCAGCGCTGAAGGCGCTGGCTGAGCGCGATGGGCTCAAGCTTGGTGACGTAATGCAGCCGATCCGGGTGGCCCTGACCGGGGGCACCGTGAGCGAGCCCGTCCACGAACTGCTGGCGGTAGTCGGAAAGGAGGAGGCGCTGCGGCGGCTGGCCGTTACGGCAGCAGCCTGACGGCCCGATCGCCAGCGGCCTTGATCCGGGTCTGACCTGCAGCGATCGCCGCGGCCAGATCGATGGGTGCTGCGGCGATCTCCGGGAGCTTTGCGGTCGCAGCGAGGTAGTACTCCCGCCAGCTCTCGAGGATCAGCGTCTCCTTCGCTCGCGTCGTCGCGCCGGAGCTGGCTAGCGCGTCGCGCGACAGTTTTCCTTCCGTCGCAATGCGCTTCTCGGCCACCACGATGAATTCGGCCAGTGCCGAGCGTGCCGTCTTTGCCGAGCCACCGGCGAGGAGCAATCCGGTGGTCAGCGCACAGTTTCCGACATTCGCCAGCGTCGCCGGACTCACCATCTCGATCCGGTCGCGATCGGTGTGGTAGTACTGGTCGGTGAAGTGCCACAGCAGCACCGCCGGAATCTTCGCGTTCAGGAACGGCGTGTGATCGCTGCCACCTTCGAACGGATTGGATTTCACGATCCAGCCGCTGGCCGCGGCCTGATCCAGGCAGCGCTGCTTCACGAAATCATTGAGCCAGTACGCCCAGATATCGCCGACCTTGACGGTGCCCGAACCCCACGCGGTATGCGGTTCGTCGCCGCGGACCCACACTGCCGACGGGTCCTTCATCTTCTCGATCAGGAAGGTGCCACCCGTCAGCGCAGTATTCTCACCCACCATATCGAGGGACATCCCCCACTTCACCCCGGCGCGTCGCACGGAGTCCTCAGCCAGGAAGCGCGCGGTCGAGACAATCTCATCGCCCCAGAGAAAGGTGATGGTCCGCGCTGGATCCGTCCGGCCGGCCCTGACCAGCTTTGCAGCGGTTCGGGCCATCTCGGCCAACAACCCGACCCCGGAAGCGTTGTCGTTGGCGCCGGGTTCCTGCACGTGAGCCGAATAGACGAAGCGCTCGTGGGGCAGCCGGCGCCCGCGAATCTCGGCCACGACCGTCCGCTCGGGCTGCTGCTCGAAGATGCTGCTCACGAAGACTTTCGCCCGCACCGGCCCGATCTTGAGCGCGTGCTGGAGGGCTTCCTTCGCCGCCGTCGAGAGGAAAATCGCGAAGCCGCGGTTGAGGGTGTCGAGACCAACCGCACTGAATTCGATGGCGGTGCGATTCACTTCGGGCCGCTGGTACGCGGCGAGCGTTTGCGGGGCCAGCACTCCCAGCGCGCCGCGCTGCATCGCGCGGGCATAGAGATCTCGCGCCGATGCCTCGCCGGTCACGATCCTCCCCTTCACCTCGACCCGGTGGAAATCGGCCTCAGCGCCCGCACCCACATCGACAACCTCGGCCTCCACGCCGCCAGCCGGGGTCGACCAGGAGTTGATCGCAAGCATATTGTGATTCGTGGCCCACTGGAGCAACGGCGTGCGCTGCCCCGCAAGGATGACCGAAGCGTCGATCGGCGACCACGCCGGCCTCCGCATCGGGCGCGATTCGATTCGGTAGGTCAGCCGGTCCGCCGGTCGAGCCTTCGATTGCTCGACATAGCCCGCGAGCGACAACAACCGGGCTATGGTATCGATCGACGCATCGAATCCCCGATTGCCTGGCAGTCGGAAGAATTGCTCCACGAATGCTACGGTCCGGAGCGCATTGTCACCCGAGAGCTCCCGGCTGACCGGGAGGGCGATGGCGGTGAACGGTGAGGCCTCACGGTCCGATCGCTGCGCCACGAGTGGCGACGCGAGCAGTGCCAGCGCGGCCACCGTCGCACTGGTGCGCGTGACAGTCACTGTGATATCCCTCAGGCGAATGCGCCGGCGCGGAATCGCCAGCATCGGTCCAGAAACTCGTCGAGCCAGCCACGCGCGATGAACGTGTCGACCGCGGCGGCCGTCGCGGCAGCGTCCATCCCCCAGAGCGTGGCACGCGGCGCGCCATCGGCATACTCGGCCTGGATGATCACCCGGTCGTCCTGCGTCCAGACCGTCGGGATCTCACTGCCGAGCCGGCCCGAGACACTGTTGACACCGGGACCGCCGACCGCGATGGTCGGGGCACTGTGAAAGAGTTCGGTTTCTTGCCACGCGATGTCACTCACCAGCACGGCCCGGCGGTACGGATGCCCGGCACCGCGCCGATCGATTTCCCCTTGCAGGCGGATCGCAGCGCCGCGATCGGGGGCGTCGATATCCAGTTCCGCAGCAATCACGACGACGATTGTTTCTGCCTGATCAATGAGTTTCATCAGCGACCGCTATCCGGCGCGGTTCGCTGGTGCTTGTCGAAGTCGCGTTGCCGCTGTTTTTCCTGACGCAATTCCTTCACCGCCTTCTTGAACTCGGCCAGATTGTCGGCTCGCCGCGCAGCGTCGAACAAATCCGCTCGCATTGCCGACAGTTTGCGATTCATATCCGCCTGGGTCGGGTTGCCCTGGAGATTGATCGGGAGCAGGCCGAGCAGCACGGTCGGAATCTTGAGGGGACCAAGATAGATCCACTTGGCATCCAGACCTACCAGCTGGCCTGCAACCTTCGTGGTCCAGCTGGGCGCGGCGTGCTTCTGGTCGGCCGCCTCAGTAGCCATCACGTCGAGATACTGCTGGACCATCTTGTTCACGACGCTGTCCGCCAATTCCGCCTGCGAGCGCCCGGTGAGCGCCGAGGCGATCCGCTTGGGGCTCTCAGGCAGGGGCCGCAGCCACACTCGACCCTCCGCGAAGCGCGGTCCAAGTCTGCCAGCATCCGCCATCGGCGGGGTATCGACCCGGGGTGCGCTTGCGATCGGCGGGATCACCGAAGGCAACGAACTTGCCTCGGTGGGGCGCGGGATCAGGAGCGAGGGCGGGACCGGCTGCGGGGCGCTACCAACCTGTGGCGGCGGCGGTGCAATCGTGCGCCGGTCGCCACGCTTGGTGAAAGGCATCGCCACCTCGCGCAGAGTCGAGCCGAGGGAGATCGGCAAGAACTCGCGCCAGGGGGAGCGCACCGACGGGTCGTATCCGTGCGGCTCGCTCGCCCAGAAGAAGGCGAAAATCGCGTGCACGCCCAGCGCCAGCAGCCACACCCACCGAGGGGAGCGGCGCTCCGGCGGAAAGACGAAGCGTCGCTCAGCTGACGTCGGCGTTCACCGGCCCACGACAGGCCGCCAGAGTACGCCCGAGCCGAGTCACCGCTTCTCGCAGCCGGGGCGATGGCACCGTGAGGGCGATGCGGAAGAACCCTTCCCCTCCCGGGCCGAACCCACTGCCCGACATCACCACGACACCTTCCTCCTCGAGCGCCCGGCTGGCAAAGTCGGCCGAGGCAATACCCGCGGGCAGCGGCACCCAGACATACATCGCCGCCTGGGGCACCGCGACATCGAGGCCGATCGTGTGCAACGCGGCGACCGTGGCGTCGCGGCGAAGTTGCAATTCGTCGCGAATCGGCAGCACCAGCTCCTCGGCGTGATCAAGCGTCCAGGCGCCGGCCTGTTGCAATGCGAGGAATGGGCCGGTATCGACGTAACTCTTCACCTTGGTAAGGGCGCCGATGAGGGTCGAGTTGGCGACGGTAAAACCAAGGCGCCAGCCAGTCATCTGGAAGGATTTTGAGAGCGAGAAGAATTCAATGGCGATGTCTCGTGCGCCGGAAATCTCGAAGATGCTCGGCGCCACGTAGCCATCGAAGGTGATGTCGCAGTAGGCATTGTCGTAGGCCAGCACGATGCCATACTGGCGACAGGTCGCCACCAGCCGTTCGAGGTAGTCGCGCGGCGCAATCGCGGCCGTCGGATTATTGGGATAGTTCACGTACACCAGCCGGGTGCGCCGGAGTGTCGCCTCATCGAGGTCGGTCAATTCGACCAGGAAGTTCTTCTCGGGGCGCAGCGGCATCACCAGTGGTTGCGACCCGGAGAGCAGCGCTCCACCGATGTAGGCCTGATAGCCCGGTTCCGGGATCACGACGATGTCACCTGGGTTGCAGACCGCGAGCGGCAGATGCGACAACCCCTCCTTCGAGCCGATCAGCGGCAGCATCTCCGTCGTCGCGTCGAACCGCTGCCCAAAGCGCCGTTCCACCCAGCGTACCGCGGCCTCGCGGAAGGCCGGGAGTCCCTGCTGGAAGCCATATTTATGGTACGCCGTGGTGTCCAGCGCGAGCTTGAGCGAGTCGACGACCGGCTTCGGAGGCGGGCCGTCAGCATCACCTGCTCCGAGATCGATCACGTCGACACCGGCTTCGATGAGCCGCCGCTTGATCGCCGGAATCTTGGCGAGGGGATAGCCGGGCAAGCGTCCCACACGATCGCTGATGGTGATCATCGGGGATTTTCTCCGCGTACCGGGTTGCTGAGGATGCCGACCCCCGGGATTTCCACCTCGACGACGTCCCCGGGGGCGAGCGGACCCACGCCTTCGGGAGTCCCCGTGAGAATCAGGTCACCGGGCTCGAGCGTCATAATACCGCTGATGTATTCAATCAGGACCGGAATCGAGAAGATCATCGCACTCGCCGGCGCGCGTTGCCGCTCCACGCCGTTGACGCGGCCGATCACCTCCAGCGTGCGCCAGTCCAGCCCTTTGGCCACCACCGGCCCGACCGGACAGAAGGTGTCGAAGCCTTTCGCGCGGCCCCACTGACCATCGGGCTTCTGCAGGTCGCGGCAGGTGACATCGTTGCCACAGGTGAAACCGCGCACGAACTGCATCGCCTCCGCGGCCGTCACTCGCCGGGCCTGCCGTCCGATGACCACGCCGATCTCCGCCTCGTACTCCACCTGGTGCGAGACGGCCGGGAGCAGGATCTCCTCGCCGGTCCCGAGCAGCGCCGAGGGCGGCTTGAAAAAGAGCATCGGAGTGCTGGGGATCTCGTTGCCGAGCTCGCGCGCGTGCGCGGCATAGTTGCGACCGACGCAGACAATCTTGCTCGGTTGAACCACCATCATATTGCTGCTCCAATGCCGTGCCGGGCGAAGAAGTCTTCACATTTGGTGCGCACCTGTTGCCACGACCCGACGACCCGCTCCGCCGGAGGCAGCCCTTCCAGCAACATCGGACCGTAGCGCTTGGTGATGACCCGACGATCCAGCAGTACTACGACCCCGACGTCACTGCCGTTGCGGATCAGTCGGCCAAACCCCTGCTTGAGCTTCAGCGCCGCGTGTGGCAACAGATAGCCGAAGAAGCCGTCTTCGCCCTGCTCGGCGAGGCGTTCGAGCCGGGCAGCCGTCAGCGGCTCGGAGGGCACCTTGAAAGGTAGCTTGGCGAGAATCAGCCCCCGGAGCGCTCGACCGGGCACGTCGACTCCCTCCCAGAATGAATCGGTGCCGAGCAGAATCGCATTACCGGCCTCCCGGAACCGCCGGATCAGCTGGTCGCGCTGCCCCTCACCCTGCACCAGAATGGGGAAGCGCGATCCCAAGGAGGCGCGCAACGTCACGGCAGCGCGCCGCAGGGCGGCGTGGGAGGTGAACAGCACGAACAAGCCGCCATCGCTCGCCCAGGCCAGATCCGACACCACGTGAGCGATCGCCGCATCATGGCCCGCTTCGTCCTCGCGCGGGTCCGGAATGTCGTCGGGAAGCCCCAGCAGGCACTGCTCGGCGTAATCGAACGGCGACGGGAAAATCTCCTGCACGGTGACCGGGGAATCGGCGCCGGCGAGGCCGATCCGCGACGCGAGAAAGCCGAACTCCCCGCCGGCAGCGAGCGTCGCGCTGGTGAGCGCGACCGTCTGGGTGCGATCGAAGAGCAGCTTCCGCAGCATCGGGGCAAGATCGAGCGGCACCGCCGCGAGTTGCAGTGCCTGCCCCTTGGGCCCGGTGCGTTCCATCCAGCGCACTTCCGGCGGCCTTCCGGCGGAGGGCCGCAGGGTCGCGTTCAATCCATCGGAGATGGCGTCGAGCCGGCGCAGCACACCTTTGCACTCGCTCAATAACTGGCTTCTCCGCTCAGTCATCTCCACCTGCGCGAGTCGATCGGCGATCGTTTCAACCTGCTCGGCCACGGACAGAAATGCGCGCACGGTGGCATCGAGTTCGCGCGTGAGTCCGTCCGTCCAGACCGGATGCTTCGCGAAGTCGTCGTCGAGTCGGACCTGGCCAGCTCCGGCGCTTTCGATATAGCCGAACAGCCGGAGGAAGAGTCCTTCTGCCGCACGGCGGGCTTCGGCCACAGCGGGAATCAGCCGATCCCGGAGCAGGTCGAGCGATGCCCGGCTGAGCAGGTCGTCGGCAGTGCTCAGGTCGCGCTGCAATGCAGGCACCAAACCCTTCCCGCTCCGCTCCAGCCGATTGAGCAGCCGGCGCACGCCTCGACTCCCCACCTGCACACCCAGGTGATTGGCGGCGACGTCCTCCAGATGGTGGGCCTCGTCGAGAATGAGGCGCTGATAGGCCGGCAGCACCGCCGCCTCTTCCCAGTTGTCGGAGGCCTGGCGCACGGCGAGATCGGCCGCCAGCAAGTGATGGTTCACGACCACGATGTCGGCTTGCGCCGCCTTGCGACGCGCTTGAAACACGAAGCAGCGGTCGAAGTGCGAACATTTCAGCCGGGGACAGAGGTCCGACTCGGCGGCGACCTCATCCCATACCTCACCGGAAGGCGGCGACGGAAGATCGGCCAGTGTTCCGTCGGTGGTATGCCCCGCCCAGGCGACGATGTCGAGGAGTTCCTGCAGCTTGTCGCCTTCGAGCAATGACTGCTGGGTCGCCGTCGCGGTCTCGAGCCGGGCCCGGCAGAGATAATTCCGCCACCCTTTCAGCAGCGCGAAGGTCGGCTCGTAGTCGTCAGTTTTCAGTGCGCGTCGCAAGAGCGGCAAGTCCTTCCCGACCAGCTGTTCCTGCAGGTTGATGGTATTGGTGGAAACGATGGTTCGCTCCCCGTTGGCGCGGGCCCAGGCCAGGGCCGGGACCAGATAGGCAAACGACTTTCCGACCCCCGTGCCGGCTTCGAGGAGAAGCACGCCGCCATCGTTGTACGCGTCGGCGAGGTGAGCGGCGAGGTCGCGCTGGCTCTGACGATCTTCGTAGCCACCGAGCTCCCGGGCGACGGGGCCGTGCTCGCCGAGCAAGTCGATCACGTCGAAGGGGTCGAGCCGGGTGACCGGCACCGCGCGTGGCACTTCCACCACGACGTAGAGGCGCGTGCCGGTGTTGTCGATGATGCCGAAGCCGATCCCGTCATCGTGGGCGCGAGCAGCCACCGACAGGTCCGCCATCGAGGGCTCGAGCCGGCCGGTCGGGTGATTGTGGAGCAGCATTTCACCTTTGCGGGCCACGCCCGGGAGCGCCAGCACCATCTCGGCAGTGCCCCGCGCGACCGGACGTACGCTCACGACCACGCCGGCCTCGTTGACGGTGCCGACAAAAGACACTTCATTGCCTCCCGCGCTGGCGATCTCGTGTCGAAGCGTCTCGCGGACGGCAGGTGACAGGCGTTCTGAGGTCAGGTCTTCAATTCCTTCTTCTTGGCGGCCGGGAACAGCACGTTGTTGAGAATAAGGCGGTAGCCCGGCGAATGCGGGTGCAGCGAGAGATCGGTCGGCGCATCACCAATCGCGTGCTGCGGATCTTCGGGGTCGTGCCCCCCGAAAAAGGTCCAGGTACCCTTCCCCCGCTCGCCGTGGATGTATTTCACCCACGGAGCGCCGAGTTCGTCGCCGAGCACGGTCACGCCGGGTTTGAGCACCGAACGCCGGAAGGACGTCGTGAGCCCGTAGAAGTCCGGGATCACTTGCCGATGATTCTGAACCAGCATCGTGGCCACGGGGTCGATCTTGGCAGCGAAGTTGAAGAGCGAGAAGGCACCGAGGGGTTGACGATCGACGCCGTTCACCTGATGTCCGTCGATATCGCTGAATACCGCCAGCGATGGCGACAACTCCAGATTGGCCCCCTGGAAGGCGAGCGACTTCTCCCAATGCATCCGCGAACTGGCCAGCGGATCCATCGGGGTGCCATCGCCGTATGCTGCCGCAATGTCAACGCCCTCGCTCGCAAGCGCGAGATCCAGTGTTTCGGTGGCCGTACACATCGCGAAGAGGAACCCCCCCCGATCCACGAACGCGGCAATGCGTTGCGCCACGGCGCGCTTGGCATCAGGTACCGTGGCGTATCCCAGCCGCTGGGCGGTCTCACGATTGCGCGCCATCATCGATTGCAGCCACGGCGCGCCGGCATAGTTCACGACGAACTTCGAGTACTGCCCGGTGAAGTCTTCGTGGTGCAGGTGCAGCCAGTCGAAGGCGATCAACTTCTCGCCGACGACTTCGATGTCCCATACCTGGTCGTATCTGATGCCGGCGTATTGCAACACCATCGTCACCGCATCATCCCAGGGCGCCGCATCGGGCGGGGAATACACGGCAACCCTGGGCACTTTCTCCAGTGGCACCGCGTCCGAATTGCCGCCCTGCACCTCCCCCCGGAGCAGCGTCACCGCCAGATCGTCGGCACGCTCCAGCGTCACGCCGTTGAGCGCCGCGTCGCGCTGCACGGCTTCCGAGGCCGGCATCAGGAACGATCCGCCGCGGTAGTTGAGCAACCACTCCCCGCGGTCGCCGCGCTCGAGGGCCCGGAAGGCGAGCCCATACGCCTTCAGGTGGTCGTCTTGCGCCTCGTCCATCGGCACCAGGAACGCCGCGCGACGGCCCAGCCCCGCCGCGATCCACGACTGGCGAGGGGAGTAGCTGACCCCCAACGCAGCAGCACCGGCAAGGAAGTCGCGACGGCGCATCAACTCGGGCCGCCGGGAATGGCACCGCGCAGCACATCCCGCAGTCGTCGGGCTTCGGGTATCACGGCACTCTCGGGGTAGTCCAGAATCAACTTTTCGAGTAACTGACTCGCCTCGACGGCGCGGCCGGCCGCGATCGCCATCCGTACCAGGTCGAGCCGTGCTGCGGCGGCCGTGGCGGGGGCGTCGCGAATGTCCGCCTGCCGCAGCATCCTGCCGGCGGTGGCCGTGTCACGGCGTGCAATGGCGAGCCGGCCAGCCAATAGGCGCGCCTCGGCGGCTCCCAGCGGCTCAAGCTGGATGGCCACATCCGCCAGGCCGCTGATCGCCGTGACGGTGTCGCCACGTTCGAGGGCGAGTAACGCCGCCCCCAGTGCCGGGAGCGAATCCTTCCCGGTCGACTGGAGCAGCACCAGTAGCGTGAGCCGCGTGACCGCCGTTTCGCGTTCGTCGTCGTAGGGCCCGGCCGCCTGAAGCAGTCGTGCCGCTCCGGCCACGTCGCCCGCGAAGAGCCGCAGTCGACCCCGCAGGTCGAACCCGGCGACACTGGAATCACTGAGGACCAGGCGCTGCGCTCGCTCGAGGTCGCCACGACGGGCCCAGGCCAGCGCGATCCTGCGGCCTTGACGTTCCCGTTCGTCGATATCCAGCGCGGGACCCAGCTCCAGCAGGACCCGCTCCGCCTCGGCCGCCTTCCCTTCGGCGATCAGCACGCCGAGCAGAGTGCTCGACGCGGTGGTGGCCAGCCCCGACGGCGCGCCGGAATCGGCCGCCACCAGGGCGAGCAATCGCCGAGCGTCGCGCTCGGCGCCGGCATCCGCGTAGGCGCGCGCGGACTCCATCCGGCTCTGCACCGCATCCCGACCGCTCTGCCGATCGGATATCGCCTCGAGGACGGTGGCGCGTGCGAGCAAGGCGTTCCGATCATCGCGCTCCCGAAGTTCATCGAGCAGGGAGCCGAGCAGTTGCAGCGCCGCTGCCTTTGCAGATGGAAGTGAAGCGCGCACCAGTACGGTGCCCGCCGTCACTTCCCCCCAGTGGACCTGCAGCAATCCAAGCAGTCGGCTCGCCTCGATCGACGCCTCCTTCATCAGCGCCTCGCGTAGCGCCGGGCGCTGAGTCGGTGTGGCCTGACCCAACAGCAACACCGCCCCACTCCGGTTGCTCGGCTCCGCGCGAATCGCGATGACCCACTCGCGGGCGGCGCCCCCGAGGTCGCTCTCCTGCTGCAGCAGCTGGGCATATTCCGGTGCGAGCGCGGTAGGCTGCGCGAGGCGACGCCGTGCGACGTCGAGCGCGACCTTGGTCTGCGACAGATCGCGCACATCCATCGCCGCCATCGCCCACTCGCGGAAGGGGGCGTCCTCGCCCGGCGCGCGGCTCGCCCACCGCTCGGTGTATTTGCGCGCAGAGTCTCCCTGTCCCAGGGTGGCGAATGCCCGCACCGCGATGCCAAGGATGCCGATGTTCGTCGAGTCCTGCTTCAACGCCCGCCCGAGCGCAGGCAGCAGGTCGCCGCGCCGGTCGAGGGGTGGCAACACGCGGTCGAGTGCCATCAACGCGCCCAGGTCGGCAGGGCGGGTCGCCAATGCCGCGCTAAAAAGTCGCGCCGCATCCGCGTAGTTCCCACGACGCTCGGCGAGCA
>JANLPG010000146.1:0-8107 GCA_031367105.1 Gemmatimonadota bacterium | reverse complement strand
GCTTCGCCGCGCCCAGCACCTCGCCCGCCAGGCCGCCGAAGTGAGCCGGCGGGCACACCGCGAAGTGGCCGATGCCGAGGCCGCTCTGGGTGAGGCCGCTCGGCGCGTCACCCGGGTTCCAGCCACGCGGGTGCGGGCGGGACGGGGCTGGAGCTGACGGCGCGTCTCAGCGGAGTGTGCGCTGGAAGGTGGTGAGTCGTCACCCGGACGCTATCGGAAAGGGTGAAAACCGTTCGACTGAGAGGATCGTGCGATGTTTGTCGTGGCCGCTATCAGCTGTTTTCTTGTCTGGTCAATCGGAATCGCCGTCCTCCAGGTGCCTGGTGGGCCAATTCATCTTTTGCTGCTGCTCGCCGCAGCGTTCGCGGGCGGGCATCTCCTGCAGCGGCGTCGCGCCGCCCAGCGGATCGCGGCACACCGAGCCCTCAATCCCGACCGCGATCATTCCTCGCTGCAACTCCGGCGCGACGATCGGAACCACTGGTACGTCGTTTCCTGAGCCGCCCTATCTGAGCAACTCGGCGACAGCTACCGCGAGTTCCGCCCGCGAGAATGGCTTCTGAATCAGCGCGCGCGTGGCACTGATGGCCCCCTGGCGCACAAGTTCGTCCGTCGAATAGCCCGACATGAAGAGCACCTTTAGCGTCGGCCAGCGGAGTTCGAGCTGCCGCACGAGCTCGGCACCACCGATGCCCGGCATCATCAGGTCGGTCAGCAGCAGATCCGGCTGCTCGATCCGCCCCGCCAACTCCAATGCAGCCGCCCCGTCAGCGGCCTGAACCACATTGAAGCCATCGAGTTCGAGAATTCTCGTCGTGATGGCGCGCACCCCCGGTTCGTCCTCCACAATCAGCACCGTCGAGCCACGGTGCGATGGCGCTGCACCGGTCCGGTCCCCCGTGTCGAGCGCTGTGACCACCGTCGCCTCCGGAAGGAGCGCGAGATAGAGCGTGATGGTGGTACCCTGCCGGGGGGCAGTGGACACCGTGATATAGCCCTTGTTCTGCACCAGCACCCCCTGCACGGCGGGGAGGCCGAGTCCGGTCCCGTGACCGATCGCTTTGGTGGTGAAAAAAGGCTCAAAGATCTGTGCCAGTGTGTCCGCATTCATTCCGATTCCGGTATCGCGGACGGTGATCGCAGCGTAGTCTCCCGCCGGCACCATCAGGCCATCCGCCGCAACCAGACCCAAGGGCACACGCACCTCAAGGCCGCTGATGATGACCGTGCCGCCGGCCGGCATCGCGTCACGGGCATTGAGGACCAGATTGATGATCGCCTGCTCCAGCTGGCGCGGGTCGACCCAGACCTTGAGGAGTTCGGGCATCGCGGTCGTCAGGAGACGTTCTTCCCCGAGCAACAAGCGGATCATCGGCTCGAGCGTTCTTAGCAGCGTCGTCAGATCGACCACGGCCGGACGACGGAGTGCGCGACGACTGAAGGCGAGGAGTTGCCGGGTGACGCTGGCAGCGTGCTCCGCTCCGCGAATGATTTCCAGGACATCGTCCTTGCACGCCTCGGGCAACCCTTCATCTCGCAGGAGAAAATCGCTGAAGCCGAGCACCACCTGCATCATATTGTTGACCTCGTGTGCCACGCCGCCAGCGAGGGCTCCGACCGATTCCATCCGATCGGCTTCGTGGAGTCGCTCGATCAACTGCCGCGACGATTCCTCCTCTTCCAATCGGTCACTGATATCCCGGATGACCAGATGTGCCGCGGGACGACCGTGGTCGAGGAAGGCGACCGCCCGCACCTCCACGGGTACTTCCGAGCCGTCCAGTCGATAGAAGGTGTCGCGCACCGGCGGTGCCGCCTCGGCCGGGGTGATCGCGTCGGTGAGCTGTGCCTGCACCGCCTTCAAATAGGGAGGGTCGAGAAAGGTGTCGATCGGCTTCCCCACGACCTGTGCCCGGCTGGTCCCACCCGCGAGTCGAATCGCCGACGCATTCGCGAGCACGATCCGTCCGCCGTCGTGCACCAGGAT
Organism: Gemmatimonadota bacterium; assembly: GCA_031367105.1. GTDB lineage: Bacteria > Gemmatimonadota > Gemmatimonadetes > Gemmatimonadales > GWC2-71-9 > Palsa-1233. The sequence continues at coordinate 6,120 of JANLPG010000146.1, read as the reverse complement.
GCCATCGGGCGCCAGCTCGACCAGCTGCCGGTAGCGTTCGTCGGCCCGGGCGGCGGCGGCCCAACCATCGTGATTGAAGATCGCGGCGTCCATCAGGGCGCGTGGGGCCGCAGGTCGGCCTTGATGTGCGTTCCCGCCTGACTCGCGTACTGAAGCTGGATACCGGACGCGGTGATCTCATAGCTCCGGAACTCACGCGAGTGCGCGCTGCCGCGCATCTTGAGCACGATCAGTGTCTTGCGCAGCTCCCCCTGAAGCTCCACGTAGCGCAGCGAGATGATATCATCCGTCAGAAACGATGCCTGATATCCGGCGAGTTGCAGGCCGGTCCCACCATCGGCTTCACTCACTTCCACAGTCGAGAACATCGTGACCCCAATACCGGTGAGCGCGCCGATCAGTCGGTAGAGCGACTCACGGAAGTCTTCACGAAACGCCGGCGCGAGTGCCATCTCGAACCCTGAAATCGAATCGATGACCACTCGCTTCGCACCGATCCGTTCGACGACGCTCCGGATTTCCTCCAGCGTCTCGTCGACCGACAGATCCAGCGGTCGCAAATAGAGGATGCATAATTGCTCCTTGGCGATCGCATCACGCAGGTCAACATCGATGCGCTTGGCGCGCTCGAGGTAGGCATCCGGATGTTCCTCGAAGATCGCGATCACCGCGGGCTCCCCGATTTTCAGTCCGGCTGCCACAAACTTCATTGCAAACGTCGTCTTCCCACTGCCGGTCGGACCGGCGATGATCAACGAATCCCCTGGGGGAATTCCACCGCCCATCATCTCATCCAGCCCGGCCACCCCAGTGGAGAGCCGCGGCGCGACCGGTCGCTTCAAGTCGGTGACTCGCTCGGACGTACGTGGGAACACCTGTATTCCCGCCGTACTCATCCGCATCGTGTGCATTCCGGGCATTGATGCCACCCCCCGCGCCTTCACCACCTGCAACTGCCGCACGACCGAATTGCGATTGGCATCCTGCGAGAGCCAGAGGATACCATCCGCGATCGTAAAAATCGGGTCACTCCGTTCCCGCTCCGAATACTCGCCGATCAGGAAGGAGGTGACCTCCCAGGTGGTGAGGTGCATCGCCAATCGCTGGATGAACTCTTCAAGGTGGCCCACCGGAACGTTCGGCCCTTGGGAGCGGATCAACGAGCGGAACGAATCAACCACGATGATGCCGGTGTGCAGGCGGGCGATCTCGGCGAGGATCTGTGCGAGCACGCCATCCAGATCACCGCTGAGCGCTTCCTCTGTCAGGTTGAGGAAATACACCTCCGTCCCGACCCGCTTGACATCGAAGAAGTCGAACAGCTGCTGGTACCGGAGCATCTTCAGCGAAGTCTCGCCGAGGAGCGTGATGAAGAGGCCGGGACGTTTCCGGGTGGCGTTGGCGAACAGCAACTGCATCGAGAGGGTGGTCTTGCCGGCACCAGGCCCGCCCGTGACAAGGTTGAAGGAGAGCTCCGGAACGCCGCCGCCGAGCACGTCATTCAGTCCGGGGACCCCGGTGTCGAGTAGCTGTAGGGCAGCGGGTGCACGCATCGCGGGCTTCGCAGCCGGCTTTCTAGCCATCTCGGCCTCCGGAGGACTCGCTCTGCAACAAATCAGGCGCGCCCGGGTCGCCCACCTGTCCGACCAGATGGAGCGCCAGCTCCAGGCCGATCACGCGACCGAGCAGTTCAATCAGGATGGCGATTGTGCCGATCAGCCCGGTGACCACGGTGGGGGCGCCGTAGTCACGCACCGCCGCCGTGATCACGGGGTCTTCACCCCCGAGGAAGAACAGATCACGGAGTACGGGATACTCGGTCCGCGCCAATCCGAGCGCCCGGTCGAGCAGTGCCCGGAAACCCTCGACGCCAATCCATCGCCCCAAGGTGGGGTGGAGCTGCGAATAGACCCGGTCGGCCGTGACGGCCACAGTTTCTGGGGCATCCGGGGCGCCCGGGGCAACCCGATCCCAGAGGCGCCGCGCGACGTCCGTCGCGGCCGTGCTCCCCGGCCTCACCCGGCCACTCCCTCTGGGGCGCTGCACACCTGGTTACGCCGATTGCTGCAGCAAATGAATCGGCATACTGAACTGCCCTTCCTCGTCGAGGAGCGGCATCGGCGGCGTCAGCGCCAACCCCTGGGCATACCCGATCCCGAGGGTCCGGAGCAAGCGGAGCGCGTTCTCACTGCCCACCTGCTTGGCGATGGTGGTGATGCCGAGGCTTCGGCCGATCTGGTTGACGGCCGAGACGATACTGCCGAAGACCGGATCCTCGACGATCTCGCCGATGAACGGACCGCCGATTTTCAGGAAGTCGACCGGAAGCGTCCGGAGATAGGCCAGCGAAGTCAGCCCGCCCCCGAAATCCTCCAGTGCAATGCCGCAGCCGGCACTTCGGACTCCGGTCAGGAATCGCAGGGTCCGCGATTGATTGGCGAGTGCCGCCGACTCGGCGAGTTCGAAACAGATCGCCTGCGGAGGGAGGTCGTGTTTCGCCAGCTGCCCCTCGATGATCGCGACCAGCGAATCGTCGGCAAGCGCCGAGGGCGAGAGGTTGATCTGCATCACCGGCAGCACTGCGCCGGGGTTCTCGCGGCGCCAGCGGCCGAGGAGTGCGATCGTCTGGCACACCACCCATTGATCAATCGCTGGGAGGAGGTTGTAGCGCGCCGCCTGAGGCAGGAAGTCGGCTGCTTTCTGCACGCGGCCGTGGCCATCCGGAAGCCGCAGGAGAATCTCGTACCGGGGGCGATCCGGAATCTCGGGTTGCAAGGCGACAATCGGCTGGGCGTACAGCTCGAAGTGCCCGCCGTCGATTGCCCGCGCCAACCGGGTGTAGGGACGCGTCAATACCTGTGACGGATCGTACTTCGCCTCACCCGCTCGATCGAAATACACCCGGTCTCCGCCTCCAGCCTTGGCCTGATAGCAGGCCGCGTCGGCCAGCCGCAGGACCGATCCGATCTCACCGTGGGTTTCGGTGACCCGGATCAGGCCGATACTCACGCCGATCGAAAAATGCTGAGCTGCCCATTCGAAGCGGTAGCGGCTGAGTTCCAGGCGGATGTTCTCGGCGATCCGCTCGGCCTCAACCAGTGGACAGTTCGCCAGCAGAATGCCGAACTCGTCTCCGCCCAGGCGTGCGAGGGTGTCGTGCTTCCGCAGCTGTTGCGAGAGGAGCGGCCCCAGACTCCGCAGCAGGGCGTCACCGGCATCGTGGCCACAACTGTCGTTGACCACCTTGAACCGGTCGAGATCGAGCGAGAGCAGGATGTGTTCAGCGGCAACCGAGGAAAGCTCGGCGACCACGAGCGCCAATCGGCGCTCGAACTCGCGGCGATTGATCAACCCGGTCAGTCCGTCGTGGCTCGCCTCGTAGGAGAGTCGATGCCCCACGCGGCGCTTCTCACTCTCATCCTGGATCACCAGGACGACGCCGATCGTCACCCCGGTACGGTCGCGAATCGGAGCGGCCGAATCACCGACCGGGACCTCGGTACCGTCGCGACGGAGCAGCAGGACCCCGTCCTCCAGATCGACCGAGCGCCCTTCCTTGAGGCAGCGCGCCGCCGTGTTGGGCACGGGTAGCCGACTTGCCTCGGCAATCAGCGGCAGGACAGTATCCAGCGCCTGTCCCAGCGCTTCCTTCGACGACCAGCCGGTCAGGTGTTCGGCCATCGGATTGAGGTAGCTGATCCTGCTGAACGCATCCGTCGTAATCACCGCATCGCCGATCGACTCGATCGCATCACGCGCCTGCTGGTTGTTCCGGGATCGCGTCTCCTGAGCGCGGCGCCATTGCGTCAAGTCACGGACCGTCAGGAGGGAGCGGCTCTCGAGTGCATTGCCGAACGACCGCCGCGTCAATTCTACCGGAAACTCGCTGCCATCACGATGGCGTGCAAAGCAGCTGACGGTACCCGGCGCCGAGGAGGCAGCAGGGCAACCGCCGGCGATCTCCAGTTCGGTATCCAGGAGCCGATGAAAGCGCACCGGGATCAAGCGACTCATCGGTTCTCCGAGCAGCTCCAACTCGGCCCAGCCAAAGAAGTGCTCCGCCTCAGGGTTCAGGGCAGTCACGTGCCCGTGCCGATCCAGCACGACCATCGCATCGGGCGCGGCATCGAGGAGTTGGTGAAATTCGCTGCTGGCTAACCTCAGAAATGCCTCGAAAGCTGCGCTGCAGCCGGAAGTGGGCGGCCGCTGCCGTGTCGACCGATACCCAACTGGTCTGGTGATGGTTCAGAAGTGTACGATCGGGCGGCAAGGAGCGAAATCGCTCGTTGGACTGACGGGGACTAGCTCGTCGGGATGGTTGCGGTGGTCGTCCTCCCGAGTGGGCCGTAACGGCTCTCCGGCTGATCGACTGGGAGGGGCGAAATTCGCGTTGATCCTCACGCAACACGCGAGGCTGTGTTTGCGAAACTATCGTTGTGTGTTCTCCCGTTTGCCGCACGTCACCGAGATGTATTCCACGCAGCCACACATCGGGTGGTCGCGTGACTCATTCTCAGCGGGAGTGGTTGCCAGATGACAACGGACGGACAGACGATGGAGCAGCCTCGTTTCGACGGCGCGGCTGACCAAGGCAAGACGGGATTGGCGGGTGTGCTCGAACGTGCCGAGGAAAAGGCGATGGATCTCGGCAAGAATGCCATCAACGCAATTGACTCGAAGCGGGCGACGGCTGCGGGAACGCTTTCGGGTGCGGCGGGGCAGTTGCACGCAGGTGGCGACAAGATCTCGGAACTCAGCCATTCAGGTGGCGAAAAGGTCGCTCAGCTCGCGCACGGAGCGGCCGACTCACTTCAGGCGAGTGCCGATTTTGTTCGCGACCACGACCTCAAGGCGATGGTCGGTTCGCTGGAGCAGTACGTCCGCAGCAACCCCGGTAAGGCGCTGATCGCGGCCGGCGTGGTTGGATTCCTCACGGCTCGTGCCATCCGGAACGATTGAGGGTGCCTCGATGACCGAGCCAGAATCCAGATCGTTCACAGCGGTTGTCCACGGGATCGTCGGCAATGTCGAGGATCTCGTACAGGCGGAACTCCAGCTTGCCAAGACGGAACTGGTTCAGGCGGCCCATCAGGGCGCTCGAGCCAGCCGGCTCATCGGCGCTGGCGCCGCGCTCGGTCAGTTGGCGCTTGGCTTCGTGATGTTTGCGGCAGTCACCGCGCTCGCCACACGCATCCCACTCTGGGCGGCAGCGCTGATCGTGGGAGCGCTGTTCGCCGTCGCGGCGATGGCGCTGCTGGCCGGCGGGCTCGGTCGCCTGAAGCAGATCGCGCCACTGCGGCACATTCCCGACGCACCCTTCGGACGTGCCATCAATGAATGACACTGCAGCGGAACTGAAGCGTACAATCGTGGCGAGCCACGAAGCGCTCGAGCACAACCTCGCCGCACTTGAGACCAAGGCGAAGGAACTGGGCGACTGGCGGGTGCAGTTCGACAAACGTCCAATGGCCGTGCTCGGGCTCGCGTTTGCTGGCGGGCTGCTCGCTGCAGCGGTGCTGGGCGGCTCCCGTTCCCGCCGGGAAGCAGCCGGCGCGCGACGGCCTGAACCTGAGCCGAGGTCGCGGAAGGCCTCGGGATCCTGGGATCGCCTCCAGGGTGCGCTGGGGGCGGTCGCCTCCGCGGCGGCACTCGACCTCCTTCACGAGGCCGTGCCAGGGCTGAAGCAACGCCTGACCGACCCCGTGCGAGAGCATCTTGCCCGCACGCCAACATCCTCTGCGCCGGCCTTTTCCGGTCTCGGTGCGCCACCCTTGCCGCACTCGACCGGCTTCAACTCACCGGACGTTGCGTAAGCGGTGGGCTTGAATGCAGCGTGGGCCGCGAGCACTGACGTGTGCTCGAAAAGGTGAGGAGCGAATCAAGCCCAAACCGCGGACGCGGTGTTCGTCGAGCAGGGCTATCCGGGCGCCTTCCGCCGGCTGCTCGACGACCAATGGATTGCCCGAATGAGCCAGCTCGCGCCTGCACGCGACAGCACCATCAATTCTGCGCCAGCTGAATTGATCGCTCGATCCCGGAAGTTTCCCTGCGTCACGCTGGTCGAGCTGCCCCACGCCACGCCCTGCAGGACCGTGACTTGCACCGCGCTCCGCTCGCTCG
>JANLPG010000140.1:0-32000 GCA_031367105.1 Gemmatimonadota bacterium | reverse complement strand
TAGGCCAGCGCGTGTCCAATCGGGATCTGCATTCCGACGGAAATCAACGCCCAGAAGATGAGTGAGATGCCGATCGCGGTGAGCGCTGCCGGCGTCGCGATCCCGGCAGCAAGCAGTCCGAAGGGCAGCAACCAGAAGAGGAACGAGAGCATCAGGGAAAAGGGTGCCATCGCTTGCAGGAGCGGGCGGTCTGGCACCGACAGTCGGGCGCCGAGATAGAGGTTCTTCGACCACCCCTCGACCAGTTCGCCGAGGGAGCGGTACATCCGCGTCTCGAGCAGCGACTCGCCGAACAACATCCGTACCCGCTTCCCACCACGGAAGAAGCGCTGTGCGAGCGCCAGATCTTCGACGACCTCGCCCTGCACCGCGCCGTGGCCACCGACGGCATCGTAGCTTTCGCGGCGAACCAGGATGAACTGTCCGTTGGCGACGAGCTGGTCGACGCGAGTGGCGCGATTCACGCGTGGCGGCGAGTACCGCAGTGCCAGGATGATCCAGATCTGCGGCATCACGATCCGTTCCCAGAAGGTGAGGCAGCGCTGCCGCGAGGTCAGCGTGAGCAACTCCGCTTCGTCGCGCAGCAGGGCACCGACGGCGTGAGCGAGCAGGTCGGCGCTATGACGGGTATCGGCGTCGGTGAACAGCAGCAACTCGCCCCGCGCTGCTCGGACACCCTGATGGCAGGCCCACGGCTTGCCAAGCCACCCCGCTGGGAGCTCCTCTCCGTGCAGGAGCCGCAGCCGGCCGTCGTGCGACGCCAGCGCGGCAACCCGCTCCGCCGTGTCGTCGGTTGAGCGATCGTCCACGACGATCAGCTCGAAAGGGTCATAACTGGAATTGAGGATCGAGGTTACAACGGTCTCGATCGTCGCCGACTCATTGCGTGCCGGGATGATGATCGAGAGCGAGATGCCTTGCGCGGTCGGGGCGGCGGCGACGTCGGGCTTCCGTCTGGCGATGCCCCGGATCCCAGCAAAGGGGAGTGCCCAGAGTAGTCCTGGGAGGGCCGGGCCGATGCCGCTCACGGCTCAGTGGCGCGCGGTGATATGGCCCAGCTCCGACTCGAAGGCGTCGAGCTGGCGGCCGATGTCGGCGGCGGTTGCCACGGTCAGGGGTTGCGAATTCTGCTCGTCGGTCATCATCAGCGACGCGACGAGTGCGTCGGTATAGCCGACGACGGCGAACACGATGCCCCGGTCGATGATGGCATTGAGCCGGAGGAAGACGGCGACGGCGCGACGCGGACGCATCGCGGCGACGAACGGGCCGATATACTTGATCAGGAGGACGCGGAGCTGCTGCAGCTCCTCGACCACTTCGCCCGCTGCCAGCCCGCGTGAGGCAGCGGTCCGGCCGTAGTGTTCCATCGCGAGCTGCCAGACCGGCTTGGCTTCTCGGCGCAGCGGCCCTAGCATTTCGACCAGCGTTTCGATGATCAGGCGAAACTGACGTGCTACACTCTGCCGGGGAATGCTGGTCGATCCGGCACGGTCGTCGAGCCAATCAGCCCACTCGGCAACCATCGCCTCGCGAGCGTCGAGGATGGCCTTGGCGGCCGCGAGTTGAGTCGGATGGGACGAGCGCAGGCGCCGTCTCCTGTAGAAGTCGTTCAATCGTAACCGGAGTCCGAATGCTTCCCAAGCCGATCATCCCGCCCCGGTTGGGGCCAGGGTCCCGCGTGGCACTGATAGCACCTTCCGGGCCACTACTGGAGCGCGACGACCGCGACCGGGGCGCCGAACTGTGCCGCGCCCTCGGGTTCACGCCGACGGTCTCGCCAAATGCAGGCAAGGCCTACGGTTACCTCGCAGGCACCGATGAAGAACGGCTGGCCGACCTCAATGCGGCGCTGGCCTCGCCAACGGTCGATGCGGTCTGGTGCCTGCGCGGCGGCAATGGCGTGAATCGCATCGTCGACGGGGTCGACTTCACCGCTTTTGCACGCCACCCCAAGCCGGTGATCGGTTTTTCCGATATCACCGTCCTGCTGCTGGCGCTGTGGAAGAAAACCGGTGTGGTGACCTTTCACGGACCAATTGCACGCACGCCGATGCCGAATTTCCAGCGCTGGCACTTCGACCGGGTGTTGACGAATGTGAGTCCGGCGGGAACACTCGGTCGCCCGGCACCGAAGCCCGATGTACTGGTACCCACGGAAGGGCGGATCATCACCATCGCCCCCGGCAGCGCGCGCGGACCGCTGATTGGCGGAAATCTCACACTGCTGCAGGCGCTGATCGGGACGCCATACTTCCCGAATCTGGATGGTGCGATTCTCTTCTTCGAAGATGTCAGCGAAGATGTCTATCGGATCGACCGGATGCTGGCGCAGCTTCGTGGCATCGGTGCGCTGCAGCGGCTGGCCGGGGTTGCCGTCGGTCGTTTCACGGAGATGAAGAACGGCACGGACGGCGGCGCGCTGGGGCTCGACGAGGTATTGCACACCTATCTGGCGCCGCTCAAGGTACCGGTCGCAGCCGGATTTCCGATCGGCCACATCGAAGAGCAGTGGACCCTCCCGATCGGCGTTACTGCCGAACTGGATGCCACACGGGGAGAGCTGTCGCTGCTCGACGCAGCCGTCAGCTAGGAGTCGGCCACATTCGCTAGCTTTATCTTTGCCGGATGGCCACCCCGACAGTGACGCATCACCGCCTTCCCGGCGTACTTGGTGACATTCTCGTCGACGTGCGTGCGACCTCGCGCCGCGCCGGGCAGCCCGCGGTGGTGCTGCATCACGGATTCAAGGGGTTCAAGGACTACGCCTTCCTGCCGCCGCTGGCCGAACGCCTCGCACGCGCCGGCTTCACGGCGGTCAACGTCTCCGTGAGTGGTGCTGGCGTCGACGAGGCAGGGAATTTCACCCGGCTTGACCGCTTCGCGCGCAATACCTATTCCAAGGAACTGGACGACCTGGGAACGGTGGTCCGCTCCTTCGGAACCGGCGAACTCGGTATCGCTCCACCGAGTTCGCTGGGGGTGCTGGGCCACTCGCGAGGTGGCGGGATGGCGCTCTGCCTTGCTCGGGAGACGCCATCCATCTCCGCCGTCGTCACCTGGGCCGCGATCGGACGGGCGCGCCGCCACAGCGACGCCGAACTCGCAGCGTGGCGCCAGGCCGGCACGGTGCAGATCCTTCACGAACGGCTCCGCATCCACCTCCCGCTCCATTTTGATGTGGCCGAGGACTGCCTGTTACACGAACACGGTCGGCTCGATATCCCCGAGGCGGCCCGCTGCCTTGGCCGACCGTGGTTGCAAATCCACGGCACGGCAGACCAGGCGGTGAAGCTTTCGGAGGCCGAGGCGCTCGCCGCGGTCGCTGGTCCGGAGCACCGCTCGCTCTTTCTCCCAGGGGCCGATCACACCTTCGGCACCCGGCACCCCTGGGCCGGCCCGTCGCCCGACAGCGAACGGCTCTTCGATGCGACGGTACGCTTCCTCTCCGAAACCCTCAGCTGACGATGCTCCGCGCTGATGCCAGCGGCCACGGGCGGAAGGGATGACTCGGCTGGAGCCGCTCTTTGTTGAACTCGCAGGGCGGACCCCGATCCGGATCGAGGAGCCCGGGAGGCCCGAGGCCGCAGTAGCTGTGCTGCTGATCGCCGATCCCGATCGGCTGTTGTTGATCCGCCGGGCTGAGCGTCGGGGCGACCCCTGGTCGGGTCAGCTGGCGCTCCCGGGTGGCCGGCGGGAACTCGCGGATCGTGGCCTGCTTGAAACGGCGATCCGGGAAACCCGCGAAGAGACCGGACTCCTGCTCGACCCGGCGTGGCACGTTGCGACGCTCGACGATCTTGCCCCGCGGACGGCGGTGCTGCCGCCGATCCTGGTGCGACCGTTCGTCTTTCATCTGGCGACCGAGCAGGTACCGGGGCTGAGTGACGAAGTCGCCCAGGCCGGCTGGGTCGAGCTGGACTACTTGACCCAGCCAGGGGTGTTCCGCAGCGCACCGATCGAGGTGCTCGGGGCCGAACGCGTGGTCGCAGGCTACCACCTTCCCGAAGGATTCCTCTGGGGGATGACGGAGCGCATCGTGACCCCCATTCTGCTGCGGTGGAAGGGGTTGCAACACCGCGACCGTTGACATTCGGCCTGACAACAACAATTGTTAGTCGTGACTAAGTATTTCGCTTCCGACCTCACCCGCTCGGTTGAGGACTATCTCAAGACCATCTACACCCTTTCCGAGGCGGGGGAACCGGCGACGACGACTGGCATCGCCGAGGCGATGACCCTCGCCGCCCCGTCGGTGAGTGGGATGGTCAAGCGGTTGGCCGAAGCGGGCCTGCTGGAGCACCTCCCCTACAAGGGTGTCACCCTCACCGAAGACGGCCGCCGGGCAGCGCTCCGGATGCTCCGCAGGCATCGATTGATCGAAGCCTACCTGGTGAAGTTCCTCGGCTATTCCTGGGATACCGTCCACGACGAGGCCGAGCGCCTCGAGCACGCCGTCTCTGACGACCTGATCGAACGGATGGCTCGCGCCCTCGGCAACCCGAGAGTGGACCCGCACGGTGATCCGATCCCGACGGCCGATGGGAGGATGGTCGAGGTGGTGGCGGTCCCGCTTCCGGAGGTTGCGGTTGGCGAGACGGTGATCATCGCCCGCGTCGACTCTGGCTCCGCCGAGCGGCTGCGCTGGCTCGGTGAGGCGGGGCTGGTGCCCGGTGTCGAGGTCACGGTGCGTGGGGTGCAACCGTTCTCCGGACCGATCACCCTGGATGTGGGCACCGAACAGCGCATTGTCGGGCACGATCTTGCGCAGCAGTTGCATTGCTGCCGTAACGGCGAAGCGCCCACTCCCTGATGGGCACGGTTCCCGGCGTATCGCTCGAGGCGCCCACCACTGGAGGACCCGGCGGCTGGCGGTATCCGCGCACCGCGCCTTCGCTCCCCGAAGTGTTCCAGTCGGTGATGGTGCCGACCTCCGGACCGTGGTGGCGCAAGGCGCTCGCGTTCGCCGGCCCCGGATATATGGTGGCGGTGGGGTATATGGATCCGGGCAACTGGGCCACCGATCTCGCCGGCGGCGCCAAGTTCGGCTATGTCCTGCTCAGCGTGGTGCTGCTCTCCAACCTGATGGCGATCCTGCTGCAAATGCTCGCCGTGAAGCTTGGCGTCGTCACCGGCCGCGACCTCGCCCAAGCGTGCCGCGATCACTATTCGCGTCCGGTCTCTTTCCTGCTTTGGGTGATGTGCGAAATCGCGATTGCCGCTTGCGACCTCGCCGAGGTGATCGGTTCGGCAATCGCGCTGAACCTGCTCTTCGGCATCCCCCTGATCTGGGGCGTCATCCTCACGGCCCTCGACGTGTTACTGATCCTGGCGCTGCAGCACCGCGGCTTCCGCTGGCTGGAGGCGCTGGTGATCACGCTCATTGCGACGGTCGGTGTCTGCTTTGCCGCGGAGATGTTGCTCTCACGTCCCTCGATGGCCGGGATCCTGAGCGGGTTGATCCCGACAACGCAGATCGTGACCAATCCGGCAATGCTCTACATCGCGCTCGGCATCCTCGGTGCCACCGTGATGCCGCACAATCTCTACCTTCATTCGGCGGTCGTACAGACCCGGAAGATCGGCGAGGATCCGGCCGCAAAGCGCACTGCGATCCGCTACGGCACGCTCGATTCGACGGTCGCACTCTTCCTCGCGTTCCTGATCAACGCAGCGATCCTGATCCTCTCCGCGGCAACCTTTCACGGCACCGGGCACGAGAATGTCGCCGACATCGGTGATGCCTACAAGCTGCTGACCCCGCTGCTGGGGACCTCGCTGGCGAGCACGCTGTTCGCGGTGGCCCTGTTGGCATCGGGGCAGAACTCCACCATCACCGGAACCCTCGCTGGCCAGATCGTGATGGAAGGATTCCTCAACATCCGGCTGCCGTCGTGGTTGCGGCGGCTGATCACCCGGCTGATTGCGATTGTTCCCGCCGTAATCGTGACAGCGATGTACGGCGAGAAGGGCGTCGGTGCGCTGCTGATCCTGAGTCAGGTGATTCTCTCGCTCCAGCTGAGCTTCGCCGTGATCCCGCTGGTGCTCTTCACCTCGTCGAAAGCAAAGATGGGCGAGTTTGCCAATCATCCCCTGACCCAGGCGATCGCCTGGCTGGTGGCGCTGGTGATCGCCGGACTGAACGGCTACCTCCTCTGGGGCACTGCGATGACGTGGATGGCGTGAAGTGGCTGACACTGGCAGCGGTCGCCGCTGCGACCACCGGGGCACTCGCTGCCCAGGCACCGGCGGTGCCGATCATCACCGATCGACCCGATTTTACCGAATCGAGTTCACTGGTTCCAGCCCATCGGCTGCAATTCGAGAGTGGGTACACCTGGAGTGAGGCGAGCCGCAGCAGTGGCGGTGGTGGCAGCGGAACCTGGCCCGAACTGCTGGTGCGCTACGGACTGAGCCACCGTCTCGAGCTCCGGCTGGGCGAATCGTTCACGTCGATCTCCCCACCCGTTGGTCAAGGACGCCCCTTCACCGCCCGCGACGATCTGTATCTCGGAATGAAGGTCGCGCTCGGCGCGCAGCGGAAGAGCCGGCCTCAATTTGCCATCCTGGCACAAGCCACACTTCCCACAGGCGACTCGCGCACCACCGCCAACACAACGTTGCCGGGGCTGGGCTTGCTTGCCGGATGGGTGTTCTCGCCGCAGTGGTCGCTCGATCTCGGCGTCGAAGTGAATCGGGTGCAGGGCGACGCCTGGGAATTGGCGCCATCGGCTTCCCTCAGCTATTCGTTCTCGACACGAGTCGGGGGCTTCACCGAGTGGTACGGCCTGATTCCGCTCCTGAGCGAATCGGGTGCCGCGACGCCGCACCACGCGGACGCCGGACTCTTCCTGCTTCTCTCCCCGGATCTGCAGCTTGACGCACGGGTCGGGGCGGGGTTCAACGATGCTGCCGATCGATACTTCTTCGGCTTCGGGTTCGCGATCCGCCGCTAGCGGGCGGATCCTGACGAGGTCGGTGGGGTAGATTCCGCGAGTGAACCGACTCCTGCTGGCATTGTTGCTCCTCGCGCCACTCCCGCTCCCGGCGCAAATGCTCGAGATCGCCATCGAACGGCGATTCGCCGCGGCGGCGCGACTGCAAGTGGGTGACACCGTCCAGGTCGCCGCGGGCGCGGATGCGCCGCGACACGCGGCGCGCGTCGCCGCCATCATCGAGCCGACAGCGGATCCTGCCACGATCATGCGGCGCGACTATCGGCTGCGGCTTCACCTCAGCGACCTGGCGACGATCCTCGGGCAACCCGATCGCGTCGATCGCTTCGCGGTCGCGCTGGTTCCCGGTGTCGATCCTGACAGCGCGGCTGACCGACTCAACCGGACGGCGTTCGGGTACCAGGCGTTTCCGTCGCGTACGATCGCGTCGCAGTCGTCGACCACCTTCCTGGTCGTGAGCCGGTTCCACCGTGCCATCGCCATCATCTCCGTGCTCGCAAGTGCGATCTTCCTCCTCTGCCTGATGATCCTCAAGGTTGAGGAACGCCGACTCGACGTCGCGGTGCTCCGCTTTACCGGAATATCCCGGCGCACCGTGTTCAAATCACTGCTCCTGGAAGCCACCGTGATCGCCGTGGTTGGCGCCTTCGTGGGCACCGGACTCGCTGCGGTGGCGAGCGCTGTCGTGAACTGGTACTACCAGCGCACCTTTTCGACTTCACTGATCTTCTCGCTGCTGCAATGGCGCACCATCCTCTTTGCCGTCGCGCTGTCAATCGCGCTGGGTCTCGGGGCTGGGGCCCTCGCGGCGTGGCGATTGGTTCGGACGCCACCGCTGACGCTCTGGCGGCGCGCCGGATGAGCTGGAGCTGGGCCATCCGCGACCTGCTGCGCCATCCGGTGCGCAGCGGCCTCGCATTGCTCGGGGTCGCCATCGCTGCGGCGCTGCTCCTGGATATGGTGCTCCTGAGTGGCGGCATCGAGCGCTCCTTCGAGAAACTGCTGCTGAGCCGCGGCTACCAGGTCCGGGTGAGCCCGAAGGGGACGCTCCCCTTCGACACCGAGGCCACGCTGGGTGATGCGAACCGCGTGGTCGCCGGCATCCGTGCCACACCCGGTGTGGTGCAGGCCGGTCCGGTGCTTGGTGCGTCGCTCTTCGCTCGCCACAACGGCGCGCTCTTGCCACTCGTGGCCTATGGGGTCGATCCCACGGCGCAGGGGATTTACGTGGTGGAAGACGGCCGTGATCTGTCGCTCGGCGACACCACGCACGTCCTGCTCGGTCGCCCGGCGGCTACACGACTCGGTGCAACGCTGGGCGACACGCTGCTCCTGCTCGGGCGACTCGACCCGCAGGTGGTCGCACCGGCGCACACGGTTCGCGCGGTCGTGCGTGGGATCGTCCACTTTCTCTACGATGCAAAGGACCAGCCGTCAATCGCCCTGACGTTACCGGTGGTGCAGTCGCTCGGAGGAGCACCCCTCCGCGATCGTGCGTCGGTGATCCTGGTTCGCGTCGCCGACGGTGCCGACACCGGCGTGGTGGTGCGCCAGCTGCGGCGTGACTTCACGACGCTCGGCATCAACACCGTGGGCGACCTCGTGGCCAAGTTCCGCGAGCGACTCGCCTACTTCCGCCAACTCTCGTTGATTCTCGGATCGATTGCGCTGATCGTCACGGTGCTCCTGGTGGGGACGCTTCTGGCAATCACCGTGAACGAACGACTGGGCGAGATCGCGACGCTGCGGGCGATTGGTGTTTCGCGCGGCACCGTCGTCGGGCAGGTGATCGTGCAGGGCGTCACTTTGGTGGTGCCCGGCGGCTGCCTCGGTATGCTGCTTGGCCTCGCGACGGCGCGCTGGCTCGACACCATCCTCACATCCTTTCCTGGCCTTCCCGCAGCGATCTCGTTTTTCGTCGCGGAACCACGGCAGTTAGTGATCGCGGGGCTGACCCTGCTGCTGACCGGCTTGCTGGCCGGCATCCCGCCGGCGTGGCGAGCCGCCAATGCACCAATCGCCGCAACCCTCCGGAGTGATGCCCCGTGACCGTGGTCCTTGCCGCGAACGCCCTTGCGAAACGCTACCCGCTCCACGGCCAGGAAGTCGGGGCACTCCGCGGCGTGACCCTGAGCATCGACTCGGGGGAATACGTCGCGATCGTGGGTCCCTCGGGTTCGGGAAAGTCGACCCTGCTCACCCTGCTCGGCGGGCTCGACACGCCGACCGCGGGCGAGGTGCGCATTCTCGGTACGCCGCTCGGCGCACTCAACGACCGCCAATTGACGCGGCTCCGGCTCGAACGGATCGGGTTCGTCTTCCAGCGGTTCCATCTCCTCCCCGTCCTGACCGCGCGGGAAAATGTAGAACTGCCGCTTGCGGAGCGAGGCGTCGCAGCGGCAGCGCGGCGCAGTCGTGCCGAAGCGCTGCTCACCTACGTGGGGCTCGGGGCACGCAGCAATCACCGGGCGACACAACTCTCGGGCGGCGAGATGCAGCGAGTGGCCATCGCCCGTGCCCTCGCCAACAATCCCGCCATCATCCTCGCTGACGAACCGACCGGCGAACTGGATGCTGCCACCGGGAGGGAGATCCTCGCGTTGTTCCGCCGATTGCACGCCGATGGTACCACGCTGGTCGTGGTGACGCACGACGATCAGCTCGCTGCCGAGGCCGGCCGGATCATCCGGATGCTCGACGGCAGGATCGTCGACTGATGGAGTGGACGATCGCGCTGCGGCATCTGCTGGTCCGTCCTGGGCGCGCTGCTGTGCTCTTGCTCGGCTTCGCACTCGGAGTGGCGGTGATGATCGTGCTGCTCTCCGTCGGCGATGCGATGCTCGAGCAATCGCGTGATATCGCGCTGGTGGGGGGCGGTGAGCTCACCGTGCTGCCTGAAGGTGTCGATGTCGAGGCACTGCGCACCGGCGGGATGACCGGGATGTATTTCGGAATTGATCGCGCCCGCTTCGTGACGCGGCAACTGCTGGGAGGGCCGCGCCACCGCGGCGTGGTGAGGCTGGTGTCCCCGCTGCTGGAACAGAAGCTGTTGGTGGTCCGCACCCGCGACACCAGTTGGACCGTGCGCGCGGGCGCGGAGCTGCCGAGCGTGGCGCGCGAAGTTGGCGCCCGGCTCCGAGTGCTCAGCGGTCGCTGGGAAGACGACCAGCACGACCGCGACTGGCGCGCACCGAACGCCCAGACGCTCTACGACGAGCTCGACCATTTCCACCAGCCGCTGGTGCGCGACACCACCTGGGGCGAGTGGCACTACTTCAATGTTGTCGTCGGCCCGAAGGAATGGTGGTACGTCACCTACCTGGTGGGCGGAGAGATACCGGGCGGCCGCTGGGGTGGACAGCTCCTGGTGACGCATCGAAGTCCCGATGGCCGACATCGGCGCTTCGTGACATCGATCCCGGGCAGTGCGGTGCGTTACGACACGACCCGAGCCGACCTTGCCCTGGGGCCGAATACGGTGGTGCAACGCGACGGCAGCTACCGGGTGGAAGGTCGCGCCGGGACGGCATCATTCGCGTTCACGCTGGTGGGAGAGCCGTGGCGGTACTTCCCGCCGGTCGAGCTCCGCGACGACCGGCTGACCTCGGGATATGTCGTGCCGGGATTGTGGGCGAACGCCTCCGGACGATTCTGCGACGGCGAGAGCTGCCGCGATGTGGCGAATGTGCCCGCCTATCACGATCATAACTGGGGCGTTTGGCGCGACGTGACCTGGGAATGGGGGAGTGGGCGAGGCTCGCACCACGCCATCCTCTACGGCGGGGTCCTTCGTGCGGGCGAGCTGTCGTCCGGCGCTCCGCTCTTCTTCGCCCTCGTCGACTCGCTCGGGGTGCAGCAGGTTTACCGGTTCGCCAGAGTGGAGCGGATCGGGGCCCGTCCGGTTGTCGGGGCCCGCGGGGTGTTTGCGCCAGACTCGCTGCGGCTGGTCGCGACCCAGCGGACCGACACTGTGCAAATGCGCATCGCCGTGGACGACGCGGCCGCAACGCAATCGGGGGGCTTGGGCATCCAACGGTTGTTCCTGCAGCTCCGGGGGCATTGGACGCTCCGCGGACGGGCGGCAGGGGAGGTCGTCGCTGACAGCGGGACCGGATTCTTCGAGATCTGGCAGCAGCCGTAGGGCAGCGACGGGGCGGGGAAGTACCGATGCCGTGGGCGGGCGGGTTACCGGAGGGGCGCGACCGCTTAGTTTTCGATGACACCATTCCAGGACTCCGAACCGCCAATGTCCGAAATCCTTGCGCGCCTGCGTGCGGCGCTGGCCGAGACTTATGCGGTCGACCGTCAGGTTGGGGAAGGTGGAATGGCGACGGTCTTCCTGGCGGAAGACCGGAAGCACCATCGACAGGTTGCCATCAAGGTGCTCCGTCCGGAGCTCTCGGCCACCCTCGGCGCCGAGCGCTTCCTCCGCGAAATCGAGATGGCCGCCCGGCTCCAGCATCCGCACATCGTTCCCGTCTACGACTCGGGCGCCGCCGACGGCCTGCTCTACTATGTGATGCCGTTCGTCGAGGGCGAATCGTTGCGCGACCTGTTGACGCGGACCGGTCGGGTGCCGCTCGAGCGTGCGGCCGTGATTGTGGGGGAGGCGGCGAGCGGACTGGCCTACGCGCACGCGCAGGGCATTGTGCATCGCGACATCAAGCCCGAAAACATTATGCTCTCCGGCGGGCACGCCGTCGTCACCGACTTCGGAATCGCTCGTGCGGTCGATGCCTCGCGATCTGACAGTAATATGACTGGTGCTGGCGTCGCGATCGGTACCCCGGCCTATATGAGCCCCGAACAGGCGACCGCCGACGTCGTTGACGCGCGCAGCGATCAGTACGCACTGGCGTGCGTGTTCTACGAGATGATCACCGGGAAGCAGGCGTTTTCGGGTCCGTCGATGCAGGCGATGCTCACCTCGATGCTGACCGGGCCGAGGCCGAAGCTCTCCAGCGTGATGCGGGAGACGCCGCCGCAGGTCGACCTGGCGACCCAGCGCGCGCTCGACACCGACCCTGCCAAGCGCTTTCCGAGTATCACGGCCTTCGCCGAGGCGGTGGCGCAGGAGAGCACCGGTGCCGCCGCAGCGGGTCGGGAGAGTCGGCGCTGGAAACGGCTGGCGATCCTGCTCCCGGCGATGGTAGCCGTGCTGGCAGGCCTCTGGGTGGTGTTCTCGAAGCCTGCGGCGATCGTGGTCTCGGGCGCGGAGACGATCGCGGTGGTCCCTTTTGCGACGAGCGGTGCGGCGGCGGCGGGCCTCGGCGAGGGGATGGTCGACCTCCTCTCCAGTAACCTCGACGGAATCGGCGGCATCCGCGCCATCGAGCCGCGCACGGTGCTGCGGGAGTGGCGCCGTCGTGTCACGGATGGCGGCGGTGATCGTGAAGATGCCATCGCGGTTGGCCGAAACGTGAAGGCGGCGTCGGTCCTCACCGGGACGGTGGTTGCGACCGGGAGTACGGCCCGGCTGACTGCGGAGCTGTTCGACCTGCAGGGGAAGTCGCTCGCCCGGGCCCAGATCGACGGTTCAGCCGATTCGATCCTTGCGCTCGCGGATGGCCTGGCACTCTCGGTGTTGCGGGAGATCTGGCGGTCGAAGGAGCCGATGCCATCGGCCAACGCGAGCGGCATCGTCTCCTCCTCGATGCCGGCGATTCGTGCCTACTTGCAGGGTGAAGGGTTCCATCGACGGGGACAGTGGGATTCCGCACAAGTGGCCTTCGAGCGCGCCGTCGCGGCCGATTCCACCTTCGCGCTCGCCTGGTACAAGCTTGCGAACACCCTCGGCTGGTCCGGCAACTACCTCTCGGCGCCGGCACAGAAGGCGTCGGCCAATGCGGTGAAGTATTCCGGCACCCTCTCGCCGCGGTTGCGGACGATCCTCGCCGCGTCGAGTCTCTTCCAGAAAGGTGATCCCTCCGCGGCCGATTCGATGCGGGTGTACCTGCAGAAATTTCCCAACGACGCCGATGCCTGGTATCTCCTGGGGGAGTCGCAGTACCACGGCAACGGCTATCGGCCGATGGCTCCGGCGGAGTTGAAGGCGCCGTTCGATCGTGTGCTCGAACTCGATTCGTCGCTGACACCGGCCGCCATTCATCCGATGGAACTCGCGGTCGGCGCGCGCGACACGGCGGCGATCCGTCGATACACTGCGGTGTTCCGCCTCGCGAAAGCCGATGCCGAACTGGCGCAGGTCGAGGCGGCTCGGGCGGTGATGAACGGCGATCGCGGCGGCTTCGCGCGGATTGTGCAGGGACCGGTGAGCGGCTCCGGGCTCGCCCGCGCGGCCCTCAATGCGGTGATTCGCGATCCGCGCTCCGATGGAGATTCCCTGGCGAAGCTGGGGCGCGCCATCGCCGAGACACCGGTCAACGGTGGCCTCAAGCTCCAATTCATCTCGTTGCGGGGGATGCTCGACGCGAGCGTCGGCCGGGTCGACAGCGCCCGGGGTGTGATCGATTCGCTCCGCAAGGCCGGCCCCGGAACGATGCAGGCAGCATCGAATATCTCGATGACACCGTTCTACGCCGGCTTCGCCGATACCTCGCTGATGCGAAAAGTTGACGACGGATTGGCACGGGCGCCGGCGAATATGTACGTGAATTTCATCCGGACCCTCGCTGCGGTCGACCGGGGGCAGGGCGCTCGCGCGGGGGCGCTGATTCAGCAGACGCTGGCCTCCGCAGGCGACACGATGCCCTCGTGGCTGCGAGGCTCGCTCGTGGCGCTCGATGGGTTGCGGATCGCGAGTCAGGGCGACACGCTCCGGGGGATCGCCCGTGCCGACTCCGGGCTCCGTATCGCCGGTGGCTTGCAGATTCCCGGCTTCACGACCTCGGTGCAACTCCGCTATGCCTTGCTGCTCGCATCGCGGCCTGCGAGTCGGCGCGAGGGAATCGCGCGCTTGCGCTACGGATTCGAACAGGCACCCGAACTGCTGCCAATCACGATGTACTATCTCGGCAAGGCCTATGAGGCCGACGGTCAGCGGGAACAGGCGATGGCGTCCTACGGCCAATTTGTGCGGCTGTGGAATCGGCCCGACTCGCTCTATGTCGGTCGTGCCCGCGAGGCGAAGGACGCGCTGCAGCGCCTCACAGCGGAAGGGGCGAAAGGGAAGAGCTAGCGTCGCTCGATCTGAAGGGCGTGGCGTTCGCCGTGGGTCGCGGCCATCAGGAACCACTGTCCGACATCGAGGTCGCCAAGGATCGGGTGGGGCGCGTGATGCGCATCCCAGGGCACATCGAGTGAGCGGGCCAGATCGAGCGTGGCGGTTCTCCGCTCGCGGAAGACGCGGAGTGCCTCGGCAAGCGAGGGGAAGCGCCCGGTCGGATGGACGATTTCCGGAGCCTCGATCCGCTGCGGCAAGGTGGCGAGTGCTGCGACCACCGGGTCTTTTTCGCGAGTGCGTAATTCTGCCGCTGGTGCACCGGTGGCCCTGGCCACCGACTTGTGCACCGCCCGCTCGACGACCGTGAGGTGCTCGACGATCTCCAGCACCGACCACCCTGCCGGATCGGGGCGGACAGTTGCGGCTGCAGGGTCGACGTGGCCGACCAGCCGCTCGATATGCCGGAGATTTGCTTCGAGTGCCGCGACCACTGCGCTCCGATCGGTTACCGACATCGTTGCCTCTCCGGGACAGGTCCCTCGAATGTAGTCGCGGGGGTTTAGGTTCAAGGAATGACCACCGATTCAATGCCTGACGACGCCGTGATGCGTGTGGTGGCTCGTGATCTCGCCGATGCCTTCGCCGCCGGCTGGAGCCGCGGTCGCATCGACCAGATGCTGAGCGTCTTCGCTCCGGACGCGGTCCTCCTCGAGACCCCGTTTGCCGCGCCGCTCACGGGCCTCGAGGCAATCCGCAGCTGGGCGAGCGACATCCCCTACCACCAGTCCGAGACAGCCTTCACGACCGGAGAAATCTTCCTCGCCGGCCCCTGGTTCTCCGCCGAATTCAAGCTGGTGTTCCGGCGTCGGAAGAGCGGCGACTGGGTCGACGCCCGTGGAGCGTTCTTCGCCGAGACGGACGGAGCGAAGATCACCGAATTGCGGATGTACTGGCACCGATGGAACGGCGGCCGGGAAACCTCGCTGCCCTGACGAACCGTCCCCTCCCGGTGTACCGGTGTCCATTCGGCCGGACAGCAACCCGGCTTCCGCCGAGTTAAGTCATTGCGGGACAACATCCTTATCCGTGGCACGGAACTGGTAATCAGAAGCTGAATCCAGCCGTGCACCACGACCGTTCGTTGGTGGAGGATTCGATGCTCACCCTGCTTGCCGCCCTGCTCACCTCCCCGACCGGGATCATCCTTTCCGCCGGGGTGCCCTCCGCGGAATCGGCTCACCGCAGCCCCGCCGCGACCCTCAGGATTACCCTGAATGGGGGCGACTACCGCCCTGGCGACCGGGTCCGGGTGCAGGTCGAGCCAGGACAGGACGGCTATCTGATCGTGTTCCGAGTAGACGGCGATAGCCGGGTGCGTGTGCTCTTCCCGATTGATCCGGATGTCGACGCTTTTGTCCGTGGCGGCAAACGCTATGAGCTTCGCGGACGGAACGACCGGGAGAGCTTCCTCGCCGACGATATCGGCGGCAACGGCCTGATTTACGCCGCGCTTTCGCGTGAGCCGCTGGTGTTCGGCTCCTACGCAGTGAACGACCATTGGGATTATGAATCCCTTCGGCTGCCAGACCAGGACAGCGATGCCGAGGCGGCGCTGGGCGGGATCGTGCGCCGGATGAGCAATAACAGCCGCTTCGATTATGACGTGACTGGTTACCGGGTCCACGCGCAGCGTACCGTTGTGACCGATGGCGGCCGTGGGTATGGCGATCCATTCTACGACCCGTACTGGAACTGCCTCTCGTGCGGCTATCGCTACGGCGGTGGTAGCCGGGTGAACATCGGCTTCGGCTCAGGTTACGGCTGGAATGATCCGTGGTACCGGGATCCCTGGTACTACGACCCGTTCGCCTACAATTCCTACTACGGCTACTACGGCTATCCCTATGCGGGCAGCGGCTGGAACTACCCGGGGCAATACCGCCCCTATGTGCAGGTGAATCTGCCGCGGCCGCAGGTGCCCGACACTCCCTACGGATTCCGGGCGCGCGAGCGGCGGCCGAACGCCGGGACCTCGTTGATCGCTCCCGACCTGGCCCGGGCGGTGCGGCCGGATCCGCGGCCGAGCGCTGGAACTCGGAACGGCAACCCGGTCGACCGGGGTAGCTCCAACGACCGCGGTCGGGTGCGGAATGATGATGGATCGCGCGGCCGAGCTTCATCGGGTGGCGATCGGCGCGACTCGCCACCGCCAGCGCCATCCAGCCCGCCGTCGGCCAGGCCGGCGCCATCTTCGTCACCGAATTCCGGAGGCAGTGGCACCGACAATCGTGCGCGCCGTCGCCCCGAGGTTGCGGCCCGCTACCTGACACCGGGGAGCTTCGAGGTACCGGTGGAACGGCGCCAGTACGAGGGCGGACAACCGATCTTCCGCGAGCCCCGGCGGGAACCGATGGTCGAGCGGAGCCGTCCCGAGCCACAGCAGGAGCGACCGGTCTTCCGGGAGCCACCGCGGGTGGAGCGCTCGAGTCCTCCGCCGCAGTCGGCGCCGAGATATGAGCGGCCGGCGTCCGCGCCGCCACCGGCGGCTGCGCCCGCCCAGGGTTCCGACCGGGCCCGGCGTCGCCCGGGGTGAAGCACAGCTGAAGCGCGTGATGGCACGGGGGGCTCCGCAGTTCGCGGAGCCCCTCGCTCTTTCCGGTTACCCGGCGACGTTACTTCCCGTGGTTGCGCGCGAAGTCGGCACCCCAGGCCAGCAACTCGGCGCTGCGCAGCCCGACTCGCATCGCGGCGTCGACGGCGTCCTGTTCCGCCATTCCTTCGTCGAGCACGAAATAGGGAATCAGGGCTCCGCCGACCCGATTGGCGCTGGCACAGTGGAGGATCGTCGGCGTACCGGCGTGACTCCGGAGTGCTGCCAGAATCTGCTCCAGCGTTGCGTCGGAGAGCACACCGGAGCTCACCGGGATATTGATGTAGGCGACCCCGAGCGATCGAAGGGTGGCCGCTTCATCGAATGGGCGCGGTTCCATCGGGTCGCGGAGGTCGATGACGACCTTCACACCGGCCGCCTGTGCAGCGGCGAACTGCGCGGCTGTCGGTTGGCCAGCCGTGGCGAGCCAGGGGAGGGGGAGGGTGGCGTTGGGGGCGCCGGCTATGGCGTCGAGGATGGACATCCGGTGCTCTCACGGTAGGTGACGCGACAATATACGCCCTCCTCCGGGTATCTTTCGGGATGTCTGCGATCACGGTGGCCCTCTGCCAGTTCCGGCCGACCAAGGGGTCGCCAGCAGCCAATCTCGACCGGATCGAGCAGCTGTTCCGGACCTTTGCGGCATCCCCGGAACCACCTGACGTGGTCTGCCTGCCCGAGACGATCCTCACGGGCTATTTCCTCGAGGGCGGTGTGCGCGAACACGCGCTGACCGCCGACGCACTCTTCGCCGAGCTGTCGCACCGGCACGCCCGCGCCGGGGCGCCGCCGATGGAGCTCACCCTCGGCTTCTACGAGCGCTGGCAGGACCGACTCCATAATGCCGCGATCTGGATTGCCCTCGGCGGCGAAGACGCCGGCATCCGTCACATCCATCGCAAGATCTTCCTGCCAACTTATGGAGTCTTCGATGAGGAACGCTTCGTCGAGGCGGGGCGCGAGGTGCGCGCCTTCAACACCCGCTTCGGACGTGCCGCGATGCTGGTGTGCGAAGACGCCTGGCACGGGCTCACCGGCACGATCGCGGCGGTCGATGGCGCGCAATTGATTGCCGTGGTCGCGGCCAGCCCTGCGCGCGGCATCGCCCCCGACGAAATCCAGCCGGGGCAGCCCGGCTCACTGGCCCGCTGGGAGCGTCTGGCGCGTGATATCGCGGGGGAGCATGGTGTCTTTGTGACGCTGACGCAGCTGGTGGGGTTCGAAGGTGGGAAGGGCTTCCCCGGTGGATCGGTGATGGCAGGTCCGGGTGGCGACACCCTGATCCGCGCCCCGCTGTTCGAAGACGCGGTGGTCCAGCACACCATCGACCTGGAAGAAATCGCGCGCGAGCGGGCCGGATCACCGCTGCTGGCCGATCTCGAGCAGCGATTGCCACACCTGATCGAGGAGCTGGATCGGGCTCGCCGAGCGTCACTCTCGGGCCGACCGGAAGCAGTCGTGCCGGTGAATGTTGCAGCGGCGGCGATGCCAGCCAGGCGCGCAGCGGCTCCCGCACCGCTCTCTCGGCTGGTGATCGATCCCGAACTTACGCGTCGCTGGCTGGTCGAATTCCTGCGTGACGAGGTGACTCGCCGACGAGGATTTACCAAGGCAATTGTCGGCCTCTCGGGGGGCGTCGACAGTGCGGTGGTCGCGACCCTCGCTGCGGAGGCACTGGGCGCCGAAAACGTCATCGCCGTACGGATGCCGTACCGCACCTCGAGCCCTGACTCCCTGGCACACGCTCGCCTGGTCGTGGAGTCGCTCGGGATCGCAGAGAAAACGGTGGACATTTCCGCGGCGGTCGATGGCTACGCAGCGGCGAGTGGAGTCGTGCCCACGCCGGCGCGACTTGGCAACGTGATGGCACGTACCCGGATGCTGTCGCTGTTCGATCTTTCGGCGGCGTACGCCGCGCTTCCACTCGGCACCGGCAACAAGAGCGAGCGCCTGCTCGGCTATTTCACCTGGCACGCCGACGATGCCCCGCCAGTGAACCCGATCGGCGACCTGTTCAAGACGCAGGTGTGGGCACTCGCGCGGCACCTCGGCGTCCCCGCGGAAATCGTCGAGAAGCCAGCGAGCGCCGACCTGGTGCAGGGGCAGACCGATGAGTCCGACTTCGGAATTTCCTACGCGCACGCCGACGCCATTCTTGACCTGCTGTTGCAGGGACACCCCGAACGATCGCTGCGTGCGGCAGGATTCAGCGCCGCAGAGATCCATCTGGTGCGCCAGCGGCTCGACAGCACACACTGGAAGCGGAAGCTTCCGAGCGTCGCAATGCTGAGCCAGACCGCAATCGGCGAGTATTACCTCCGTCCGGTGGACTATTGATGTCGATTCCTGACAGCCGTCCGATGTCCTACTCTCGCGGAGAGATCTCGACGCTGGTGATGCCGCATATGTCGAACATCCTCGGGGATCTCTTCGGCGGGAACCTGATGTCGATGGTGGATCAGGCCGCGGCCATTGCGGCCATCCGGCACGCGGGAGCGCGCTGTGTGACCGCGTCGATTCACCGAGTCGACTTTCGCGAGCGGATCCCGATCGGGTCGCTGGTGACCTGCCGGGCCACCGTGGATTTCGTCGGCCGGTCGTCGATGGACATCACGGTGGAGGTGGTGACCGAGACACCCAGCACCGGCGAACGCCGGAACACCCACACCGCACACGTGGTCTTCGTGGCGATCGATGAATACGGCCGCCCGAAGACGGTGCCGCGGTTGATCCCGGAGAGCGAGGAAGAGCAGGTGCGCTACGCCGGCGCGGAGCGATACCGGCAGGAGCATCAGAAGCAGTGAACGGCGAGCGGGTCGTGCTCGTCCTGAGTGGTGGCGGGGCGAAAGCCGCCGCGCACCTCGGTGCGGCACGCGCACTGTACGAAGCGGGTATTACGCCGACGCACCTGATCGGCACGTCGATGGGCGCGGTCATCGCGGCCGCCCTGGCCACCGGCGAGGCGCCCGACGTGATTCTCGGTCGCTTCGCCAGCGTGAAGGAGCACGACGTCCTGCGGCCGGAGCGCCTGCAGTTGTTCAAGGGCATCTGGGCCCGCGCCCTGCTCAAGTCAACGCCGCTCCGTGAGACGATCACCCGGATGATTCCGGCGAGGCACTTCTCCGAGCTCGTGATCCCCTGCACGATCACCGCCACCGAAGTCACAACGGGCCGCGAGGTGCCGTTCGGCACCGGGGGCGAAGATGCGCCGCTCCACGACGTCCTGCTCGCTTCCTGCTCCTTGCCGCCATATTTCGCCCCAGCGCGCGTGAATGGCCGCGAGTTCTATGATGGTGGCTTGCGGGCCGTGGTGCCGCTACGCCAGGCGGAAGCGATCGATTGCGATCTGGTCATCGCGATCGACGTGGGACCGGGATTTGACGAGCAAGGCACACCAGTGCAGGTGCCGCCACCGCTGGTGGCAGCCGCCGATACTGCGATTGGATGGCTGATGGCCGGCACGACGGAACTGATGCGGGAGCGCTGGGAACTGCACCCGGGGCTCCCACCGTTGATCTGGTTGCGACCAACGAGTGACCGCGCCGCGACGTTTGCGATGGAACGCATCCCGGAGTATGCCGAGGCGGGTTACCGCTCGATGCAGCAGGCGTTGACTGACCTGCAGGAGGATTGAGAATGCCCGATACCGTCGCCGTCGATGTCCGGCTCTTCACGGTGGAGCAGGCGAACGCCACCTTGCCACTGGTGCGGCGGATCGTCACCGACCTGATCGACCTGCACCCGCGCTGGCGAGCGGCGGTGGCCTCCTATGAACTGGCGCAAGCCGATGTCGATGCGACCGGCGAGACCGATGTCGCGCGCGACCAGCGACTCGCCGCGGGGCGGCTGGCGGGGGAGATCGAGTCGTGTCTGGATGAACTGACCCAGATCGGTTGCCACTTCAAGGACTTCGAGAGCGGACTGGTCGATTTCCCGGCGATGCGCGAGGAGCGGATGGTGTACCTCTGCTGGCGCGCGGGCGAGGAACGCGTGGAGCACTGGCACGAGATCACCGGTGGCGTCGATGGACGCCAGCCGATTGACGCAGTGTTTACCTCGGCGGTGGCAACGTGAGCAACCTCTGGCGGCTGGTGCATTACTTCGCCTTCGTGGCCTGGCTTGGCGGGGGCCTCGGCGTGATCTGGGCCGGGCTGGTGATGAAGCGTCTCGATCGCTCGTTGTGGGGCGGCATCGCTGACGTCCAGGCGGCGCTCTATCGCGCTCTGGTGGGGCCGGGCTCGATCCTGACGGTCGCCTCGGGTGTGGTGCTCACCTTCCGGATGTATGGCGCGCTCTCGGGGCAATCGCACCCGTGGCTGGGGATGATGCAGGGGATGGGCTTCCTCGGTGCGCTGATCACCCTGCTCGGTGCGATGCCGGCCGCTGCGAAGCTCTCCCGGCTCGAACCGCTGGGCGAGACCGCCGCCGCATTTGACGCCGCGCGTAACCGGCTGTGGATCACCGGCCTGCTCGGGGGAATCTGCTCCTTCCTCGCGCTGGTGGCTGGCGCACTGTACCGCACCGGATGAGCCTGTCGCGCCGCGACTTGCTGGCGCTGACGGCCGCGATCCCTGGTTTCACCGGGCTCGCGCACACGACGCTCCGGCCCCGTGCCGGTGGGACACTGCCGCAACATCCCGGTCCCGACGATGAAGCAGCGTGGGAACGGATCACGGCGGAGTTCGTGATCGAGGGCACCCACCTGAACACGGGAACCTACGGCGCCTGCCCACTGCCGGTGCTCGAAGCCACGATCCACCATCTCCGCGCGTTTGAACGGATGATCGGGCAGGAAGCGGTCGATGTTCCCGCCGTGCACGCCGAGTTGGAGACGTTTCTTGGTGCGTGGCCGGGCTCGATCGCGGTGTTGCGCAATACGACCGAGGCAATGAGTGTCGTCGCCAATGGTCTCGAGCTCGCGCCCGGGGATGAAGTGCTCGCGACCACCCACGAGCATATCGGTGGGCGGTCGCCGTGGGATCTGCTCGCCAAGCGACGCGGCGTGGTGTTCAAGCGCTTCTCGCCGCCGCTTGACCCGGGCGACGAAGGGGAAGTGATCGCGGCCTGGCAGCGGGAAGTCACACCGCGCACCCGGGTGCTGGTGATCTCGCAGGTCCTCTTCACCACCGGAATGATCCAGCCGGCCGCCGCGCTGGTGCGCTGGGCGCGCTCGCGCGGTATCGTCACGGTGATCGACGCGGCGCACCCGCCGGGAATGCTGGTGAACGACCTCAAGGCACTCGACGCCGATTATTACTGTACTTCAACCCACAAATGGCTCCTGGCTCCGAAGGGAACTGGACTGCTGGTGGTGCATCCGGAGCGGATCGCCACCACCTGGCCGCTGGTGGCGTCGGGTGACTGGAACAGCGCCCTGATCGCTCGCTTCGAGCACGTCGGCACCAGCAACGACTCGCTCGTCAGCGGGTTGCGTGCCGCGGTGGCCTTCCAGCAGGCCATCGGCCGTCCGTCGATCGAGCGGCGCACCCGCGCGCTTGCCACCCGGCTGCACGATGGCTTGCGCGAGCTTCCGCGAGTCAGGATTGTCTCACCCCAGCGCGCCTCGTTCCGATCGGCGATGGTGGCGTTCTCGATGGACGGGATCAGTGCGGCGAAGCTGCAGGAATATCTGAGGCAGGAGCGCATCCGGACACGCCGGATCGCAGAGTACGGCTATGAGTATCTGCGACTGAGCACGCACATCTATGTGTTGCCGCGGGACCTTGACCGCACGCTCGATTTGCTGCGGGTGGCACCGAGCGTGTAAGTGCCACCGGTCCGGCAGGCATCGCGCACCGGACAGCGATCGCAGCGCATCACGCGGGCAGTGCAGATCAGCGCCCCCAGCTCCATCAGCGCCTGATTGATGGTCCAGGTGGTGCGGCCCGGGCGAGCCACCAGGGTGCGGGCGGTGGCGATGAGGACCTTTTGGCCAGCGGCTCCAGCGGTAAGTTTCGGGTGGAAGATTCGCCGGAGGACCCGGGCGACGTTGGTATCGACGGCGGGCTCGGGGAGTTCGAAGGCGAACGACGCCACTGCCCCTGCAGTGTAACTTCCCACGCCGGGGAGGGCGCGGAGTGCGGCGGTATCGCGTGGCAGTTCGCCGCCGTGGGTCGTCACCACCTCGCGCGCCAGACGGTGCAGGTTGCTGGCCCGGCGATAGTAGCCGAGCCCGGCCCAGGACTCCTGCACCTTGCGGGGTGGCGCCTTGGCCAGGTGGTGGATGGTCGGGAAGCGCTCGAGGAAGCGGGTCCAGTACCCTTCGACCCGTACCACCTGGGTCTGCTGGAGCATCACTTCGGATACGAGGATGGCGTAGGGATCGCGCGTGCGGCGCCAGGGCAGGTCGCGGCCGTGGCGCCGAAACCACGCGAGCAGGCGACGCTTCACCTGCAATCGTTGCGCCCGCAGCTCCGGGCTGGACTTGGGATTCACTGATGCGCAAGATAGAGGTGTGATGATCCACGGTCGAGGAGCAGGGAACCGGTGAGTACGCTCGTCCAGCGCGTCCAGCACCAGGCCGGACGGGCCGTGCTTGATGCACTTGCTGCCGTGGGCCGCTTCGCAGCCCTGATGGTCGAGCTGGTGCGTGGACTCCCGGAGTGGCGTGTCTGGGTCCCCCGCGCCTTCGACGAGGCGTGGAACATCGGCATTGGCTCACTCTTCATCGTGCTGCTGATCGCGTCGTTCGCTGGCGCCGTGACGGCGCTCCAGGCGGGCTACCAGTTCACCGGCAGCATTCCGATTTACGTCGTCGGCTCGCTGGTGGTGGAGTCGGTGGTGCTCGAACTGGGTCCGGTACTGGTGGGGTTGATTCTTGCGGGCCGGATTGGTGCGGCGTACGCTGCCGAACTCGGGACGATGCGGGTCACCGAGCAGATCGATGCGCTCGAGTCGCTGGGCCGATCGCCGGCGAGTTATCTCCTGATCCCTCGGGTGATGGCCTGCCTCCTGATGATCCCGGTGCTGGTGATCTTTGCCGATGTCGTGGCAGTCCTGGCTGGCTGGGTCGCGGCAAAGCAGGCGCTTCCGATCACCGACCAGGATTTCGCTTACGGCGCCAGAATTTTCTGGCGTCCGTTCGACGCGACCTACTCGATCACCAAGGCATTTTTCTTTGCCGCTGCGATCTCGCTGATCTCCTGCTACCGCGGCTACACCACGAAGCAGGGTGCTGAAGGTGTGGGCAAGTCGACCACCGGCGCCGTGGTCACCTCATCGGTACTGATCCTGCTGCTCGATACCGTCCTCGCCAAGCTGTTGCTCAAGGCATGATCGAAATCAAGGATGTTGCGAAGCGCTTCGGGGCGCAGGTCGTCCTCGACGGTGTGACACTCACCGTCACTGAGGGCGAAACGCTCGCGCTGCTGGGCCCCTCGGGCACCGGGAAGAGCGTGCTGCTGAAGCACATCATCGGATTGATGCGGCCGGACCGGGGCGAAGTGATCGTCGACGGGCAGCACGTGGCCAAATTGAAGCGGAAGGAGCTGGCAACGCTGCGAGCCACGATCGGTTATGTCTTCCAGAACGGCGCATTGTTCGACTCGATGAATGTGCACGAGAACATCCGGCTGGGACTCACCAACCCCGAGCAGTACAATGACAGTGCATTCGTCGAGAAGCGGGTCCTGGAGTGCCTGAAGATCGTGAACCTCCCACCCGAGACGACCCGGAAGATGCCCTCGGAGCTCTCCGGCGGGATGCGGAAGCGGGTGGGCATCGCCCGGGCGATTGCCGGGAAGCCGAAATATCTGCTGTATGACGAACCAACCTCGGGTCTCGACCCGGTGAACTCCGACATCATCGACACGATGGTGAAGCGCCTCGATACCGAGCTGGGTGTGACCAGTATCATGGTGACCCACGATGTCCGCGGCGCGTTCCGGACTGCCGACCGGATTGCGCTGCTGACCGGCGGCAAGATCGTGGCGATCGGTACACCCGAAGAATTCCGTGATTCCACCGTTCCCGAAGTCAAGGCGTTCCTCGAACGCGACTTCGACAATGAGCCAATCTGACCGGGACTGACCGATGAATTCATATCAGAAGGAAGCCGCCGTCGGACTGCTCGTCCTGCTGGGCGCTGCCGCGTTCGTCGGCGGAGGGATGTTCCTGCGGAACAAGAGTATCAAGAGTCCCGATGTGATGGTGCTCTTCGACAACATCGGCAACCTCAAGGACGGGGCGCCGGTCCGGATCTCCGGGGCGCCAGTCGGGCGCGTCGACGGGATCACATTCGAAGGGGTGGGAAAGGTCCGGATCGGGATCCTGTTCAGCGAAAAAATTGTCCCCGCCAGGAATGCCAAGGCCTCGATCGGCAGCGTCGGGATGCTCGGCGACGTCATCGTGAACTTCGATCCGGGCAGTGGTGCGCCGCTGGGGAAGGGGGCGACCATCGTTGGCACGGTGGAGAAGGGGATTTTCGACAAGGGGGCTGTCATCGCGGATCAGGCGTCGCAGACGCTGACGTCGCTCAACCGGATGCTCGACACCGGACTGGTGGTGGACCTGCGGCATACCCTCGCCACCACCGACAAACTGCTCCGCTACCTGTCCGACAAGCAGGGTGGCCCGACAGCAGAGGTGAACAGCACGATGAAGTCGCTGCAGGCCACCTCGGCCAGGCTGGACACTACCCTGGCGCAACTCGATCCCAAGTCCCTGCAGCTGCGCCTCGACTCGACTATGCGCTCCACCGGGCAGCTCGCCGATCGACTTGCCGCGACCACGGCCCGGATGGACTCACTTCTCGCCAAGATTCAGCGCGGCGAAGGCACCCTCGGCAAGCTCGCCGCCGACTCAGGGCTCTATGTCGACCTCCGCAAGACGCTGCAGTCCACCAACGGCCTGATTGACGAGCTGAAGAAGAATCCGGGGAAGATCGGGATCACGGTAAAGATTTTCTGAGGGAACATCCGGACCGCTTCGGGCGTATCCGCGTTACAATACGGGCGGTCCACGAGGGGCCGCCCGTTCGTTTCGGGGCCGAGGAGTGATACCGTGACCGAGTTCCAGGGACATCTGCGTGCGATTCTGGCCGGGTTGGGAGAGGATCCCGACCGCGACGGCCTGCAAAAGACGCCAGAGCGGGTGGAGAAGTCGCTCCGCTTTCTGACGCAGGGCTATGGGCAGAGCGCTGCTGGCGTCATTGGCGAGGCGCTGTTCGAGGAGACGCACCACAATATGGTGGTGGTGCGCGACATCGAGTTCTACTCGATGTGCGAACACCATATGCTGCCGTTCTTCGGGAAGGCACACGTCGCCTACATCCCCGACGGCCGGATCGTCGGTCTCTCGAAGATGGCGCGTGTCGTCGACGTCTTCGCTCGCCGCCTCCAGGTGCAGGAACGGATGACCGACCAGATCGCCGACGCGCTTTCGGCCGAACTGCATCCTCGTGGCGTCGGCGTTGTGCTGGAGGGATCGCATCTCTGTATGATGATGCGTGGTGTGCAGAAGCAGGATTCCAAGACGGTGACCTCCGCAATGCGGGGTGCCTTCCTCGACGACCCACGGACTCGTGAGGAATTCCTCCGCCTGGTGCACAACGCGCGATGATCCAGGTCACTTTCCTCGGTACCAGCGCGGCGCTCCCGACAGTGGACCGCAACGTGGCCGGGCTGATGATGCAGCGCGAAGGCGAACTCTTCCTGTTCGACTGCGGGGAGGGAACCCAGCGCCAGCTGATGCGCTACGGGACGGGATTCACCTTCGAAGACATCTTCTTTTCACATTACCACTCCGACCACACACTGGGTCTGCCGGGGCTGTTGCGCTCGCTGGGGATGATGGCGCGGACTGCCCCGCTCAGGCTGTACGGCCCACGCGGTGCGCACAAGCATCTCGGACAACTGGTCGCACTCGGAATGGAGCGCGTGAAGTTTCCGATCGAGATTGTCGAGGTAGATCCGGGGCAGCGGATTTCGCGTGGCGAGTTCGACTTTCACGTCGGCGAGGCGAGTCATCGGGGCGATTGCGTGGCGTATGCGCTGGTGGAGCACGACCGCCTCGGCCGCTTCGACCCGGAGTTGGCGCGGTCACTGGGAGTCCCCGAGGGGCCGCTCTGGGGGCGAATCCATAAGGGGGAAGCGATCACGCTCGAGAGTGGGCGGGTGGTGGCCGCGACCGAACTCGTGGGCGCGGCCCGTCCCGGGCGGCGGGTCACCTATTCCGGCGATTCCGCTCCGATCGATGCGATGCTGCACCTTGCGGCGGGCGCCGACCTCCTGATTCACGAGGCCACCTTCGGCGAGGACGAGCGCGAGCGGGCGCGCGAGACGATGCATTCGACCGCGCGCGAGGCCGCGACCCTGGCGTTCGAGGCCGGTGCACACCGGCTGGTGCTGACCCACATCTCGGCGCGCTACACGCGCGAGGCACCGGAGCTGCTGGCCGAAGCACGGGCCGTGTTCGATGCGACCACGATCGCGAGGGATGGGATGGTGGTCGAGGTGCCGTTCCGCAGTGCGTGAGCGGGACGGTGCGCGCGCCTTACGGGTGCGAGGCGATATACCGCTTGACGTCGAACTTGGTGGCCGCCGCCTTGAGTGACATATAGCGCACCGTGCCGAAGATCGGCCGGCGATAGAAGGGACGGTCGAACTTTCCGAAGCACCAGAGGATGCCACCGTAGGAATTGGGATCCCGACCATCCAGGGCATACTTGTTGTTGAGCTGTTCAAGGATGTGGAGTGCGCGAGCCGCGTCCTCCGTCCAGCCGATCACTGATTTCCCCCAGAGCATCCGCAGGTAGTTGTGCATCCAGCCATCGCGCAGGTAGGCGCGCTGGCAGGCATTCCAGAGCGCGTCGCCGGTGGTGGCGTGCTCGAGCGTCTCGGAGGAGTAGAGCGCTGTCCGGGGGTCGCTCTCGTGATCACGCAACTCCTTGCGAGCCCAGTCGGGGACCGCCTCGAGGGTGCGATGCTTCGGGTTGTGGGTGCAGAGGTTGAAGGCGAGTTCGCGCCAGGTCAGGGTCTCGTCGAGGAACTTCTCCCACGCCTCGCCGGGACCGGCGGCCTTTGCCGCGAGCAGCACCTCGTGCACCGAGAGGTGGCCGAAGTGGAGCCAGGGCGACAGCTTCGACGTGACATCGAGATTGGGGTCGTTGCGCTCGAGGTAGCGCGGCAGTCCGTTTTCGGTCCACCAGTTCAGTCGCTGGCGTGCGGCCGTGGTGCCGCCGGTCCATCCGAGTGCGGGCGGCACCGAGTGATCGATGGCGCAGGCGGCGACCAGGGCGGGAATATTCGCCGAGGTCGGCCGGGTGGGTTCGAAAGGGAGCGCGATCCGTGCGCGGTGAAGTGGTTCGGGGTTTTCGGGCGGCAACAGCCAGTCGTCGAGCTCTTTCATCAGGGCGGGGCGAATGTGTCGCGCGCTGCTGTACGCCTGGCCGAGCCGCCTGGCCGGAATGATGGTGGCGGAATCGACGGCGACCACGGGGCAATCGAGTTTTTGCCTCAGTGCCCTGAGCTGGCGGGGCATTATGAAGGTGGGGAACCAGTCGGTCACCACCATTGCGGCACGTCGGGCCAGGGCCGTCAGCGGCGATTCGTCCGAGGCGGCTTCGTCGTCGGTTCGAGTGTCGAGGTAGCAGGCGTACTGGATCCCTCTCTGGGCGAAGTCCCGGGTCAGGTCGCTCATCCCCTCGAGGATGAAGCTGTGGAAGCGGTCGCTGGCCCAGGGGTAATCGTGGCGGAGGCCGTGGTAGACCAGAACCGGGAGCCCCAGGGCGTCGGCTTGCTCGATGGCAAAGTTGAGCGCGAAGTTGTCGTGGGCCCGGTGGGTGATCTGCATCCAGTAGAGCACGAACTCGCGACCCGCCAGGGCGCGGGAGGTTCCAGCGGTCCAGAGACGGTCGTCGGTGAGCGGGGCATAGCGTTGCATTGTGCCGAATGGTACTCCGGCGTCGGTGGATAGTTGCTGGTCAGTTGTCCGCCCTTGCCCAGCCCTCCCCCGGCTCCTATTCTTTCGCCCCTTCCCGGGGCTGTAGCTCAGCTGGGAGAGCGCTGCTTTCGCATAGCAGAGGTCAGGGGTTCGATCCCCCTCAGCTCCATAGATGTCTTGCGCGGCCCGCACCGATTTCGGTGTGGGCATTCTTTTTGCCCCTGACAGCCGGTATGTCTCCCGGCCTCCTCTCCCTGACACGGACCGCCTCGTCGCTCCGCTTCCCGCGGGTCGAGAAGGTGCTGTATGAGACGCCGGCGCCCGCCGTTCTCCGTTCCGGTCCTGAGCTGGGGCCAGGCGGGGGGCGGGCGGGCGCCACCACTCCCCGGCAGGTGATTCCGGATTCGCGGGCCGTGAAGGGGACGCGGGCCGAGGAGCTGGCGAAGGATCCGCCGATCGACGGCGTCCGGCTCTCGGAGGTCGTGGGTGCGCTGTCGTTCGCGCTCGACCTCACCGAGGGGCAGCCGATGGGTCATTCGGTACGCACCACCCTGATCGGGATGCGCATCGGAGAGATCCTCGGCCTCACCGACGAGCAGAAGAGCGCCTTGTACTACGCGCTGCTGCTCAAAGATCTCGGCTGCTCCAGCAATGCGGCGCGACTGAGCACGCTGTTCGGGGCTGACGATCGACTACTGAAGCACGCCCACAAGCTCACCGACTGGACCGATGCAGGCGACCGGACACGACTCGCGTTCAAGTTCTCGGCGCCGGGGAAGTCGCGGCTCGCGAAGGCGTGGCATATGCTGATGCTGGGTGTCCACCAGCGGGGCAGCGCGCACGAGATGATGCAGACGCGTTGCGAGCGCGGCGCCGACATCGCGAAGCTGCTGGGATTGCCGCGCGGCACCTCGGAGGCAATCCGGACGCTGGACGAACACTGGGACGGCAACGGGATGCCGTTCGGGCTGAGCGGTTCGGGGATTCCGATGCTGGGCCGGATCGTCTCACTGGCGCAGACGGTGGAAGTCTTCCAGAACGCCTTCGACGTTCGCACGGCGTACGAGATGGCGCACGCACGGCGGGGTCGCTGGTTCGATCCGGTCGTGGTGGATTGTCTCGATGCCTTCCAGATGGACAGCCGATTCTGGGGTGGGTTGCGGCAGGCCGACACGCTCAAGGCGGTCAGTGCCCTGGAGCCTCAGGAGCTCCTGATCGTTGCGAATGACGAGCGGCTCGACACGGTGGCGGAGGCGTTCGCGCGGGTGATCGATGCGAAGAGCCCGTACACGGCACAGCACTCCCAGAATGTCGCGCGCATCGCGGTGGCGACGGGTGAAAATCTGGGAATGACGCCGAAGGATATGCGCACGCTCAAGCGCGCCGCGTTGCTGCACGACATCGGCAAGCTGGGTGTGAGCAACACGATTCTTGACAAGCCGGCGGCGCTCGACCCGGTGGAGTACGAGACGATGAAGCAGCATACTCGCTTCACGATGGAGATTCTCAAGCGGGTGGCGCGGTTCCGGCAGTTCGCGGCGACCGCGGCGGCGCATCACGAGCGGATCGACGGCAGCGGGTATCACCTCGGCCTCAGGGGAGACGAGCTGGGGCTGGTCGCGCGGGTGATTGCGGTCGCGGATGTGACCGAAGCGTTGTCGGCGGACCGACCCTACCGGTCGGGGATGCCGGTGGCGGAGGTCTTCGGGATTCTCGACCGGCTAGTGCGCGAGGGACATTTGTGCCCCGCAGCGGTCGAGGGGGTGCAGGGGACGTTTGCGGGGTTGAAGGCAGGGGTGCCGGTGGCGGCAGAGGCGGCGCGGGCGGCGTAACCGGCGTAGGTGCCGCGCCGTGCGCGGCACGGATCCTCGGGGGAGGCGGATGTCCCGAGCCCACCCGGCTGGCGCGGTTGCGACCCGGGAGGCGCGCTTTTAGCTTAACCCTCCCAATAGCGGTGCCCTGTGGTGTAACTGGCAACACGTCTGCCTCTGGAGCAGAAGACTCCTGGTTCGACCCCAGGCGGGGCAATAGAGAGGACACGAAGCGCCCATTCCCGATGAGGGGGTGGGCGATTGTCGTTGCGGCGGGCGAGAAGCGAGAAGCGAGAAGGGAGAAGCGAGGTGAGCGGCGCCCCGGTGCGTTGGAAAGTTGGGTGGAGTCATCTGGGCGGCAACAAGGTTTGGCGATGACCGGCAATCGTCCGCAGCCTAATCCGCGCCTATTGCAGCGGGTGCAGTCCATTTTGCGGCTGGGGCACTATTCGCCGCGTACTGGCGCAGCCTATCGAGGCTGGATCGTGCGGTATGTGAAGTTCCACGGGTTGCGGCATCCGCTGGATCTGGGGGAGCGCGACGTGATTGCTTTCCTGGAATATCTGGTCGAGCAGCGGCGGGTGGCGGCCTCGACGCAGGGGCAGGCGCTTTCGGCGCTGCTTTTTCTGTATGCCAGGGTGCTGGTTCGGCCACTCGCGTTGCAGGGTCGGCTCCCGCGATCGCGGCGGCCGGTGCGATTGCCGGTGGTGCTCACGCAGGGGGAAGTGCGACGGCTGCTCGACCAACTGAGTGGGACGGCGAGGCTGGTGGCGTTGTTGCTATATGGTGGCGGCTTGCGGCTGAGCGAGGGGATTTCGTTGCGGGTCAAGGATCTCGACTTTGTCACGGGGGAGATCCGGGTGCGGCAAGGGAAGGGGGGGAAGGATCGGGTGACGGTGTTGGCGAAGGCGGTGATGGCGGCGTTGCAGGCACACCTGCGGGTAGTGGAGCAGTTGCACCAGCGGGACCTGGCGCGGGGATGGGGAGCGGTGGTGTTGCCGACAGCGTTGGCGGTGAAGTACCCGAGTGCGCCGACCAGCTGGCCGTGGCAATGGGTCTTTCCGGCGCGGCGGACATACATCGAGGCGGCGACGGGGGTGCGTCGGCGGCATCATGTGCACCCTTCGGCGATTCAGCGAGCGATGACCGCGGCGGTGGGGCGGTCGGGGATCGCCAAGCGGGCGAGTTGCCACACGTTGCGGCACAGCTTCGCGACGCACCTGCTGGAGAGCGGCTCGGACATCCGGACGGTGCAGGAGCTCCTGGGGCACGATGATGTCACGACGACGATGCGGTATACCCACGTCTTGAATCGAGGTGGGCTGGGGGTGCGGAGCCCACTGGACCGGCTGGCGGAGTAGCGGGTCGCTCGCAGCACTCCCTTGTTATGTCGCGTCCGGGGGGGGGGGGAGTATTGGCGGAGTAGAAGTGAAAAGAGAGTTAGCGTGACTAGGCTATCTGGCGCGTTGCCACGCTCCCCGTTATAATACACACCGTGATACGCTCCTTTGCCGACGCCGCGACCGAGGATCTCTTCAACGGCCTGAGTAGTCGGCGGGCGCGCCAAGCCTGCCCGGCCG
>JANLPG010000052.1:0-4986 GCA_031367105.1 Gemmatimonadota bacterium | reverse complement strand
CCGACCCGCACGTCGATCATCGCTCCGACATCTACTCTGTCGGCGTGATGGCGTATGAAATGCTCAGCGGGCGGCCGCCATTCACCGGCAGCACGCCGCAGCAGGTGCTCGCCGCGCACGTGACCGAAGCGCCTGACTCGGTGGCCAAGCGGCGGCCGGCGATTCCAGCGGCAATCGAGTCGGTGGTGATGCGCTGCCTCGCCAAGCGACCAGCCGATCGCTTCCAGACCGCCGCCGAACTGCTCGCCGCGCTGGAGCCCCTGGCCACGCCGAGTGGCGGGCTGACCCCGACGGAGACTCGGCCGGTTGCGGCGATGACTGGCACCCGTCGGTTCAGCACCATCAGCCGGGTCACGGCGGGCGCCGCGGGCGCCGTCATGATCGCCGCGATCGCGTGGATCCTGCTGAACCGTGCACCCGCAAAGGCCAAGCTGATTTCCAACACGCAGTTGACGCGCGCCGCTGGCATGGAAGAATTTCCGGCCATCTCGCCGGACGGGAAGTCGGTGGCCTACCGCGCCTTCGGTCCTGCCGACAGCGTGCCGCATGTGGAGTATCGCCGCACCGATGGGGGCGATGCAGTGCAGATCGCGGGTGGCAAGGTACCGATGGGATGGTCGCCAACCGGAGACCGGCTGCTGGTGTCCGGACCGGATGGCCTCCAGAGCCGACCGGCCCTCGGCGGGCAGGGGACGGTCATCGACCCGCGCGCGTTCACCGGGGGCTGGTCACCCGACGGCAAGCAGGTCGCGTATGTCCTCAGGGATTCGCTGATGGTCGGCGGCCTCGACGAGGCGCAGCCTCGCTTCATCACCAAGGCGCTGGACCCGCATTCTCCCGTCTGGTCACCCGACGGGAAGTGGATTGCGTTTGTCTCGGGCAATCCTGCCTACCTGACCACCTACAACATCGCGCCGAGTAGCATCTGGCTCGTCCCGGCCGCCGGCGGCACGCCAGTCCAATTGACCGCGACCGGTGGCATGAACATCAGTCCGACCTGGGCACCGGACAGTCGCCGACTGCTCTTCGTCTCGACCCTGGCCGGTGTGCGGGATGTCTACCAGCTCACCCTCACGAGCGCGGGCCGGCCACGCGGGGCACCCGTGCGTATCAGCACCGGGCTCAATCCGTCGCTGATCTCGCTCTCCGCCGATGGCAGCCAGTTGGCGTACTCGGTCGCGAGTTACCACGCCAACATCTGGAAGCTCCCAATCCCAACGAGCGGGTCGATCTCGACGGTGGGGGCGTTGCCGGTCACCAACGACCTGCAGACGATCGAAGCCCTCGACATTTCGCAGGACGGAAAGTGGCTCGCCTTCGATTCCGACCGTGAGGGCGCGCAGCAGATCTTCCGGATGCCCCTCGGCGGTGGTGTGGTGCAGCGGCTCACACACGGTTCGAGTCCCTCGTTCAGGCCCCGGATTTCCCCCGATGGCAAGGAGCTAGCATTCCACACCGTCCTTCAGGGCCTTCGGCGTGTCTTCATTGCACCAATGGACGGCGGGAACTCGACCCAGATTTCTCCCCGGGCCGCTCCGGATGAGCGAGCCAGCAGCTGGTCTCCTGACGGTCGCCATCTCGCATGGTACAGCAACACGAACTCGCCGCCGCAGGTGCAGCTGGCCACCCGCGATGATCAGGGAAAGTGGGGTCCGACCGTCACGGTCGCTTTTAAGGGACGTCTGTTATTCCCGAGTTGGGCCGATCAGGGCGCCGGACTCATCGGCATCGATTCTGCCGGGCACTTCACGCTTCAACCTGTCGATGGTGGCGCCTTCCGGCTCTTGAACGCCACTGACACCGTGACGAGCCGGCGCTTGGGAGAGACGACGGCAGCGCTCTCGAGCGACGGTCAAGTGGCCTACTTCATCTCTCGGGACGCCAATGTGGACCGACGCAACGATGGGATCGTTGCCTTGCGCCTCGCTGATGGGGAATTGCGCGAAGTCCTCCGTTTTGATGAACCGGCGCGACCGCACAGTTTTGCCTCGAATGGCATCGCCGAGCACGGCGGCTGGATCTATTTCACGCTCAGCGACTTCCAGAGCGACATCTGGGTGGCGACAGTGGATGGGCTGAAGCGATGAACGCGACCCTCGATCGGCTCACCGCGGCCCTCGCGGACCGTTATACGCTCGAGCGCGAGCTCGGCGCCGGCGGAATGGCCACCGTCTATCTCGCCGAGGATCTCAAGCACAAGCGCCGGGTCGCCCTCAAGGTCCTCAAGCCCGAACTCGCCGCCGTCCTCGGCGCCGAGCGCTTCATTCAGGAAATCACCACCACCGCCGCGCTGCAGCATCCGCACATCCTGCCACTCTTCGATTCGGGCACCGCCGACGGCTTCCTCTACTATGTGATGCCGTTCATCGACGGCGAGACGTTGCGTGGCAAGCTCGACCGCGAAACTCAGCTCGGCATCGATGAATCGGTCCGTATTGCCACCGATGTGGCAAGCGCGCTCCACTACGCGCACCAGCACGGCGTGATCCACCGCGACATCAAGCCCGAGAACATCCTGCTGCACGATGGTCGCCCGATGGTGGCCGACTTCGGCATTGCGCTGGCGCTCAGTGCCGCCGCCGGTGGGCGAATGACCGAGACGGGGATGTCCCTCGGCACGCCGCACTATATGAGCCCCGAGCAGGCAACGGCGGAGAAGGAGATTACCGCGCGCAGCGATGTCTATTCGCTCGGCAGCGTGCTCTACGAGATGCTCACCGGCAATCCACCGCACACCGGGGCCTCCGCGCAGCAGATCATTATGAAGATCGTGACCGAGGATGCCGCGCCGGTGACCCGGCTGCGGAAGTCGGTGCCCGCGAATGTGTCCGCTGCGGTGGCGAAGTCGTTGGAGAAGTTGCCAGCCGATCGCTTCGAGAGCGCGAAGGCCTTCGCCGACGCGCTGGGGAATCCAGGCTTCACGGTGTCGATAGCCAACGGAACTTCAGGCACGGGCGGTCGGCTGCAGCGTGCCGGCACGCGGTGGACCGGAGCCCTCACCGCGGCCCTCGCGACTGTCGCGTTGGCGGCCGTCGCGGTGGCCGTGTGGGCGCTGCGCCGGCCGACACCTCCCGGTTCGGTCGGCAGGTATGCCGTGGTTCTCGATAGCGCGGCGCAGCTGGCATACCGCGGAACCGCCGAGCCCGCTCGGCTGGCACTCACGCCGGATGGCCAGACACTGGTCTACGTCGGGAACCGCCTGGCGGGCTACGCCAGCGAGAATCAGCTGTTCGTGCGACCGCTTCGAAGCCTCGACGCCCGCGCACTCCCCGGCACTATGGGTGCCACCCGTCCGGCGGTGTCGTGGGACGGGTCGCAGGTCGCGTTCCTGGTCGGCTCCAACGAGAAGTCACTCCTGGTCGTGCCTCTGGCCGGTGGCCCACCCCTGACGCTCGTGGATTCAGGGGTGGCCAGTGGCCCGGCCTGGGGACCGGAGGGGTTCGTCTACTACCTGGATCGAACCGGGAAGATTCGGCGGGTTGCTGCCAGCGGCGGTCCGATCGAGAATGTGGTCCAGGTCGCGCCCTCCCAAGGGGGAGGAACCTACCATTGGCTGACGATCCTCCCCGGTGGACGCGGCGCCCTCGTTGGTGAGGAGCCTGTGGCGCGTTCGGATGACTCGCACTACTCGCTCCACGCGGTGGATCTCACCACTGGACGACTTGGGGCGACGTGGCCTGGTGTACTCGCCCGGTACGTAGTCGAAGCGAAGGTGCTGCTCTATGTCCTGCCAGACGGATCCCTGATGTCGGTACCGTTCGACCCATCGGCCCGCGAACTGCGAGGACGCCCTCAGGCCTTGTTCGCGGGCGTGTCCACGAGGTCGGGGGAGACAGACCTGGACATCGCCAGCGGCATGCTGGTCTATGCGCTCCAGGGCACCAATGGCACAGAGTTCATGGCTTGGGTGAATCGTGCTGGAGGGGCACCTCAAGCCGTGGATTCCACCTGGGACGACACCGAATTCGAATCGTTCGCGCTCTCGCCCGATGGGAATCGGCTGGCGATCACGGTGGGCGGCGGAGGCAGCAAGGGGGCAGGCGACCAGCAGCGCGGCGACATCTGGATCAAGCAGCTCGAACGCGGCCCGATCTCCCGGCTCACTTTCGGTGGCGATGACAACTCCGATCCGTCCTGGAGCGCTGACGGACGCTTTGTGAGCTATTCGTCGCTGCGCGGCAACCACCGGAAGCTCTGGCGTCGCCGGGCGGATGGTGTCGGCGAAGAGCAGCTGGTCGCGGACGTCCAGGGACGGGAGCTCATCGAGTCCCGTTGGTCGCGGGATGGTGCCTGGCTGCTGGTGAGTGTTGCCGGACCACCTTCCTACGACATCCTGGCGATGCAGCTCGCAGTGGACACCACCTTGCGGCCGCTGCTGGCCGAGCCCTACCACGAATTGAAGCCCAGTCTTTCGCCAGATGGAAGCTGGCTCGCCTATGTCTCCACTGAATCGGGAGCAGCACAGGTGTTCGTGCGCCCCTTCCCCGATGTCCAGGCAGGCAAGTGGCAGATTTCACTCGACGGCGGCACCGACCCGGTGTGGAGTGCCGACGGCCGGGAGCTCTACTTCCGGTCGAACGATGGCGACGAGCTGCTCGTCGCCGATATGACCAAGGGTCCGGCGCTGGCTGGTCGTCGGATGCTGACCAAGTCGCCGCGGACGACCGGATTCGAGCTCAATGCCCAGGATCGCATGTTTGATGTCTCACCTGACGGCCGCCGATTCCTGGTGTCGGTCAACGGGAAGAACGACATATCCGGCCATCTCGTCGTCGTCCAGAATTTTATCGCCGAGCTGCAAGCTGCCATGGCGGCGGGGAAAGACAAACCGTGAGCACGCTCGATC
This sequence comes from Gemmatimonadota bacterium, assembly GCA_031367105.1. GTDB lineage: Bacteria > Gemmatimonadota > Gemmatimonadetes > Gemmatimonadales > GWC2-71-9 > Palsa-1233. Next base: position 140 of record JANLPG010000052.1, on the reverse strand, counting down.
GCCTGACCGTCGCCCTCGCCGACCGTTATACGCTCGAGCGCGAGCTCGGCGCCGGTGGGATGGCCACCGTCTATCTCGCCCAGGACATCAAGCACGACCGCAAGGTCGCCATCAAGGTGCTCCGCCCCGAACTCGCTGCC
>JANLPG010000051.1:0-16999 GCA_031367105.1 Gemmatimonadota bacterium | reverse complement strand
TGGAAAGACACCACCTCGGGCTCGGTTCAGGTCGAGGTGTTCCGGGCCAGCGAACAGCGCACCCGAACCTGGACGGCTCAGGAGCGGACCGAACGAAACGGACTTCAGGTCTACCCCGTCCGCGTCAAGGAAGAGTTCGAACAGTTCGGGAAGGGGTCGCAGTCGGGGCGCGAAATGACGATGACAGCTCAGGGTAGTCGAACAGGCAACTACTATATGACAGTTGATGGCCGAGTCGATGCCGCGGTGCTGCAGGACTCGATCGCCCAGTTCATCACCATCCCCGCCTCCAAGCAGACCATCCCGACGATGCGCTACAGCCGGACCACGCTCCGCTTCTCTACTTCGCTGCGTGGCGACCGACCCTAGCACTCGTTCCCCGGGTCGAAAGCTGCTCCTCGGCGTCGTGGCGGCGGCGGGGCTCCTGCTGCTCTGGCTCTTCGCGGTCTGGCCCCCTCCGGCTTGGTATGCGGCGCACTTCCCGCACGAAACCGCGTTCATGGCGATGCGCCGCGACGCCGATCCGACCGCCGCAGAGCAGCGGCGCTACGACCCGATACCGTTGGCCGATATCGCACCGGTGATGCGTCGCGCCGCGATGATCGGCGAAGACAACCGCTTCTATGAGCATAGTGGCTTCGATCTGGTGGAGATGCGCAAGGCGGTGGGCTATCCGCGGGATTCGTTTGCGTTGGGAAACGCGAGAGACCGGGGCGACCTGGTTCGCGCAGTCCGCCGTAGCTGGAGCAAGCGGGGGTCGGTGCGCGGCGCCAGCACGATCACCCAGCAGCTTGCCAAAAACCTCTACCTTTCGCCGTCACGCAATCCGCTGCGGAAGCTGAAGGAGGCCGTTACCGCCTGGCGGCTCGAGTTTTGGCTCTCCAAGGACCGGATCCTCGAGCTATACCTGAACACCGCGGAGATGGGCGACGAGCTCTGGGGGGTCGAGGCGGCCTCGCAGCGCTACTTCAGGCGCTCGGCCAGTAGGCTCAGCGCCGACCAAGCTGCCACGCTCGCCGCCTTGCTCCCATTTCCGCGGAGTAGCAACCCAAACTACCGTCCTGGGCGGATGAACTGGCGCAGGGACTTGATTCTGCGGCGGCTGCGCGGCGAGCAGGTCGAGGTGCCGATGGTGGAGCCGGAGGCCCCAGTCGACATCCCGTCGCCGATTCCGGTGCCGGCCGTGCCCGACACGGTGATTCCGCCGACGGACTCCGGCCGGATCACGACCCAGCCGGACTCCTCCCCGCGCTAGCGCCGCGCTTGGCGCAGGCGGGGGGCGGCCCGGCGTTCCTGTCGTCTCCGGTTAGCCCCCGCACCTCGCGCTCAGATCGCGCTGGTCGAGTGGGAGGAGGACGAGGCGGGTCGGTCGATTGGCAATGGCTTCGGCGATATCGTGGACGAAGCGTCCGAGGCGTGCGGCGTGATCGTAGTCGATGTATTGCGGTTCGTCGGTGGGCTGGTGGTAGTCCACCGCGTAGCCGAGCGAGAAATAGGTGACCGGAATGTTCTTGGCGAAGTAACTGACCTGGTCTGAGCGGCAGAAGCGGTTGAGCGCGTTGGTGCGATCCCAGGAGTAGTCGATCACCATTGGCTCGTCGCGGACGGCGTTGACGGAATCGACCAGTTCACCGAACTGCGACGAGAGGCGGCGCGAGCCGAGCATCTGGACCGAATTCTGGCCGCCGAAGCGGACATCGGTCACCCGGCCCTTCCCGAGCATATCCATATTGTGGGCTGCCACGATCGAGTCGAGCGGCACCGTCGGGTGATCAACAAACCAGCGCGAGCCCAGCAGCCCTTTCTCCTCGCCGACGTGCGAGATGAAAATCATCGAGCGGCGCGGCGCTGGCTGCGAAACAAAGCGCTCGGCGATTTCGAGTAATACCACCGTGCCGGAGCCATCGTCGTCGGCGCCGTTGTTGACGCTGTCGCGGCGGATCGGGCGGATGCTGCGCGCCCGGGCGATCATCGAGTCGATCAGGTGCTGTTGAGATGCGGAAGGCGTCCCGCCGACGTCGTTGGCGCCCTGCGGCCGCATCACCCGGTTGAACGCGCGGAGTGAGTCGTGATCAGGCGCGGCGGCGTTCATTCCGATGTGATCGTTGTGGGCGCCGATCAGGACGTAACTGCCTCGCAACACAGGATCGGAGCCAGGCAGAATCGCAATGACGTTGCGGCCAGGGTACTTCGACATCCGCCACTCGTAGCTCCACGTGCCAGTTACCGGCTCTCCTGTGGCACCGATGGTGAGCTGGTCGAGCGACTTGCCGAAAATCCTGGCGGCAGCCGCGAGGGAGATGCTGGCCCCGCCAGTGGTGGCGGCGGTGCCGGGGAGCGAGCTGGGCTTCATCGCGATCCGGCCGGCGAAGGCGCCATTCAGGCTGGCGCGATTCAATCCGTCGAGGGCGGCGACCAGCACGGCGGCAGCGCCGGCATTCTGGGCGCGAAGGTCGCGGAGTTGTACCTGCCCACGATTGCCGGTGGCGATGGCCGGGGGGAGCAAGACCACCGCCTTGCCGCGGAGCATCGCGGGATCGAGGACGGTCGCGGTGTCGCCCCAGCGTCCGCCGAAGACGGTCGGCAGGTTGTCGCTGGCAAACTTCGCGGCGAAGCCGTTGAGTGCCGACGGGGCGATCGGAATCCATTCGGTCACCGGTGACAGCGCCGCACCACCAGCCGTCAACCGGCTCTGCGCGATATCGAAGCCGGTGGGGCCGAGGGGAAGTTCCTGGAAGTAGCCGCCATTCTCGCCAGCCGGCTGGAGCCCGAGTCGCTTGAACTCGCGGGCGATGTATTCGGTCCCCTTGACGTTGCCGAGGGTCCCCGATTCGCGGCCCATCATTGAATCGTCAGCCAGCTGGTAGAGCCGGGTCCGCAAATCGTTGGCGGTGATTTCGTCGGTGGTGGGGCGCGGCGCCCAGTGTCGGGGCCCTTCGTCGGGCCAGACAACCTGATCGCTGGCGGGCACTGGCGCGGTGCCGGGGCGAGATCCGCTGCACGCGGCGATCGCGGCCAGCAGCGTCAGGGGAAGTGCAAGGGAGCGCATCGAGTTCTTCCTTCGTGGAGCGGTCGGGATGAGGCCGGGCTGGGGTCAGTCGAGCAGTCTCAGCGGCATAACCAGCGTCAGGTACGTGGCCGGATCATCCCAGCCGACCGGCTCGACCGTCGCGGCGCGCTCCGGTGCCTTGAACGTCAGCCGGACCTCGTCGGTGGGCATGTATTTGAGCACTTCGAGCAGGTAGTTGGCATTGAAGCCGATGTCGAGCGGCTCGCCGTCGTACGAGACGGTGATCTCTTCCTGCGCCTCACCCAGGTCGGGAGTGGCGACCGACAGGCGGCAGGAACCGTCGCCGAACGACATCCGGATCCGGTGGGTCTGGTCGCTCGCCACGATCGCCATCCGGCGCAGCGCCGACATCAGCGAGGCCTTTTCGGCGGTGGCGACCTTGTCGTTCTCGCGCGGGATGACCTGCTCGTAATTCGGGTACGGTCCCTCGATCAGCCGGGTGAACACCTGCGTGGTTGCCGAGCGGAAGCCGAGGTGGTTGTCGGAGCGACCGATCTCGATCTCGTCATCGGCTCCGAACAGCTTGCGGAACTGTTCCAGCGCCTTGGGCGGGACGATCAGTTCGGCTTCCTGGCCGGCTGGTCCTTGCAATGGCACTTCCATCTTCGCCAGACGGTGCCCGTTGGTGGCCACCATCCGCATCCGATCGGGCATCAGCTGCCACAGCACGCCATTGAGAATCGGGCGGCTCTCCTCGGTGCTCGCCGCAAACGCGACGTGGGCTACCAGCTTCTGGAGGTCACGTGCGGTGGTACGAGAGGAGCCATCGAAGGTCACCTGCGGGAAGGCCGGAAACTCTTCGCGCGGGAGGCCGAGGAGCTTGAACTTGGAGCGGCCGCACTCGATGGTGACGCGCTGTTCGCCCTGCGTGGTGAGCCGGATCCCGGCGCTCGGCAGCTCGCGAACCAGCTCCACCAGCTTGCGGGCCGGCAACGTGATGGCGCCTTCCTGGTCGACCGAGGCCGGCACCAGTGTGCTCACTGCGATGTCGAGGTCGGTGCCCGAAAGTCGCAGCCCGTCCTTCGAGGCTTCGAGGAGGATGTTGGCTAGCACGGGCAGCGTGGTCTTGGAAGGCACGGCCGCCGCCACCGCTACGAGTCCCTCCTGCAGCTGCTCACGCGTGATGGTCAACTTCATCGCCGTCCCCGGGTTGCTGTAGTTCCTGCGAAATACACTTAATAAGACTCTAGTAGTAGTCGTAGAGGGGCGGGAAATGTTCAGGCATTCCGTAACCCCAACGGGCGTAGCGTGCTGCGCCCCTGCGACCTCGTTGATACCACGTGGACGTTGGGGAACGAGTCGCGTCTTCCCCACACCAATCCGCACTGCCAACGTCATCCACGATGACGTCGTGCACAGTGTGCACTAGACTGTCAACAACTCCGCGCGGGCCGATTCCACGCGCTCGCGGAACTGACGATCGCGGCCGAGCTGCGACTGCACCTTGTCGACGCTGTGGATCACGGTCGAGTGATCCCGCCCGCCAAAGGCCTGCCCGATTTCCACCAGTTGCATCTGCAGCAGTTCGCGCGCCAGGAACATCGCGATCTGACGCGGCACTGTCAGCGTCTTGATGCGGGCCTTGGACTTGAGTCCCTCGGGGGTCACGCCCCACCGCCGTGCCACGACCTCCTGGACCTTCTCGATGGTCGGGAGCGTCCGGGACTTGGCGTCGCCGTCGTCGCCCGGCCGCATCTTGTCGGCCAGCGCCTCCCGAGCCAGGTCGATGCTGATCTCCCGGTGCCGGAGCGAAGCATAGAGCAGCAACTTGATGATGCACCCTTCGAGCTCGCGAACATTCGACCGGACATTTTCCGCAATGAAGCGGAGCACGTCATCGGGAATGGTGGTCTCGAGGTGATCCTGCTCCTGCTTCTTGCGCAGGATGGCGATCCGGTGCTCGAGGTCGGGCTGCTTGACGTCGGCCACCATCCCCCACTCGAAGCGGGAGACCAGGCGGGCCTCGAGGCCGGGAATCTCCTTCGGCGGCCGGTCGGAGGTAAGCACGATCTGCTTGCCCGCCTCGTACAGCGCATTGAAGGTGTGGAAGAACTCTTCCTGTGTCGCTTCCTTCCCTTCGAGGAAATGGACGTCGTCGACGATGAAGAGGTCCACATCGGAGCGATAGCGCCGTCGGAGGTCGGGCATCGTCCGACCGTGAATCCCCTCGATCACTTCGTTGATGAACTGCTCGGCCCCGACGTAGAGCACCCGCGTCCCCGGTGCCTGCGAGAGCACCTCGTGCGCGATCGCCTGCATCAGGTGGGTCTTGCCGAGGCCGGTCGGGCCGTAGATGAAGAACGGGTTGTACTGCTTTCCCGGCGCTTCGGCGACGGCGTGCGCGGCAGCAGCAGCAAGTTCGTTGGACTTGCCGATCACAAACGAATTGAAGGTGTAGCGATTGTTGAGCGGCTGTGCGCTCGGGTTCATCGCGCTCGCCACCATCGCACCGGCATCGGGCGCGGCCTGCGGCACGAAGAGATCCATCTGCGGTCGCTTCTGCCGCTCGGCGGCCACCCGGAACGACACGGCCACCGGCTCGCCGGCCGCTTCGGTCGCGACGGAAGTCAGCGCGATGGCGTATTTCTCTTCGTTCCAGCGCTTGGCGAAGTCGTCAGGTGTGCTGACGATCAGGCTGCCACCTTCGAAAGAGATCGCCTCATTGGACGCCAACCACGTTTGGATCATGGCCTCAGGGATTTCGCGCTTGGCTCCCTCGAGCACACGCTTCCAAAGATCTTTGGCGGTCAGCGGCATCTAGTGGGCACGGTTTTTCGGGTAGGGCGTCTGTGCTAGGGAGGCCGATTCTAGGTCCCGAATGTGGAAAAGTCAAACCCTTGAATTCGAGGGTACTGACGGGTAGCTTGTCCGGCTCTATTGGAGGGAGTGCCCAGTTATGATGCCGACCTACAAGCCGCGCAACAAGCGCCGCATCGCCAAGCACGGTTTCCGGAACCGGATGGAGGACCGTTGGGGCCGCGCGGTTCTGTCACGCCGCCGGAAGAAGGGGCGGAAGCGCCTGACCGTGTCCATCGGCTCGAAGCACGCGCGCGTCTGACCGACCGCGAGCGCCTTCCGCGCTCGCACCGGCTGGTCCGCGGGTCTGACGTTCACCTGGTCCTCCGGACCGGCCGTCGCTCCCGCCGAGCGCATCTCGACATCTTCTGGACGCCAGCTGAGGCGGGCCATTCGCGGATGGGACTGATCGTACCTCGGTTCCAGCACACCGCAGTGGCCCGCAATCGTTTGCGGCGGCGGCTCAAGGACCTCTGGCGACGCGAGCTGACGCAGCGCCTTCCCGCCTCCGATGTGGTTTTCCGGGCGCGGAAGGAGTCCTATGCCGCGTCGTTTGGCACGTTGCGCGCAGAGCTGCTGACCTGGGCAGCGACGTTTCAGCCGTGAAACAGCTGCCCGCCCGCGCCATTGCCCTCCTCATTCGTGGCTACCAGCGCTTCATTTCTCCGGCCCTTCCCCCGGCGTGTCGGTATTCTCCGACCTGCTCGGCGTATACCCTCGAGGCGGTGGAGCGCTACGGGGCGGTGCGCGGGGGATGGCTTGGACTCAAGCGGGTGGCACGTTGCCATCCGTGGCACCCGGGTGGGTATGACCCGGTACCCTGACAGATGAGCTCCCCGTGAACGACCGCCGACCGCTCTTTGCGATCGCGCTGATCATGCTGATCGCCCTGATTCCCTCGTTCCTGCTGAAGAAGCCTGCGCCGAAGGCTCCCGCGGCTGCGGTGGTTGCCCCGGCGGGCACTGCGGATTCCAGCAAGGCGCCTGGTCTGGTGCCGACCGACTCGGCCGCGCCGGTGCTCCGGGCGATCCCGCCGGGAGCCGACAGCGCAATTGCGGTGGCGCCCACGGTGGCCGAGGACACGGTGGTGGTGCGGTCGTCGCTCTACCGCTACGCGATCTCGACGCACGGCGGCCGGCTGATTTCTTCGCGCTTCCTGAACTACAAGTCGATGGCGCTCGGAGATACGCTCGCCAACGGCAAACTCGACACCCTCGAGCTGCTCCCCGCCGGGACCTCGCTGCTCGCAGCGAAGCTCGCCGTCGGCGGCGACACCCTGCGGCTCGACCAGGTAGCCTACACGGCGAGCGTCGACTCGCTCACGCCGATGGATGGCAACGAGATCGTCACACTCACCGGGCAATCGGGGGCGTACGGGATCACCCTCGTGTACCATTTCGCCCCGGACGATTTCAAGATCCACGTCAACGGGACGATCACCGGGCTCGGTGCCGGCGGTGGCACGCTGCTGGTGGGGCTCGGCAACGGCTTCCGGGATTCCGAGAAGAACCTGGTGGAGGATCATCGCGAGCGCGCGATCGTCACCAAGCAGGATGGTACCAAGCTCACCCGGCTGATGTCACTCGTGCCGCGGCAGCCCACGACGATGAGCGGGCCGTTCGAGTGGGTTGCCGTGAAGTCGAAGTATTTTGTGATCGGCGCCTTCGCGTACGACTCCACCGGCCCGAAGAGTTTTACCGGTCGGATTGGCGGCCTGCGTGCGCTCGCCACCGACGCCACTCCCGAGAAGCCGGTGCGTGCCGATGTCGCCGCGTCGCTCTCGGTGCCGGCCAGTGGCCACTACGCCGTGACCTTTTACATCGGACCGATGGAATACGACCGCCTCAATCATATGGGGCACGATTTCGACGATGTGAACCCCTACGGCTGGGCCTGGTTGCGCCCAGTGATCCGGCCGATCGCGGTGGCGTTGCGCGACCTGTTCATCTGGATGCATCACGCGCTGGGGCTGGGTTACGGCCTGGTGATCGTGGCGTTCGGCATCATGATTCGCCTGGTGCTCTGGCCGCTGAACCAGAAGGCGATGCGCTCGATGACGGCGATGCAGGCGATCCAGCCGCAGCTGACGGAAATCCAGACCAAGTACAAGGAAGAGCCGGCGCGACTGCAGCAGGAGATGTTCAAGCTCTACAAGGAAAACAACGTCAATCCGTTCGGCGGCTGCTGGCCGATGCTGCTGCCCTACCCGATGCTGGTCGCGGTGTTCTTCGTGCTGCAGAATACGATCGAGTTGCGCGGGGTCTCCTTTCTCTGGATGCCCGACCTCGCCCAGTTCGATCCGCTGTACATCATCCCGGTCCTGATGGCGTCATCGATGTTCGCCGTGTCGAAGATCGGCATGATGGGGATGCCGCCCAATCCGCAGACCAAGATGATGTCGTGGATGATGCCGCTGATGATGCTGGTCTTCTTCTCGAAGTTCGCATCCGGGCTGAATCTGTACTACGCCGTGCAGAATATGGTGTCGCTGCCACAGCAGTGGATGATCATGAAGGAGCGCCGAAAGGTGATGGAGGCGCGGAACGCGCCAGTGGTGGTCGGCACGAAACGACGATAGACGAGAAGCGAGAGACGAGAGGCGAGAAGCGAGAAGCGCAACAGCTTGAAGGCCGGCACCACAGCGAGATGTTGGCCCTCGGGCTTCTGCGCTTCTCGCTTCTCGCTTCTCGCTTCTCGTGTTACACGGGAAGATCCCCTTTATGCGTCCCATCGCACACCGGCCACTTGCCGGACTTGCCGCAGCCGCAGAGGGAGATGCGCGCGGGGTTCTTGCGCTCCGGGAGTGGATAGGCGTTTCCCTCGCCGTCGCGGACGAGCCATTCGCCTTCGACCACATAGGGGCCACGGGCGGGGTTGCTGACGCGGATGGTGACGGTTGTCGGCGGAGTGGGCGGGGTTTCGTCGGTCATCCCGCCAATCTAGCGGGGGCCGTGCCTGCTCGGCGACGGCTCGATCGCCCCGGTGCGGCTGATCACGCCGACAGCCGCAGTGCCTCGCCGACGCCGACCCGGGCCACCCGCGCTTCGGTCATCCGCCAGGCGAGGTAGCGTCCCGCGAGGGGTGGGATCACCACCGCCTTCACGGTGCGCGCCGAGGGAGGAGCACCGGGCGCGAGCCAGCGCAGCACCAGCGCGAGGCCGACACCATCCAGGTCGGTCGCGAACAGGGTCCGAAGCATCCGGTCCCGCTCACGCAGGCGATGGTAGCTCCCGCGCGACATCCCCAGTAACTGGTGGGGCGGCAGGGTCGGTGCCAGCGCGGCGGCGAGATGCAGTCCCAATCCCTCGACATAGGCCCACTCGCGCAGGGGAATCTCCCGGGCGAGGGCCCAGCGGTCCCACGGTCGGCGGAGCGCGGCGCGCACCGGGCTGAGGGAATCCGCTGCCGACCAGCGGGTGATCGCGGCGAGCGCCCGCGCCAGCGCTACCTGCAGCGCGCTGTCGTCGCCGCGCTCCACGAAGAGCGCCGCGACCGGCCGCGAACCCGGCAGCGGTTCACCGGGGTCACCGCTGTCGTCCCCCGGAAGCAGAACCACCTGGGCAGCAGTGTCGGCGCCGAGGGCACTGGCCGCCGCAGTCAGGTCGCGCAGCCGCTGTTGCCACTCGGCGTCGGCAACGCGGGCGGCCAGTCGATGCAGCGTGGTCGCGTCGGTCGCGAGTGCGAGGTCGGTGTCGTGCGGTGCGCGCTGTTGCCGGAGGGATTCGAGGAGCGGGGCGTGGCGGGTGCGGAAGCGTGCGCGAGCGGCGGTCGGATCGGGGGCGTCAGCGGCGGCGGCCCAGGGCGAGACGAGGTCGAGCAGCGGCATACACCGCTTCAGTCGCCTTGCCCGCGCCGCCGCGCAGCCACGCCGTCGAGGAAGCGCCGCTCATCAGCGGTGAGCGACGCCAGCCCGAAGGCGGAGATCTTGTCGAGCACCCGATCGATTTCGGCGGCCTCGTTCGAGTCGGGCGGTTCCGGCACGGGCGCACTGCTGACCGGTTCGTTCCGGGGTTGCAGCGTCGGCTGCTGCTGGACGTTGCCCCCCTCGCCCCGGGTGGGCACCGGGATGCGGGGTCGGATCATCGGAAGCCGCGGTGTTTCGGCCGGCTGGGCAATGCCCTGCAGCGCGAAGAAGAGCCAGCCGGCGCCGAGGCCGCCGAGGTGGGCGAAGTGCGCCACGTTGTCGCTGCCGAGCAAGGCCCCGAGCACATCAAGGCCGGCGAGCAACCAGAGCAGTCGCTTCGCCTTGATCGGGAAGGGAAGCGGGAAGATCAGCAACTCGGCGTCGGGCTGGTATTTCGCGAAGGCGAAGGCAACGCCGAGGATGGCGCCCGACGCCCCGATGAAGGCGGGGACGGGGAGAAAACCGGTGAACCAGAGTGCCAGCGAAAACGCCGCGGCGCCAATGCCGCAGTAGAGATAATAGAAAATGAAGCGGTTCGATCCGAGCCGCCGCTCCACAATGGGTCCGAAGACGAAGAGCGCCAGGGAGTTGCCGAGCAGGTGGAGCAGCCCGCCGTGCAAAAACATATAGGTGACAAAGGTCCACGGCTGGTGGAACTGTTGGGCGGGATCGAAGCGCAGCGCTTCAGTAATCGCGTCGGAAGTGAACAACGTCTGCTGCAACAACAGCACGACGGCGTTGATCGCCAGCAGGCGACCAACCCAGGGAGTGATGCGGCTGAGCGGCGACTCGTTCATCAGGTGCGTCCCGCGCTACTGGGGTGGCTGCAGTGCCAGTTCACAGATCCGTTCACACAGCGTGGGGAAGTCGATTCCCGCCGCCGCCGCTGATTGCGGCAACAGCGAGGTCGCCGTCATTCCCGGCAGGGTGTTCACTTCCAGGCAGTAGAGCTTGCCGGTGGGCGTCAGGCGAAAATCGACGCGGGAGTAGCCCCGCAGCTTCAGCGCCAGATGCGCCACCACGCCGAGTCGCTGCACTTCCCACGCCACCGGCTCGGAAATATCGGCGGGGAAGATCTCTTCCGACATCCCCGGGGTGTACTTGCACTCGTAATCGAACAGTTCGTGCTGGGGGATGATCTCCCCGACCGCCAAGGCGTCGTTGTCGAGGATCCCGACGGTCAATTCGCGCCCGGGGACGAAGGCCTCGATCATCACTTCATCATCGTGGCGTTCCGCCTCGACGATGGCAGCCTCCAGCAAAGCGGGGTCGCGGACCACGGTCAGCCCGACGGTGGAACCCTGCTTGCTTGGCTTGACGACCACCGGGAAGCCGAGGTTCTGCATCACCTCATCGGCGGTGGCGGGCGCCATACAATAAGGGGCGGTGGGAACGCCCTCCTGGAGGAAGAGCCGCTTGGCGACGTCCTTGTCCATCGCGAGTCCGCTCCCGAGCGCACCGGCGCCAGTGTACCGAATTCCGGCCACATCGAGCAGGTGTTGCAGGGTGCCATCCTCGCCTCGGCCGCCGTGAAGCGCGAGAAAAACCACGTCAGCTTCCCGGATGGCCGGGAGTGTCAGCAGGCCGGACAAGAGGACCCCGCGCTCGCGGGCGGCCAGCGCCTGCACGTCCGGCGGTTCGGCACCTACCTTGGCGGCGAGGAGGCGTGCTTCCTCTTCGGCGTCCAGCAGCCCGGTGGTGGTGTCGACCACGGTGACGGAGTGACCGCGCGCTCGAAGCGCAGCGACCACCTGGCCGGCGGAGGCGAGGGCGACCTCGCGTTCGGCGGACGAGCCGCCGGTGAGGACGGTGACGCGCATCATCGCCCGATCATCAGTTGCAACACGTCGTACCGGCTCACGATGCCGACCAGTGCACCACCCTCGCTCACCAGGGCCGCAGGGGTTTCGCGGGTGAGCATCTGGGCCAGATGGTCCACGGTCAGCGTGGTCTCGACGGTCGGGAAGGGGGCATCCATCACTTCCCGCACCGGTCGATCGAGCAGCGCTGGCTGTTCCAGTGCGATGGTCATCAGGTGTGCCTCGGCGAGGGAGCCGATGCAGATACCATTTTCGATGACCGGGAGCTGCGAGACATCCCAGGTGCTCATCAAGTTGAGTGCCTGGCGGACCTGAGCCGCCGGCGTGAGTTGCACCAACGGCGGAGCGCCGCCGGTCCGCCGCGCCAGCAGGTCGCTGACGGTGCGCTTGGGGGTATCGAGGAGCTGATTTTCCTGCATCCACTCGTCGTTGAACAGCTTGGAGAGGTAACGCTCGCCGGTATCGCAAAGAATGGTGACGATGCAGGCCGCCGGGTCGTCAAGCTCCCGCGCCAGCTGCATCGCCAGGAAGACGTTGAGGCCGGCGGAGCCGCCGACGAGAATCCCCTCCTCGCGTGCCATTCGCCGGGCGGTAGCCATCGCGTCCCTGTCGGAGACCTGCCGGAATTCATCGATGAGGTCCCACCAGACCGCAGTGGGTGCCTTGTCGCCGCCGATCCCCTCGACCTTGTAGGGTGCGCCATCGGTGCCGAGGGTGCCGGTGCGATGGTAGTTGGTGTAGAGCGAGCCAACCGGGTCGCCAGCGATCACCCGAATCTTGCTGTTCCGCTCTTTCAGGAACTTGCCCGCGCCACTCACCGTGCCGCCGGTGCCGGCTCCGGCGACGAAGTGGGTGATCTTGCCGCCGGTCTGGGCCCAGAGTTCTGGGCCGGTGGTGGCGTAGTGTGCCTCGGGGTTGAGCTGGTTGTAAAACTGGTTGGCGAGCACCGCACCCGGGGTGTCGTGAACGATCTGCTTCGCCTTCATCACGTAGTTCTCAGGGTGGTCGGGCGGTACTGCGGTCGGCGTGATCACCACCTCGGCACCGTACGCCTTCAGCAGGCGAACCTTTTCCTGGCTCATCTTGTCCGGCATCGTGAAGATGCAGCGGTAGCCCTTGATGGCAGCGGCGATGGCGAGGCCGACGCCGGTGTTGCCGCTGGTGCCCTCGACGATGGTGCCGCCCGGCTTGAGCTCACCCGACTTTTCCGCCCCTTCGATGATCGCCAGTCCGATCCGGTCCTTCACCGACCCGCCCGGGTTGGCGTATTCCGCCTTGCCATAGATCGGCGTCCGTAGTCCGGAGGCGATCCGCGACAGGCGAATGAGCGGGGTCTGACCGACGGTATCGAGGACGGAGGCGTACGGCGTCGGGTGGGGCGACGTCATCGGATGGAGTCCTTGGGGCTCAGGAGAGAATCGGGGAGCGTGAAGCGGATCGGTACCTGGATCGGAGCCACTACCGGCCGGTCACCCTGGCGTGCCGGGGTGAAGCGAAGCGACTGAGCCGCCTGGAGGGCGGCGGCGTCGAAGGCCGCCTGACCACTCGACGTGGCGATCCGGGTGGAGTCACGGATCACAGTGCCGGCGGTATCGACGATCAGGTAGAGCACCACTTCGCCCTGGATCCGGCGATTGAACAGGTCGGCCGGGTAAGCGATTTCCGGTTGACCAGGCACGGGCACGGCGGGGGTGATCGGCGCTTCCGCCGGAGGCTTCTTGCTGCACCCGGTCGCGAGCACGGCGAGGAGCACGAACGAAGAAACACGGGTCATAGCTGGAACCTAATCGGCATCTGGGGAGGCTACCGGGGATGGCGTGGGTCGGGAGGTGTCGTGTTGCCTCTCGGCGATGGTCAGCGTCTGTGGGAACGGAAACGAGCGACGTTCGCTCGATTGCCACACCCCCCTTTGTCGCACCACCGCCGTGACCGGTTCCGGGAGCCGTCGAGGAAGAGTCGGCCACAGCCATCGCACCCCTTCAACCGGACAAGATCGGGGGAGTCGAGCAGTCGGGCCGCCGACCAGGCGATCGGCCAAAGGAGGCGAGGGAGCTCGTCGACCTCGTCGCTCAACCAGCCCCAGCCGTACCCCCGAACTGTGGGCCGAAGCCCGCGTTTTCCGCCCGCCCGGGAGAGAATTCGATTGAGGGCCACCAGGTCGATTTCGCTGGCACCGACCCCACGCGCCTCGGCGTCGAGCAAGCGCTGGAGCGCACTCCGGAACCGGCGAATTTCCAGCTGGGCTCGCGGTGCGAGGGGGCCGCACTCGAGGAACTCCTCGGCGCTGCCGGCGAGGTGGATAAAGTCGAGACAGAGGACTCCGGCAGCGCTAGGCACGTAATCACCATAACGTCTTTTGGGGATTACTGCAACGATGTATTACCTAGGAATCTTCGAGCGCGTCACGCAATCTGGCGAGCTCCTGAAGCGCCTGGATCGGGGTGAGCGCATTGGGATCGAGGGCTCTGAGCTGGGCCGCCATCGCCGCGTCCCGGCGTTGCTCGGAAGAGGGCCCCACGCCTCGCTCGGGGCCCGGGTCGAAGAGCGACGGCTGGGTGGGATCAGGCGCTTTCGGCGGCTCGCCCGGGACGACTCGGTGGCCGGTTTCCAGGGTGCTGAGGACTTCCTTGGCGCGGTCGACGACCGAGCCGGGCAGGCCGGCGAGTTGGGCGACGTGGATGCCGTACGAACGGTCGGTCCCTCCCGCCTCGAGGCGGTGGAGGAAGACGATTCCGTGTCCTGACTCCCGGACGGCAACGTTGAGGTTACGGGCGTGGGCGAGCTTCTCGGGAAGCTGCATCAGCTCGTGGTAGTGCGTCGCGAACATCGTCCGGCAACCGATCCGATCGTGGAGGTGTTCGCTGACCGCCCAGGCGATGGCGACGCCGTCGTAGGTGCTGGTTCCTCGCCCGATCTCATCGAGCAGGACCAGGGACCTGGAGGTGGCGTTGTGAAGGATGGCTGAGGTTTCGCTCATCTCGACCATAAAGGTCGATTGCCCGCGGGCGAGGTTATCGCTTGCACCGACCCGGGTGAAGAGTCGGTCGGCGACCCCGATACTGGCCGACTCGGCCGGCACGAAACTTCCCAGCTGCGCCATCAGGACGTTGAGGCCGATCTGCCGGAGGATGGTGCTCTTGCCGGCCATATTGGGGCCGGTGACCAGCAGGACCCTGGCGGCTTCATCGAAATGGACGTCGTTGGGGACGAAGCGCTCCCGGGCCATCATCCGCTCGATCACCGGATGGCGGCTCCCGATCAGGGTGAGCTCGTAGCCGTCGTGGACCACCGGCCGGGCATAGCGCTCCACGACCGCCGTCTCGGCGAGGGAGGCGAGCACATCGAGCCGGGCGAGGAGCCGGGCGGTCTCCTGGATCCGGGTGATCGCCCCCCCCACCAGATCGCGCAGCTCGCTGAAGCGGGCCCCCTCGCGCTGGGCGATCCGTTCCTCGGCGCCGAGGACCTTGGCCTCGTAATCCTTGAGTTCGGGGGTGACATAGCGCTCGGCATTGGTCAGCGTTTGCCGGCGTTCGTAGTCGGCGGGGACGTTGGCGGCGTTGGCGTTGGTGATCTCGATGTAGTAGCCGAAGACCCGGTTGAACGAGACCTTGAGCGACGAAATCCCGGTACGATCCCGCTCCCGCTGCTGGATGCTGGCGAGTGACTGCTTCCCGTTGTCCCGCAGATCGCGCAGAGCGTCGAGCTCGACGTCGTAGCCCGGGGCGATCACGCCGCCATCGGTGATGGCGATCGGTGGGCGTTCAACCAATGCCGCGGAGAGCGTGCCCGCCAGGTCGCTGAGTACGTCGAGCCTGGCTTCGATATGCGCGATCAGGGCTGGAGGGTTTTCGCCAGCCAATTCGCGGACGGTCGCGAGGACGGCCGGAAGCTTGATGAAGGAATCCCGCAACCCACCAAGTTCGCGCGGGTTGGCGCGGCCGGATGCGGCGCGAGCCGCGAGGCGCTCGACATCGCGCACGCCGTCGAGGGCCGTTCGCAACTCCGCGCGGAGCCTGCCGGCGGCGACCAGCGTGCCG
Organism: Gemmatimonadota bacterium; assembly: GCA_031367105.1. Taxonomy (GTDB): domain Bacteria; phylum Gemmatimonadota; class Gemmatimonadetes; order Gemmatimonadales; family GWC2-71-9; genus Palsa-1233. The sequence continues at coordinate 1,372 of JANLPG010000051.1, read as the reverse complement.
ACGGCATCGAGTCGGTCGTTGATTTTTCCGGGGTCGCGGAGCGGCGAGAGCACCCACTGGCGCAGCAGCCGTGCGCCCATCGACGTCATCGTCCGGTCAAGGGTCTCCACCAGCGTGACGCCTTTGGTGCCGGCGCGGAGCGGCTCCACCAGTTCGAGGTTGCGCCGCGTCATCTCGTCGAGCCAGCAGAGGTCGTCGCTGCGCCGGACCGTGGGGCGGCCGAGTTGCGGCAAGCCCTGCGGCTGCAACTCGACCACATAGCGGAGCAGTGCACCGGCCGCACCCACCGCCGGTGCATCGTCGGGAGAGAGGCCGAGGCCGTCGAGCGAAGCGAGGTTGAGCCGGCGGGCGAGTTCTTCGGCGGCGAGGCCGGCATCGAACTCCCAGCGCTCGCGCGGCGTGCGCAAGACGCCCTCTTCGAGCGGGACGTCGCTCTCCTTCGGCACAATCACTTCGGCGGGTGCGAGCCGGCCGAGCGCCTCGGCGAGCCCGTCGGCGGCGACGGTCTCGAGCAGAAACTCTCCGGTCGAAAGATCGAGGGCCGCCACGCCGCAGGAGGCTTCGCCAGCGGTCACCGCGACCAGCCAGTTGTTGCGGGAGCCAGGAGTCCAGTCTTCGTCGAGGAAGGCGCCGGGAGTGACGGTCTCGACCACGGCGCGCTTGACAATCCCCTTGGCGAGCCTGGGGTCCTCCACTTGCTCACAGATCGCGACGCGGAAACCCTGTGCGACGAACTGCCGGAGATAGCCAGCGGCGGACTTGACCGGGACCCCCGCGAGCGGAACGCCGTCGCCGCGGGCGGTCAGCGTGATGTTCAGCGCGCGCGCGGCGACCTGCGCGTCCTCGTAGAACATCTCGTAGAAGTCGCCCATCCGGAAGAAGAGGATCGCGTCAGGGTGACGCGACTTGATCTCCCGATACTGGGCGAGGAGCGGCGTAGCGGCGGGTTCGGACACGCGACTTGTTACGGAACTCGCACGACAAACGGCGCCCCGCCGAGTGTCGTTTTCAGTGTCTTCACCTTCGCGGCGGCGGCTTCGCGACTCTTGAACGGACCTGCCTGTACCTTGATGAGTCCGCGGGGTCCCGCGACTTGATAGGCCTTGAAACCGGCCTGCTCGATTTTCTGGATTGCGCGGCGGATCGCCGCCCTGTCGCTGATGGCCGCGACTTGAATGCGCCACGGACCGGTGCTGGGAGCACTGGTTGCGGGGGGGCGAGCGTTGTCGGTTTTCATCCGCAGCGAATCCGGCCGATGCGGCGCGGGCTCGACCACCGGCTTGCTCCGGAGTGAGTCTGGCCGCGACGGCGCCAGTTCCACCCCCGGCCCCACATTGCAGCGCTGCTTGGCAAATTCCAGCTGGTTGCGAAG
>JANLPG010000033.1:0-14391 GCA_031367105.1 Gemmatimonadota bacterium | reverse complement strand
CCACGAGCGCGTGCCAGTGCCCACAAGCGGCAAACCACCTGCAACGCGCTTACTGGCGCTGGTGGGCGCTCGTTAGTAATGCTCCGGAGCAAGAGGTCGGCAGTTCGAATCTGCCCGGGCCCATACAGAAAACATGAAAACCCCGCACCGAGTGAGCTCGTTGCGGGGATTTTCAGGCTAAGGAAGGCGAGTCCGAAGCGTCGCACGCCCACCGGTGGCCAGAAAGAACCCGGAAGCGTCGACCGTGGTCAGACCTGTGACAGCCCGTAGCGCAACACTGGTCTCAGCTCGAGAGGCCGCCGCGTCGAAGAACGCCATCTCCGACCTCGTCATCAGCCGGCCATAGGTCAACACGATCACGGCCGTGGCGAACGCGCGCGGAGCCGCCGTGCTTGCCGGCGTCCGGACACCCTGGCTCGCGATGTAGTCGGCGATGGTGTAGCTCGTTGCCGCCGATGTCATGCCATCAACGAAGCTGTTCGGATCGGCGGTCGCCGGCAGGACATACATGACCGGCACGGAATCGGGCGGTAGCAGGCCCATCACGTAGAGATCGAGGGGAGTGAAGCGATCGGAGGCCGTCGCCCGGTTGATGCGGACCGTACCGACCCCATTGGGGGTCAACGACCATGGGAAAGCTCCACCCGCACCAGACCCGGGGATACTGAACCCCATTGCGCCGAGCGCCATCGTCGAGGCTGGCCAATGGGGCACCCCCGAGGCCAGCACCGTGTCGGTCGAGGCGAAATTGATCCACGCGTGCCCCATTTCATGAATCATGGCCTGTTCAGCGCCGTCAAAATAACTATCAATTGGGTAGTTGATCACGCCGCGCAGCCGGCCCGTGCCGCCCCACGTCACGCTGTTGTCATACACTGACAACCCGATGCCACCCACATCGTTGCGGAGCCCTAGGTAATAGCGGTTGTTGAACGTGGTTACTGTTGCGATAACAGCGACGAAATCGAACTGATCGCCGCCGAGCAGTTGGAGCGTGCGCGAGACGACCACACTGGTCGGGCTGTTCGTCGCCATGTCCAGCCGCAGGTTGAGCACGTACGGGCTCCGTTGTGCATCAGCGGCCAGGGTCGTAATTGTTACGTCGGGCATCGTGGCATCGCGCACGTTGACGGACAGATTGCCACGCTTCAGCATATTGCCGCCGGCATCCCGGTAGTCAAGAAAGCCGACAACATTGTGAAGCGTGCCATTTTGGTATCCCGCGGTGGCCGACGCAGCGCTCACCTCGAACGAGAGGACGCCATTGCCGATCGACGGGATGGCTACCGCGGGGCCTGCAACCGGCACATAGGTGACCGAGGTCGCCGAAGCTGGCGGCACCAGGAGGAACCGCGTAGGTGCCGGCCTGGTGAGATCCACCACCCGTGGGATGGGGACGTAATAGTCTTTGGTCGTGAGATCCGGGACGAAGAACACCGTGGCGGAGCTGGTCACCGTCGCGTCCGTGGTGAGGACTGCGCTCACCACGACGGAATCACCCGGCGGGATGGTTGCCGGCGCACTGTACTGCCCACTGGCGGAAACGGTGCCCACTGCCGGTGTGCCGCCGCTGATGCCATTTACCCGCCACACGACCGTCTGGGCAGGGTCCACCTGATCCCTGACGGTGAAGCCGACCATGACGTTCGGCGCGGCGGCGGCAATGGCCGGTGCCACACTCAGCACCATCCTGCCGGTGGCGGTAAAAAGGACAGGCGGGAGGCCGACAACGGTCGCGGTCAGGGTGTTCGCACCGGTGAGGCTGCCCAACGTCCAGCTCCCAACCGCGGCGATGCCAGACAGATTGGTCGTCTGCGAACCTCCTGTCACACTGCCGCCACCGGAAGCGACCGCAAAGGTCACCAGCACTCCGGCGGCAGGCGCTCCGTCCTGGTCAACCACCTTCACGCTCGGATTCGGGGCCAGGGGGAATCCGGCAGTCCCGATCGATGTCAGTGGCGAGACCGGGGTGATCGTTGTAGTTGGCTGCGGGGAGACGGTGATCGTGGCCGTCCCGGTCTGTCCCTCTGACGCCGCTGACACGGTGGCAGTCCCAACCGCCACTCCGGTCACCACACCCGCCGTCGAGACGGTGGCGATCGCTGGCGCTGAGCTGGACCAGACGAACGTCCGGCCGGCCAATACCGACCCGCTCGCATCCTTCGCTTGAGCGGTAAGCGTGCCGTTCTGCCCCATGAGCACATTGAGGGCCGACGGACTCACGAGGACAGCAGCGACCGGCTTGACTGGAGGCGGCGCCCCAGTGCCGTTGTCCCCACCACAGGCAGCCAACAACAGCCAGGAACCGAGCACGATACGAGTCGCCATGGTGAACCCCCGAGAAAGGAGCCTGAGGACCGGAGCTGCTGTGCAGTCAGGTGAAGACCACACGGCCCGCACAGGACCGCCTGGGTGAGGCCGCGTGGTCACATGGCGATGGAGCGCGGTGGAGCCTGAGATCCTTCGGTGGCGCAAAGGCAGACCGCACCGCGCTCGCCGCTCACCACGGAAGCGACAGCCCGATTCCGACTCCGTGTGGACTTGGCGAGATGACCGGACGGGCGGCGCTCTTCCAGTAGATGCGGGTCCAGGTGTCGTGGGAACTCATCGCACCGAACGCCAGGCCGCCCAAGAGACCGACCATGCCACCTAGTGTGCCTACAACAACCGCAGCCGAGCCGCGATCCAATAACGGGCCTTCAGCGCCACTACTCGTGAACCCGATGAGTGCCCCCATCCCTGCTCCGACAAGTCCACCGATGAGCGCGCCCTTTCCCGCCGACGACCGACGACCGCTGAAGAGGAAGAGCTGGCTTTGTGGCCCAACGAACACCGCCGTGGGCGGGCTGTCCGGGGTGAGCCGGAGCTGGACCGAGTCACCGCTTACCCCCACCAGTGTCCCCTGGACCCCCCCATCGAGGGCCCCCGGGCCCACGGTTGAGCGAACCCAGATCCGTTGACCCAGTCCCAGCTGCCCTGCAGACTGTCCGTAGGCCGGGGTCGTGAGGAGGCAAAACATCAAGACGAGCTGGCGGTGTCGCATGACGGACTCCACTGTTGAGGTCACTTCAATCTCCCACGTACCTGTCAAGCGAGCGTCAAGAACTGAGGAGGTCGGGCGAGTGATCTGACCATCCCCCTGCGGCTAGGGGCGCTTAATGGCCAACAGTGGGACCCCAGGTCAACGAGACCAGACCAGGCCGCTTATGGAATTGGATATTGCAACCACGCGGATCAGCGTTCCCCCGGCGTGTGGAACGATGTAGATCCCCGTCGCCGCGCCGCTACAGGTACGAGCGAAGGCGACGTACGCCCCCCCAGGCACCCACGCCGGGAGATTGTCGCTGCACCCCGACGTCATCTGCTTCGCATCAGAGCCTGTTGCCGATACGGTCCAGATCTCCTGATGCTGCCGGCTGCCGGCGTACCGCATAAGCGCGATGCGAGTCCCGTCCGGCGAGACGGTTGGATACACGATCACATCACCGTTCTCAGGTACGACCAGCTGTGCAACGGACCCAGTCGCGAGGTTGAGCCGCCAAAGACCGGAAGCCTGCTCCGTGTAGAGCAGGCTGCTGCCATCGGGTGCCCATGCGAGATAGCTGTTGTTATTCCAGAAACGCAGCGCTTGTACAGGACTGCCATCAATGAAGATGCCCGATGTCGCATCGGTACTCCACCCAGCGAAGTACGCAAGCCTTCCATCAGTGCTGCTGTACGCTGGATGATACTCTGGACCTAACCCATCGAACATCACTCTATCTTCGCCGGCAAGGCTCAGACGGTTGAGCTGACTAATGTTCCGGTTTTCTCCATTCGGACCAAAGGGTTTGGAGCGGTAGGTCTGCATCACGAGGTGTTCACCGTCCGGCGCCCAAGCGAGACCTTCGACGTACACATCACGAATCGTGAAGATGATGCGATCCGCGCGACGAGCAACGTCGATCACGTGTACCTTGGTCTCGACGTGGCTTGTTGACGAGACGAGAACTACGTCGGTGGTCACGAACGCAATCCGCCCGGTTACACCAGCAGGAAACGGCCCGATTGGTCCGACGGCAGCCGAAGGAAGAGTGATACTGCCCCCGCCACAGGCGGCCAACAACAGGCAAGACCACAGCAAGGCGCGGGTCAACATGGAAGACTCCATTTCAGAGACCTGAGGACTGGAAGTACGTTGCCAGCGAGGGACGGTCATACCGCCCGCACTGGATCCGGACGGCAATCTGGTTTGCCGGAAGGAACAATCGGCGAATGGAGTCAAGCGGGAGTCAAGCCCATGGGCGCTTGCGAACAACGCCCCAGAGCAAGAGGTCGCGCGTGGAGCTGCGCCCGCCCCGCGGGCTCGCTCGCCTTCGGCCCGAATCGCGCCGGGCCCATGAGCCAATACAAAGCCCCACCATGCGTCAGGCGCGGTGGGGTTTTGCGTTGTCGCTCCAAAACGTGACGCCAGAAGTGCCCGCGGCATGGATCGCCCGGGAATCGATCCAGTCGTCGAAGTTCGGACCGTCACTCGGCCGCAGCCCCCATTCGCGTCAGCAGCGACCCCGAAGGCTGCCACCCCAACCGGTTCCAGAGCCGCGACGCGTCGTACCAGTGATCTCGACTCATCAGAAAGAGTCGGTGCGCTGCGGTGGAGTTCCACCCGGACGTTCCCATGGCCGATGGCCGAAACATCCGCAACATCAGCCGCGCGACGGGGTACGGCACACTCCACCTCGGGATCCGAACACCGTGACTCCGATGGAGGACCTCGGCGATCTCCCGCAACGAGACCGGCCGCTGGTCGTTGGCATGAAACACCCGATGGAGTCCGCGACGATCGGGATCCAGGCACAACTCGACCAGTGCGCGCGCGAGCTCCTCGACCGCGATCGCAGACACCCGGGCCCTGCCACCTCCAACCATCACCGGTGAGCGGGCCAATGCCCGCGACAACAACGGCACGAAACGCGTGTCGCCATCGCCATACACGAAAAGGGGACGGATCACCGTTCCGTCTACGCCGAGAACGTATTGCTCCGCTTCGGCGCGCGATCGACTGGTCGGCGTGGCTGGCGCAACCTCCACGTCGTCCTCACCTGCACCGGCGTGCGAGGCCCAACCATAGACCGCCGCGTTGCTCACGTAGAGAAACCTGCCCCAGGCAGTGCCCTGAGCCATGTCACAGAGCGTCTTCGTGCCAACCGCGTTGACGCCGCGGCAGATGGACGCGTCCTCACCAACGTGCCCAGCCACGTGCAATACCGCGTCGACGCCCTCGGTGAGCCCGTTCAGAGACGCGGGATCGGCGAGGTCGCCTCGGACCACCTCAAGGCGATCATCGCGGATGGCCGGGATCTGACGGAATGCGAGACACCGGACTGACGAGACTCGAGAATCCGCCAGCAGCCGTGGCACGATGTGCCGTCCCACAAACCCCGTGGCGCCTGTGAGGAGTACGCGCGTCATTCGGGCATCTTTGCCCGCTCCGTCTTGCGATACCTGTGCCAGACCGCGGGCTTCAACATGAGGCAGCTCCCTCCCATGGTGCCCAGCGAGACACCCGCCTGGTGGAACACGCCGTCCAGCCGGAGGTGGGTGAGCTCGCCTTTTCGGTATCGCCGATCGGTGATCCGCGCCCGAATGGTGATTGGGGCGCTCAGCTCGGCGAACGCCGTAAAACGGATATCGAAGGACTCAGTCGCGAACAGGATGTCCCGAGGTACACCAAGGAACAGGTGGGCAATCGCGATACCAAGTTGGCGACCGGCCTCAACCAGGAACATCGCCGGGACGTGGTCGAGTGGATGCTCAAAGAAGAACGGATGGTCGACGTCATGCGCGACCTCGGCCTCGTACCACTCCTCGTCGTGCTGGGTGATCGCCACCAACAACACGTTGCGGGGGTGGAACTTGTGGACGTCTCGTCCGTCAATGGATTTCCGCATCTGGTTCTCCTCGCTCCATGGTGGCGAGCAGGATGAGTTCGAGAGCCGTGGTGACCTCGATCTCCCGAATCGTGTGCCACAGTCTGTCGGCTCGTTGCTCCGTCAGATACGGGCCGGCCTCAACCAACAACTTCTCGTGGACTACCGCATGTCGATCAGGGTCGCCCGCCATCCCCGGCGGAATCACCTGCTCAGCCGAGAGCCGCCTGCCGTCGTGAAGGGCGACAGTGACCCGCCCCCCCATCCGCCAGGAGAGCTTGCTCAGGTCACCGACCTGCCGCATGTCATGTTGCGGCACCCCCGACAAGTTGTTGCGGAGGCTTCGCCACCAACGGTGCGCGAAGTAGCTACGGTCCGCGTGAGGCAAGGCTAGGAGGCGGGGGACATCACCGAGGCCGAGGGCGCTCGCGGTACCGAAGAGGCGCCGGAACTCGAGCGACGTTCGATGAAATTGCCACATGTCGGCCGACGATCCGCCGACCTCTGGCATTCCGGCGTCGATGCCCCGCAGCTGCTCGATCGTCAGGTGCCAGTCGTGGGTAAGGGTGCCACGTTCTGCCAGCGAAGCGATGCTGGGGACCGCCGCCGCAAAGACTTCAGGGCGGAAATGAATCCCCCGGAGATCACCGTGGTGCAGGGCGGCCGCCACCGAGCGGATGATCGAGAACTGCACGTTGACGGGAGTGAGCACGCCATCCTCGTGCGGTCGGGCCAGCCGCTCCATGATCAACGCCGGGAGCGACGAGGCGATCTCGAAACTGGCGATTGCTTCGGCGTCGAATTCGGCACCCCGACGAAGTTGGAGTGCCGCGTCGACGCAGCCCGAGGCGTACGCGCACGCCGAATAGCGCTTGAAGGACATGGCATCGGTGCACCAGGCCTCGCCGAGCTGGACGAACGGGCTCGGCACGTCCCGGTGCATCGTAAACTGCCGATAGAATCCAGCAGAATGTTCGAGGATGTCCGTGGCCGCCGTAATGCCGGCCCGGGCCAGTGACGCCGCTCGGGTCCCCTCGACCACGCCGGCTGCGGCCGAGAGGACCTTCGTGTCGGGCGAGAACATCCCCGGATGCAGGGCGAGTTCCGGTTGGGTCATCGCAATACCGAGCGCGGTGGCGAACTGACGGACATCGAGTCCCAGTAGGCTCGCGGCGGCGGCAGCGGCGCTGAAGCGAAGCAAATACGAGCGCTGGTGGCCGTGGCGTACCTCTGCGGTGATCGCCCACCCGAGTCGCCCGCCGAGTTCGTTCGCGATCACCTGTGCCCGGAGGATCTCTTCGCCGCTGGAGCCGAGGAACCCCCCGAGGGTGAGCGGCACCACGACGCTGGCCGGTCCGAGGTGTCCTCGGAAGTGGAAGTCGTCCAGCTCGAGGGCATTGGCCCAGGAAGCATGCAGATAGAGCGCGTCGTTGAGCGCCAACCGCACCCCCGTCGGAATGACCGGACAGGGGCCCGACGAAGCGACCGGCCCGACGGCCCTCCAGATCGCCTGGCCGGCGGCCGATGCCGAACCGGCGATGATCGCCGCGATGATGTTGGCGATCTGACTTTTCGAGAGTTCGATCGTCTCCGCGGGCACATCGGCGAGTCGCATCCCCACCGCCCACTCGGCGGCGGACTCGATCTGCGTCAATGGAGCACGGGTCACGCCGTGTCTTCCGCGAGCGTCGCCGCCTCGAAGCGCGAGTAGATGAAGCCGCGATCGGCCTGTTGCAGTTCGCGACTGCTGGGCTGGGCGACAACGAAGGCCGGGTCGTCCGCTAATCGGCGCGGGGCGAGAAGATTTCGGAGCGAACATCGTGCTCCGGGGCGCGCGACGCGACGGAGTGCGGCGCGACCGCGATCGAAGATCGCCATCGGGCTGTACTCGAAGACGTTCGACAGCGCGAGGCAGTCGATACTGCCGGCGGGTTCCGCTTCGAGCGCCGCGGCAATATCTGAGGTCACCATGCGCACTCGGTCTACGCGCGATCGCAGCACCTCAAAATGCTCCGGCAGGAGATAAGCCGGGACGGCGCGCTCGTTGAGATAGGCGCCTCGCATGATCATCGCCAGGAAATAGTTCGACGGCGTCGGCAATTCGGCGATCGCATGCTCGGCGAGGCGCGAAAAATGGACACCGGCGTCGGGGATGGTCTCGTCGGTGAACCATGACGGATCCAGGCGCCGACCCAGCACGGGGCGACTGCAGCCAATTCGCATCAGCGTGCGCCATCCCCAACCATTCCATTCCTGTTCAAAAAATCGGCGCTGCTCAGCGGGGTCGGCGATCGTGAACAATCGCTCAATCGTGGCGCGCCCCACCACGGTGCGGATCACTGGCCGGAGCATTGCGAAATACCGCTCGAATCCTCCCTGTGTCAACACGCCCCGATTGAGGAGCACGGCATTGGCATCCCACCAGCGCCGCGCATCATCGCTGAGTTCCGGGCGGAGTGCTTGATACCAGTGCGCTGCCCCGCGGGAGGATTGCCGCACGCCAAGTAGCTCGAGCATCGCACCGTGGTCGAGGTGTCGGATCGCCGCGATCTTGAGTTCAAGCAAGAGGTTCTGGAGCGGGTTGAGATCGACCGCGATTACCTCCCCCGGGTCGGCGAGGAGAAAGTGGAGGACATTGTCGCCACCGGAGGTAATGGCGAGCAGGCGCTCTCCTCTGCGTGGCGTCAACGCCAGGAGATCGCAGAGCGGGTCCTCCCACGACTGCGCGAACATCAGGCGACCGCCGTACGGTGATGCCTCAGGCGAGGGCGATGTCGGCATGGACGTCTCCAATCGGTGATGGCGAGCGTGGGTCGGCGTGGAGCGGACCTGCGTACACCGTGGAGTGGTGCAGCGACCTCGGCCAGCTCGGCAGCAGCGGGATCACTGGATCAGATTCGCGGAGATTGAGTTGTACCACATGGCGCCCGGAGCGCGCCGCTGCGCGGAGTGCTGCCCCGAGTAGCGCGCGCACCAGTCGCGGATCGTGCGACTCCACCGCGAACCCACGCGATGCCCAGGTGCGAAGGACGCCGCCCGGCGGCGGCAGGGGTACCGTCACCCGCAGCAGACCTGCGGCGTGCGAGAGGAGGCGTAATGGCCATTCCCGCCAGTCATAGTGCGTCACCCGGATCCGCCGGACGGCCTCACCATCCCAGAGAAGCAGCGCCCCCACCGGCCGATCGCGCCGATCACGCGCCAACCACGCGCTGCTCCGACCGCTGGGATCCGGCCACATGGGGCCTTCGACCGGATCAAATCGGAGCGCTCGGCGCCCCGATTTGAACAGCCCCATCAGCGCCTCGCCATCGCCGTCCTTGGCAGGGGTGACACGCCATGGTGAACGTCGCGCTTGCGGGGCCAGCCACCCGAGGTAGTGCGCGCTCAGGTACCGGGTCGTGGGGGCCAGTCGCAGCAATCCCAACCGGCCGCTCGCCATGGGGATCGCGTCTCGATTGGCATCGCTGATCAGCGACACCACAGAATCAACGACGATTTCGCGAAGCACGTCATGCACGGCGGCGAGCAGTCGCCAGGCGGAGCGTCCACCCCGGTGCCCCCGGCCGAGCCGGAGGTCACGCACTTCGCCCAAGCGCACCACCCGATCGCCGTCATGCGCGCGGTGCCAGAGGACCGTGGCGGTCCCCACCAGCCGGCCTCCGTCATGCATCAACAGGGTCCGGTGCTCCCCCTGGGCGCGGAGCAACGCGAAGAAGTCCGGTCCGCGGTCGAACGCGAACGTGGTTCCCGCCGCGATCGGCGTATCCCGAAAGAAGTCGACGAGCATCGGACCGTCGTCGGGACTGGCCTCGCGGATCATCATGCCGCCACCGTCGGCATCGTGGTCGCGCGCCACAGGCCACTCCCATTGAAGAATGGTGCCAACGCGAATCCATGCTCCTGGGCGAGCCGCCAAATCTCGTCGATCCGTGCAGGGGTGATGTTGCCGCGACCGGTGGAAAACGGTTCGTACCGTTGAGCCAGCGCCAGCAGCAGTGCCTCGAGCATGCAGCCGTGGCCGACGTTCGTGACGGGGAAGCGGTAGAACCGCTCGAGCATGCCGTCGTCACTGCGGATCCCGCCACGAGCAACTCCCATCCCGCCCCAGAAGATGTGACGCGGCTCGCGGCCTGCGACGATGAGGTTCTTGGGATAGCCGGCGTCGCACAGCAGCGCACCAGATGGTGCAATCCCAGCATCGACGCTTGGTGCGACCATGCTCGCAACCGCGAGGACCACATCGGCTCGTCCGATCGACGCATTGAGGTCGGTCACCGCGGTGACGTTGTGGCCCGTGACACGCAGACGACCCACGTCCGCGGCGAGTCGACCGTGATGACGGGCGGCGAGCTGGAGTCGACCCACCCGCGGGGCCAGCCAGCGCGCACACCCGGAACCGATATCCCCGGTGCCCCCGACGATCACCACATCGGCCTCCGCCAACGTGATGCCGATCTTGGCGGCGGCGGCGGTGATGCCGTGAACAAGCAGCGCCGCGGTGAGGGTATTGCCCGTGGTGAACGCGAGCGGCTGGCGGAGCTCTCCGAGTGCGCGTTCCAGCACGATCGAGGTGAATCCGCCGAGTGAGGCGATGCGGGCGCCCTCGCGCGCGGCCACATCCGCGGCGGCGTGCACCTTGGCAAGCAGCGGCCGCAGGGTGCCCGATGCGAGTTCATCCGGAGTGATGAAGGTGTCGATATAGACCCCCGCCGCCTCCCGTTGCCGGGGATAGGACTCGACCCTGACCCGGCTCACGGTGCGCGGCGGAATCCACGGGACGATCGACCGGATCTCGTCGAGAGGCAGTTCCGCGCTGCCGAGCGGACGCAGCCCGCGGACGATCTCGGCGATCTGGGGCCAGTTCTCCTGGTGGCCGATCAGCGCGAATTCCGCCTCCCCCACCCTCTCCGACTGGATCACGTCGGCAACCTGGCCACCCACGCCAGCGAGCGCTCCCCGCGGACACCGATGCGGTCGAGGATCCGCAGATAGAGGTTGAGGGCCTGGCCGCGCAAGGTAGCGCGATCGAGTCCGACCAACCCAAGCGAGCCCTTGACGCATTCCCCGTGGCAGAGCCCACACGTCGGCACCGTATCTCGGGCAGCCACCATCTCGGCGAGGATCGTCATCACCTCGTCGTGGAGTTGCTCGACTTTGGCCTCGAAGCCGTCACGATCGGCGTGCAGGGCCGCCTGCAATTCCTCGATCGCATGGTCGACGTGGCCTTCCTCTTCGTCGCCGATCTCCCGGAAGATGGTTCCCAGTGGGTCCGGGGCGACGGCACCGACGGCGTGATACATCGAGACCGCAAACGACTCGAGCATCACCTCCTGGACCACGAGGCAGGCGAGGGTGTCCCGTCGCGCCACGTGACCGAGGAAGGCCTGACGAATCTTATTCCAGTAGTGCGCCTCGAGGTTTTCGATGGCGACGACTCCGAGGTCGATCGCGGCCTGTCGGAACGCCGCGGCATGTCCACACTCGTTGGCGGCATGCTCGACTGAGTCAATCTGATCGGCAGGGTTGTCGAAGAGCTGGCACATCGCGGCGTAATTGGCCATCCCGATCAGTTCGCCTGTGACCGCCTGCGAGAGAATGTCGGCATACACGGAGCGCTGCTGGTCGGTGAGGCTCGGAGCCTGCGCGGTCGTCATGAGTGTCACTCCTTTGATTCGGTGGGGGAGGGATGCGCAATCGCCGACGGAGCGGTGAGTCGACCGTCGAGAATGGCGATGCGCCGCTGAGCGTACGGGGCAAGCCGGGGGTCGTAAGTGGAAACAAGCACCGCCGTATCGTGCTCCCGCGCCAGCGTAGCGAGGAGCTCCGCGACGGTGCGGCCGATCTGGCCGTCGAGGCTGGAGGTCGGCTCGTCCGCCAGCACAAGCGCGGGGCGGTGCACCAGCGCCCGGGCGATCGCGAGCCGCTGTTCCTCGCCACCCGAGAGTTCGTGGGGAAGTCGACTCCCGAGAGAGCCGAGTCCGACCCGCTCGAGCAGGTCGCGGGCTCGTCGCTTCGCCTCCGGGCTCGGCACCCCGGCGATTTCGGCCATCAGCCGGACGTTATCGAGGGCGGTCAAGCCACTGACGAGGTTGGATCGCTGGAAGACAAAGCCGAGGGTGCGGGCGCGTTGCCGACGTCTCGCGGCAGGGGAGAGTCGTCCGAGCTCCATGCCGACCAGGGTCACGCTCCCCTCCGCGGGGGTGAGCATCCCGGCCGCGACGCCGAGCAGGGTGCTCTTGCCCGCCCCGCTCGGGCCTTCGAGGAGGACAAACTCTCCGGGTGCGATCGTCAGCGAAACATCGTGAAGCACTCGATGCCGACGCCGGCCAACGCCGCGGTCCTGCGAGATGCGATCGAGCGAGAGGGGGGTCATCCGCGGAACGCCTCCATCGGATCGACCGACTGCAGGCCGAGCATCGGGATTGCCGCCCCGAACACGCTGGCGGCGGCGAAGATGGCCACCACACCGACGGTGTCGAGCAGCGTCAGGGTGAGCGGAATCTCTGGAAACCAACGGTCCAGCCATACTCCCAATCCCAACGCCAACAACACACCGAGCCCACAGCCGAGACCCGCCTGCCGCAGCGTTCCCCGGAGCAGGCCGCGCAACACATCGCTCAGCTCTGCGCCCAGGGCGAAGAGCACGACGATGTCCTCATGCCGCTCCGCCGTGGCGCCGTTGACGAGCAGGGAGACCAGCACGGCGGCAGCGGCGACCCCGAGCCCTCCCATCAACGTGAGCAGGGGGACGAATCCCGCCGCGATCTCGGACTTGTTGTTGGCGAGGAATTGGCTCCGAGAATGAGCGATCAGGTCAGGAAATCGCGCGGAGATCGCCGCCACAACGGCTTCGGTCTCGGCGCCCCTTTCGAGCCGCAAGACGATAAAGGAGGCCTTGTCCCGCGTATCGCTCGACACAGCAGATGCCGCGAGGTCGGCGAAAATGAATTGGGTGGCGAGCAGGTTCGTGCCCCGCGTAATGCCGACGATTTCAATATTGCGATTGGCGACGGCGACAGTGTCTCCGAGCTCCACGCCGAGGCGGTGCGCGGCGGCGCGGTCAATGGCGGCCTCGCGGCGCCCAACTGGAGTCCGGCCCGCCACCAGCGCAGGGGGCCCTCCGAGACCATCGGGGGAGCGATAAAGGATCGAGAGCAGGGAGGCGCGTCGTGAGGGGGCGTGAGTCGTGGTCACCGTCATGAAGCCCTTCAGCACCGGATCGGCGTTTGCGACCCCGGGAAGTACACGCAGGGAGTCCGCCAGGTCCACAGAGAGCAACCCACTCGCGCTACCCCGGATGAGGTTGTCGGTGCCCGGAAGGGAGACCCACACGTCTGCGCCGGGCTGGTCCACATAGGCGACCATCGCACGCGTGACGCTTCTGAAGGCGGAAACGATCACCAGCACCAGAACGGTGCAGGTGGCGATGCCGGTCACGGCAAGCCAGTCGCGCCGCCGCCGGCTTCGCAACGCGATGGCGAGGAGCCGCGGCAGGGTCAGGCCGTTCGGGGTCACGCCTCGGCTCGCGTTGCAGGGGTCCGAGTCCGCATCCGGCCTCCGGGTCCGAGGGACTTCGCGAGATCACAACACACAACCCGTGATCTGTCAACTCTGTCGCGTACCTGAACGACGGGAATGGCGTTACGCCCTGCAATCGTCATCTGGGATACCGGTCAGGGTTCGGGAGTGCGGATGCCAGGTGGATGACGGCGAGCGCGCTGAGCCCCGGCGCCCCCGTCGATCCGGACGAGTGGAGGTAGGATATTTCTGGCCAGTCAAGCCACGATCAAGTGGAGCGCGGTGGAGTGGTTTCGACTGCGCCGGGCCGATGACGTAACGCGAAACCCCGCCACGACTTGGGTCGGGCGGGGTTCGTGGTGTCGTGCACTGATGAAGCATGGGAAGTGTAAAACAGTCCAAATGTCACGCCAATCGAACGGGAAAAGGATGGCAGGAGGGGATCGTCACGAATCGGATTCCGACGAGGCGACTTCTGGCTGGTGCAGTCCACCGAGCCGGAGCGAGAGCTTTCGGACCATGGGGCCACGCTAGCGAACCGTCACCAGGAATGAGTACTGCTGGTTCCGTGCGGTCACTGTCACCGTCGCGGTGCCTGGCGCCAGTCCCCCGACTATTGTGTTCTTCGAGACGTCACATCCCAGCGTCGCGAACCAGCAGAAGATCGTCATTCCCGCCACTGCGGGACTCGACGACGTTGTCGTCACCGGGAGATATACTGTCGAGTCGCCGCCTCGAAAGGCGACGACCCTGGTCGAGAAACCGGCGTATCTGGGGGGCAGGCCGACATCCCACCGCACTGCCGGGAGCGTCGCGGAAACGATGTTACCGGCAGCATCGGCAACTACGCTGACGGAATCCTGCGAGGCGAACCTTGGGCGGACCCTGATCGAGTCCACCGGAGGGACAACCGCCACGACCTCCACTTCCACCGTACTCACAAGACCCGAGGTACTGGCCGATA
>JANLPG010000030.1:0-88006 GCA_031367105.1 Gemmatimonadota bacterium | reverse complement strand
GCGCCATTCTTCCTGGCGCAGCAGGCCGCTCCACATCTCGCGGCGGTGGGCGGCAAGATCGTGAATATCGCCGACCTCGGCGGGATCGAACCGTGGCGAAACTATCCCGCCCATTCCGTGAGCAAAGCAGGCGTGGTGATGTTGACGAAGGTCCTCGCCGTCGCGCTGGCGCCGGAGATCACCGTCAATGCGATTGCACCGGGGACCGTGCTCGTCCCCGACGACTACGATGCCGAGAAGAAGCGCTTCCTGAGCGAGACCACGCCGCTGTTGCGGCTCGGCACCCCGAACGACGCAGTGCAGGCACTGCTCTACCTGCTGGAGCACGGCGATTTCGTGACCGGGGAGACTCTTGTCGTAGATGGTGGGCGGCTGTTGCGCCGATGATGCTCCTGGGCGATGTCGCGATTATGGGCGGCGGTTGCTATGGGTCGTTCTACCTCGGCCAACTGGAACGCGCGCGCGCCAAGGGAGCGGTCGAGTACCGCCGCCTGCTGATTGTGGATCACGATCCCCAGTCACGAGCTTCACGTCTCCCCCCCGACGCACAGCGCGTGATTGCGGTGGCCGATTGGAGCGAGTTCCTGGATGGCTGGCTGGTGCCGGGGGAGCGCGACTCCGGGGGCCGAAGCGACACGATCGTGCCGACGCCGCTGATGCCGCACCTCCTCGCCGACTGGTTGGAGCGTCGTGCCAGATCGCGGTGGCCGGATCGAGTGGTTGAGCGGGTACGGCCCGAATTGCCGATGGGTACTCCGTACGACCGAATGCATACCGACGGTGTCCGCTACGTCTCCTTCGCCGACTGGCTCTGTCCGATGCACTGCGTCGAGCCAGCCATCTGCCCCGCCATTGGGGCACCGCGAAGCTGGGAAATGGGGGACGCGGTAAAGGAGTGGAGTGGCCTGCTGGGTCGCACGCATCCGATGGCGACGGAACCGGCGCTTTTCACCTGCCGCCACGCCGTCTACGGCGTCGGGATGTACCCGGCGCACCTCGCATTTTCTGGGCTCGACTCCCTCGCCACCGTTGCCGACACCCCGGCTGGCGGTGCGCTCGTGATCGGGTCGATCTCCGCCTGTCACGGCGCGGTGGCGGTGCTGCGGGTCGGGCCGGCCCCGGCCGGGGAACCCGCGGGCAGGCCAGACGTTCTATATTCGCGCGACTCCGCTGGAGCTGACCTGAGCCGGGAACGCCTGTGACGACCGAGACCGAATTCGACGTGATCATCGTGGGGGGTGGACCCGCTGGACTCTGCGCCGCGATGTACGCCGGGCGGGGGATGCTCAGGTCCCTGCTGCTCGAGCGCGGACTCACCGGCGGTGAGCTCCTCAATACCGAAACAATCGAGGACTATCCCGGATTCATCTCGATCCTCGGACCGGACCTCGCGGCGAAGATGACGGAACACGCGCTCCATTTCGGTGCCGATATCCGGACCGAAGAGGTGACCTCGATCGTGCGCGGGGAGGACGAGATCTTCACGGTCGCGGTCGCGGGTGGCAACAGCTTTCGTGCGCCGTCGGTGATCCTCACCGCCGGTGGCACGCCCACCAAGCTCGGCGTCCCTGGCGAACTCGAATACGCCGGCCGGGGAGTCTCCTATTGTGCCGTCTGCGACGGCGCGTTCTTCAAGGGGGAGACGATTGCCGTGATCGGTGGTGGTGATGCCGCGGTTGAAGAAGCGGATTACCTCACCCGTTATGCCAGCAAGGTCTACCTGATCCATCGGCGCGACAGCTTCCGTGCGTCGCGCGTGGTACAGGAGCGGGCGTTCAATAATCCGAGGATCGAGGTGATCTGGAACACCGCGGTGGACGCGATGGTCGGTGAACCCCGCGGGCTCACCTGCCTCAAGCTCGCCAACACCGTGACGGGTGAGACGTCGGAACTCGCGGTGACGGGCGCCTTCGTTTTTATCGGATTCAAGCCCAACACCGGCTTGGTGGCGCAGCATTTTCAGCACGACGCCAGTGGCTACATCATCACCAATGACCGGATGGAAACCTCGATCCCTGGCCTCTTTGCGGCAGGCGACCTCCGGGTCCAGCTGACCCGGCAGGTGACCACGGCAGTCGGCGATGCGACGACCGCTGCGATTGCGGTGGAGAAGTTTCTTACCGAGCGGAAGACCAGAGCGGCGAGCGTCATCGCCTGAGCTGCCGGGGATTCCCAACGACCACCCCGCGGTCTTAGGTTTGGCGCGGCCTCCGGCCGGCACCCCGAACCAGGACTTCGCGCGCTTATGAGCTACCGAACTGAGAAGGATCCCCTCGGCGAAAAGCTGGTCCCGAGCGACGCCCTGTACGGGATCCAGACGCTGCGCGCCGTCGAAAACTTCCCGATCTCCGGCCTTGCTCCCCTGGCGGCGTTCGTGGATGCGGTCGTGATGATCAAGCGTTCCGCCGCGATGACCCACAAGGGAACCGGACGGCTTGAGGCGGCGTACGCT
This sequence comes from Gemmatimonadota bacterium, assembly GCA_031367105.1. Lineage (GTDB taxonomy): Bacteria > Gemmatimonadota > Gemmatimonadetes > Gemmatimonadales > GWC2-71-9 > Palsa-1233. The sequence continues at coordinate 85,554 of JANLPG010000030.1, read as the reverse complement.
GACGCGATCATCGCCGCGGCCGATGAGATTCTGGGCGGGCAACACCGCGATCAATTCGTCGTTGATCCGTACCAGGCAGGTGCAGGGACCTCGCATAACATGAATGTGAACGAAGTGCTGGCGAACCGCGCCAATGAACTGCTTGGGCAGTCGCGCGGCAGTTATTCACCGGTGCATCCCAACGATCACGTCAATATGGCGCAGTCGACCAATGATGTGATTCCAACCGCGATGCGGCTCGCGACGCTGCTCACGCTCCCCAGACTGTTCGACGCACTCGATGGCCTTGCGGCCAGCTTGCTGAGCAAGGGGAAAGAGTTCGACCACATCGTCAAGTCGGGGCGCACCCACCTGCAGGATGCCACACCGATTCGATTGGGTCAGGAGTTCACTGCCTATGGGCACACGGTGGCCCGGCACCGCGCCAAGCTGGTGCAGGCTGCCGGATGGCTCCGGGCGATGAACATCGGTGGCAGCGCGGTGGGCACCGGGATCAATGTGGAACCCGAATATCCTGCGCTGATGGTCCGGCACCTGCACGACCTCACCGGGCTGGATCTGGAGGTAGCCGAGGACCGCATCCAGCTGATGCAGTCGATGGGCGATATCGCCACGTTCAGCGGAGCCCTCCGTGCCTTCGTACTCGACCTCTGCAAAATCGCCGATGACATCCGCCTGCTCGCATCAGGCCCGCGCACCGGACTCGCAGAGATTCTCCTTCCGGCGGTGCAACCGGGGTCGAGTATCATGCCCGGAAAGGTGAATCCGTCAATTGCCGAAATGGTAAACCAGGTCTGCTACCAGGCGATCGGCTTCGACACCACGGTCGCGATGGCGGCGAAGGCTGGGGAACTCGAACTCAACGTGATGATGCCGGTCATCACGCACAACGTCGTATTCAGTTTGCAGATCGTCGCCAATGCGGTTCGGATCTTCGACGAGAAGTGCATCCGCGGGATTCAGGCCGACGAGGCACAGTGCGCCTACTGGCTGGAACGGTCGCCAGCGCTGGTCACCGCCCTGATGCCGAAGATCGGCTACGTCGAGGCCGCGAAGCTCTCCAAGGAGGCACTTGCCACGGGAAAGACCGTCAAACAACTCGTGACCGACAAGCAGGTCCTGGTCGGGAGGGAGCTTGAAGACGTGCTGAACCTGCGTGCGATGACCGAGATCGGCGTGCCCGGTGGCGGGAAGAGCGTGCCGGTCAGCGGATGACCGGAACGGCGGAGCGGTGGCGCCAGCTGGCCCTGCTTGCCGTGGTTCAGGTACTGGGGATGTCGGTCTGGTTCGCGGGGAGCGCCGTGGCACCCGCGTTGGCGGCAAAGCTCACCCTCTCGGCTGGCCAGACGGGCTGGCTGCTCTCGGGAGTGCAGCTTGGATTCGTGGCAGGGACGCTGACCGCAGCGCTACTCAACCTTCCCGATCTGATCCCAGCCAGGTGGTACCTCTCATCGGCGGCGGTCCTCGCCGCCGCGGCGAATGCCTCGCTGCTGCTGGCCGGCTCCTTCACTGCAGCGATCCTCAGCCGCCTGCTGGCCGGTCTCGCTCTCGCCGCAGTTTACCCACCCGCAATGAAGATGGCCGCCACCTGGTTCCGCCACGAACGCGGTCTCGCGATTGGCGTCGTCGTCGGCGCGCTCGCGGTGGGGAAAGCACTGCCTTACCTCCTCACGGGGGCGGGTCACCTGCCGCTCATCCCTGCCGTGCTGATCCCGTCAGGCGCTGCGCTGGGGGCCGCGCTGCTGGTGGCGCTCGGGTACCGTGACGGCCCATACGCCTTCCCGGCCAGGCCGTTCTCCTGGGGGTTGGTGGGAGCCGTTGTGAGGGAGCCGTCCCTCCGGCGGGTGACGGGAGGCTACCTCGGCCATATGTGGGAGCTTTATGCCTTCTGGGCCTGGGTGCCAGCATATCTCTCGGCGTCCTTCGCGGCGCGCGGCGCACCAGTCGGTGGGGTAGGGACTCTGGCCTTCGGCACGGTGGCGATTGGCGCGGTCGGGTGCGTCTGGGGTGGCCTCGCCGCCGACCGGCTCGGCCGCGCTGCCGTGATTCGTCGAGCGCTCTGGGTCAGCGGCGGCTGTTGCCTGCTCAGCGTGGCGGTCTTCGGGGGCCCCGCGTGGCTGGTCGTCGGGGTGTGCCTCGTCTGGGGGGTGGCAGTGATCGCCGACTCGGCGCAATTTTCCGCCCTGATCACCGAACTCGCCCCGGCGCACGCAGTGGGGACCGCGCTGACCTTGCAAACCTCCGCAGGATTTCTGCTCACGATTGCGAGCATTCAACTGGTCCCGGTGGTTGCCAACCTGGTGGGATGGCGATGGGCACTCGCTGTTCTGGCGCTGGGGCCCCTGGCCGGTCTTGCGGTGATCCGGACGCTCGCGGCTTCCCGGGCGTGACATTCCGGTCCCTCGGGTCCATCTTGCAGTCATGCGCGTCACCAACCTGACTGAGTACGCTCTGATCATCGGGCTGCACCTCGCACGGCGCCGTCGCGAAGGGGCTGGCACCGTTGCCGCTCGCGAACTCTCCGAAATTGAGCGACTCCCCGCCGATTACGTCGAGCAAATCCTGCTCCGCTTGCGGCGATCCGGTCTGGTCGATTCGGTGCGCGGCGCACGCGGGGGTTACCTCCTGTCGCGCGACGCCGAGCACGTCACCGTGCGTGACGTGATGCTGGCCTCCGACCACCGTATTTTTGAATTGAATTGCGACACGCAGCCGCTCGACACGGAGCGCTGCTCACCCTCGATGGCCTGCCAGATCCGGCCGGTGTGGCGTGCCTTGCAGGGACGGATCGACGACCTGCTCGGTTCCATCACCCTCGCTGACCTGCTGCAGGACGCGACACTTACCGCCCAGGACGTCGTCACACTCGCGGGCAACGCGCAGTAACCGCTGCCCGTCCGGGCGCCACAGCGAAGGGCCCTGCGTGTCATCCCAACTTACCAGCGATGAATTCCTCCGTTACGCCAGGCATCTGACGCTGCCGGAGGTGGGCGTTCCCGGCCAGCAGAAACTCCGCGACTCCCGAGTCCTGTTGATCGGAGCGGGTGGCCTCGGCTCTCCCGCGTCGCTGTACCTGGCCGCCGCGGGCGTGGGCACGCTCGGCGTCGTCGACCACGACCTGGTCGACGTGTCCAATCTGCAACGACAGATCCTCCACGACACTGCGGCGATCGGCCGCGGCAAGGCAGCATCGGCGAAGGCGCGGCTCGAGGCGCTCAATCCGTTCGTTCACGTCGAAGCCATCGCCGAACGACTCACCAGTGCCAACGCGAGGGAGATCGTCCGGCGATTCGACATCGTCGTGGACGGGAGCGATAATTTTCCGACGCGATATCTCGCCAACGACGCCTGTGTGCTCGAAAAAAAGCCGCTGGTGTACGGCAGCATCTTCCGATTTGAGGGGCAGCTCTCGCTGTTCGGAACGTCAGGCGGCCCCTGCTACCGTTGTCTCTTCGCCGAGCCGCCAGCGCCAGAACTCGTGCCGAGTTGTGTTGAGGCGGGCGTGCTCGGGGTGCTGCCCGGAATCATCGGAACCCTGCAGGCGCTGGAGGCATTGAAGTGGATCCTCGGGGTCGGCAAGTCGGCCGAGGGGCGCCTGTTACTCGTGGACGGGCTCCGGCTGCAGTTCCGCGAGATCGCTGTGCAGCGCGATCCGAAGTGCGTGATCTGCGGCGACGAGCCGATACTCACCGAACTGACGGACTACGAGCGGTTCTGCGGGATGACGGAGCTGCAGGGTGCAGCGACCGAGGCCGAGATCACCCCCGTGGCCCTCGCTGCTGCCTTGGCGGGAGGGAGCGCACCACTCCTGATCGACGTCCGGGAGCCCTGGGAGTACGCCGTCGTCCACCTCCCGGGGGCAGAGTTGATCCCGCTGGGCGGATTGCCAGCACGATTGCACGAGCTGCCTCGCGACCGGGAACTGATCACCATCTGCCATCACGGGATGCGCTCACTCACCGCGCGGAAGCTGTTGCAACGCGCTGGCTTTGCCCGGGTTCGCAGCCTGGCCGGGGGTGTCGATGCGTGGGCAACCGATGTGGATGGGACGCTGCCGCGATACTGACAGCCGCGGGGCTGCGGGATGGAGAGTGCCGAAGGGGGGACTCGAACCCCCACGGGCTTTCGCCCACTGCGACCTGAACGCAGCGCGTATACCAATTTCACCACTTCGGCGGGGTGGCAAACCTACTCCCCTCGTGTCCCGAGCGTCAAGCAGCTCCCCGGTTATTCTTCGACCAATGGCACCGAAACCCGCGGACTCCGCTGATCCGACCCACGACGCGCGCCTCACGGTCGCGCGAAACCCCAAGGCTGCCCACGACTTTCACATCCTCGACACGGTGGAAGCGGGCCTGGTGCTGACGGGAACGGAAGTGAAGTCGCTTCGTCGCCGAGGTGCCTCGATCAAGGAGGCGTTCGCCCGGGTCACCCGGGGGGAAGTCTGGGTCGAGGGGTTGAACATTACCCCGTACGAGCAGGGCAATCGCTACAACCACGATCCGGTACGCTCGCGCAAGCTGCTGTTGCACAAGCGGGAGATTGAGAAGCTGATTGGTGCGGTCCAACGGGACGGGCTGTCGCTGGTGGCACTCGAGATTTACTTCCTCCGCGGCCGGGCAAAGCTGATGCTCGCATTGGCACGGGGCAAGAAAGTGCACGACAAGCGCGAGGACCTGAAGAAGCGAATCGTCGATCGTGAAGTCGCGCGAGCGATTTCACGAAAGGGGAAGGACTGATGCTACCGGCCGGGCTGCTGCTGGCCCTGCTGGTCGCCGCGCCGGCCCGATTGCAAGTCAGTACCTCCCGGGGCGTCGTGGTGATCGCCCTCTGGAGTGAACCGGGTCAGGGGGCGATGGTCCCGCTGGGGCCACTCGCGCAGGCGATTGGTGGCCGGCTGCAGCACGACGACGAATGGTTCGTGCTGGCCAGCGCTGCGGGGAAATTTCGATTCCTCTCCGGGACCGCCCTGGTCGACGACGGCGTCTCGGTTCGCGGCTTGCCAGCCGTGTCCCGCCGGCGCGGCGACTCGCTCTTCATCCCGCTTGCCTTCGTCGCGGAAATGCTTGCAGATCCCCTTCGCCGCGCCTGGAACTGGAATCCCGCGACCGCCGTCCTCGCCGAAGGGCCGGCGCCCTCACAGCTGCTCACGCGCCCCTCGCGCACCACGGTGGGACGGGAGGAGCGCAGTCGGCTACCGACTGGCCTCAAGCCGGGTCATCACGTCACCATCGATGCGGGGCACGGGGGCACTGACCCCGGAAACCCTGGGCTCTACTTCCCGGGAGGGCTGAAGGAGAAGCACATCACGCTTGCCGTCTCGATGCTGCTGCGAGATGAACTCGAACGTCGTGGCATCAAGGTGACGATGACCCGCACGACCGATACGCTGATTTCCCTGACCCACCGCGCACCGCGCTATTGCCGGGTCCCGGAATGTGATCTGTTCGTCTCGTTGCACGTGAACTCGCTCGAGCGACGCGCGGGCTACACGCAAGTCCGCGGCTTCGAGACCTACTTCCTCGCCGAGGCGCGGACCGCCGACGCCGCTCGCGTTGCCAAGATGGAAAACGATGCCAGCCGATTCGATCCTGCCGACAGCGGCGAGTCGGCCGCCGGTGGCCTCGACTTTATTCTGAAGGATTTGCAGACCAACGAGTTCCTGCGGGAGTCGGCACGGGCGGCCGAGCTGGTGCAGTCGTCGCTGCGGGAAGTTGGCGACGGCCCCGCGCTCGATCGGGGCGTCAAGCAAGCGGGATTTGCTGTGCTCACCACGGCTCGGCGCCCCGCCATCCTGATCGAAATGGGGTACTCCACAAACCCTGACGATGCGCGGCAGATGACCTCGCGAAACGGCCAGGATGGAATCGCGTCTGCCATCGCGGAAGCGATCGTGAAATATCTGCAACAGTACGATCGGAAGACCAGCGATGCGCAGCGCGCGGGTGCGCCGTGAAACGGGTCGCCGCCGCCACCCTCTTGTTGGTGGGTGCTTGCAGCTGGTCGAATTCGCTCTATCAGGCGCGGGCCGCCTCGGCGGAAGCGCTCAAGGCGGAGCGGGAGGAGCGACCGGGGGACGCCCAGACTGCCTGGGGACGAGCGGCGACGAAGGCCGAGTCGGCGTATGCCAGGGGGCCGGCAAGCGCGAAGGCCGCTGAGGCGCTCTGGCTGCAGGGACGGGCGCAGGCACGCGGCGGCGACTGTGTCCGGGCCAGCGTCGCACTCGAACGCAGCGCGCTGCTCCGGCGCAACACGTCCTGGCGGGAACCGCTGCTGTTCGAGCTGGCGCGCTGCCGGGAAGCGCTCCAGGATCGTGGGGCCGTGGCGCTGTTCGAACAGCTCGCCAGCAGCCGGGACACCGCGCTGCGACGTGTCGCCCAACGGCGCGCGGGCGATGCGCTCATCCGGGACGGTCAGTGGGAGGAGGCCCTCGCGATGCTGCGCAATGTCGAGGAACCCCGCGTCCGGCTGAATCGTGCGATTGCGCTGGCTGCGCTGGGGCGAGATGAAGCCTCGCTCGCTGAGCTGCGACCGCTGCTGACATCCTCCGACACGACGCTCGACTATACCTCGGTACTCGAGATGCTCGCCGCGCGGTCGACGGCCCTGAGCGACGAACTGCTGCAGCTGCTCGCGGCCGGTCCGCTGGTCTCGCCTGACCGCGAATCCCGCTGGTTGCTTGCGGCGGTGCGCGGCTCCCTGCGGAACGATCCCGATGCCGCCGATCGGCGCCTCGGTCGGCTACTCGCACTGCCGAGCAACCTCGCGGTCCGATCGGGAGCGCTGCTTGCGGCCGACCGCATCGTCGCGCGGGCAGTGTCGCCCGCAGATCTTCGCCTCCGGCTCGACTCGCTGAGTCGAGTGGCTGACGAAGGGCTCGCGCGCAGTCGGGCGCAGGAACTCCGGCGCATCGCCGTGCCCCTGCTCGCAGAAGAGCGCGCGACGGCCCCTGGCGTTCCGCGCGGCGATCTGGTGCTCTTTGCACTGGGAGAAATCGCGCGCGATTCGCTGGCCGCACCACAACTGGCGGCGTGGCTCTTCGCACGGATCGAGCGCGACTGGTCGGAGTCACCCTACCGCGCCAAATCCCTGCTGGCGCGGCTACCGCTCCTTCCTGATTCGGGGGAGGTATTGCGAACCCGGCTGGCCTCCCTGCCACCGAATCCCTACCTCGCCTACCTCCGCGGCCAGCAGGATGCGGCGTTCGTCCGGTTGGAGGACTCCCTCCGCGCCTATGTCCTCGAGCGTGCCCGGGCGGCCAGCGGTCGCAAGCCCGTCTCGTCGGGCGACGCGCCGGATCGGCCATGACGCTGGCTCGGGAGGTGGCGGGGATTCGGTTTGCGAATCCCGTCCTCCTCGCTTCCGGGACCGCCGCGTATGGGCGTGAAATTGCCGGTGCCGTGTCGCTCGCACGGCTCGGCGGACTCATCACCAAGGCGGTCTCGCTGGCGCCACGGAGCGGCAACTCTCCGCCACGGGTCACGGAGTTCCGCGGCGGGATGCTCAATTCGGTCGGGCTGGCGAATCCGGGTGTCGACCAGGTGCGCGCGGTGGAACTGCCGTGGCTTCGCGAGTACGCCGGCGCCCTCCCCGTGCTCGTCAACGTGGTGGGGTTCACGCTCGCGGAGTACGCCGATGTGATCGCGCGACTCGACGACCTCGAGGGCCACGTCGGCTATGAAGTGAATCTCTCGTGCCCCAATACTGCTGCCGGCGGCGTGGAATTCGGGTCCGATCCCAGCAGTGTCGCGGAAGTGATCGGGCGTTGTCGGCGCGTTACTCGGCGGCCGCTCTTCGCGAAGCTGTCGCCCGCGCTCCCCGACATCCCGTCGATTGCCGCCGCGGCGCGCGAGGCAGGATCGGACGGTGTCACGCTGGTAAACACCTTGCCCGGTTTTTTGTATGCGGACGGCGAACCCCGGCTCGGGAATGGATTCGGGGGCGTGAGCGGCCCCGCGCTGTTGGCCACCGGGCTGCTCGCGGTGCAACGAACTGCCGAGCGGTTGCCGAATTTCCCGGTGATCGGTGCAGGCGGCATCCGGACGGTCGACGATGTACGCGACTACCTGCGCGCCGGGGCCGCGCTGGTCGCGATCGGCACTGCGGCGCTGGCCGACCCGCATCTCCCCGAACGCCTCATTACGGAACTGGAGCGCCACGATGGCTGAATTGTACGTCGCCCTCGATCACGCCGATGCGCCGAGTGCGGTGGAGCTGCTGGATCAGCTCCCCGCCGGGGCGCCGGTAAAAGTGGGGTCGGTGCTGATGACCCGTGCCGGACACGGCTTCGTGCGGAGTGTGCTCGACGCCGGTCACCCGGTATTCCTGGACCTCAAATGGCACGATATCCCCAATACGGTACACGGTGCAGTTGCGGCCGCGGCGGACCTCGGCGTACGGATGGTCACTGTGCACGCGCTGGGCGGGTCGGAAATGATCGCGGCGGCGGTGGAGGCCGCGGCCGGCCGGCTGGCGGTGGTGGCGGTGACGGTGCTGACTTCGCACGACGGAGCCGGTTTCGGCAGCGTAACGGGTCGAACCGGGGTGGAGCTGGGGGAGGAGGTCGCCCGACTGGCTGCCTTGGCGATGGCGGCGGGTGCGGCGGGGGTCGTCTGTTCGGCGGCAGAACTGGAGCGGGTGCGGCCGGCGGTGGGGGCGGGCCGGATGGTCGTGCCAGGAATCCGCCGAGCAGTGGATGAATTGGGCGATCAGCGCCGGGTGGCGACGCCGGAGGAAGCGGTGCGGGGCGGGGCAACCGACCTGGTCGTCGGGCGACCGATTACGGGTGCAGTATCGCCGGGGGAGAGCTGGGCCGAGTTTCGGCGTTTGATCGGGCCCTGATGGCCCACGTCGTTGGGGGGCACAGGGTTGCGAAGGGTTCGGTGCTCCAGTATCATTCCTTGCTAGGCTGAAACCCCGTCTTCAGGGAGACGCGTGTCGTGAAGGTTCGCTCGAGTGTGAAGCCGATTTGCGAGAGCTGTGTGGTGGTGAAGCGTCGCGGTGTGACGCGCATCATCTGCAAGCGCACCCCGAAGCACAAGCAGCGGCAGGGCTGATATGGCGCGCATTGCTGGCGTCGATCTTCCGCGCGAGAAGCGCGTCGAAATCGGCCTGACCTACATCTACGGGATAGGCCGCGTGACGAGCAGGAAGTTGCTCGCCGAGACCGGCATCTCGCCTGATACGCGCGTCAAGGATCTCTCGGACGTCGAGGTCGGTCGCCTGCGGCAGATCATCGAGCGGTCTGTCAAGACCGAAGGCGCGCTTCGCACTGAAATCGCAATGAACATCAAGCGACTTCAGGACATCGGCAGCTATCGCGGGATTCGTCATCGGCGCGGGCTGCCGGTGCGCGGCCAGCGCACGCACACCAACGCCCGGACGAAGAAGGGCCCCCGTCGGGCCATCGCCGGCAAGAAGAAGGCGACGAAGAAGTAAGCCATGACTGCACCTACTGCGGCGAAGCCGAGCGCCAAGCGCTCCAAGAAAGTTGTCGAGTCGGAGGGGATGGTTCACATCTCCGCGACGTTCAACAACGTACTGATCACGATCACCGATCTGCGCGGCAATACCATCGCGTGGGGCACCGCTGGCAAGGCGGGTTTCAAGGGATCGAAGAAGTCCACCCCGTTCGCCGCCACGGTGGCGTCCGAGAACTGCGCCCGCGAGGCGCTCAATCTCGGGCTCCGCAAGGTGCACGTGCGCGTCCAGGGGCCCGGCAGCGGACGGGAGTCGGCCATTCAGGCGCTCGCGTCGGTTGGCCTCAAGGTGGCGTCGATTCGCGACGTGACTCCGATTCCACATAACGGGTGCCGTCCTCCGAAGAAGCGGCGGGTCTAGCTTATGTCCCGATACACTGGACCCGCGTGCCGCCTCTGCCGCCGCGAAGGCACCAAGCTGTTCCTGAAGGGAACCCGCTGCCTCACCGAGAAGTGCGCGGTGGAGCGTCGGGCGTATCCGGCCGGCCAGCACGGCCAGAACGCCGGTCGCGGGCGCAAGACGTCCGAGTACGCCAAGCAGTTGCGCGAGAAGCAGAAGGTGAAGCGGATGTACGGGCTCACGGAGACCCAGTTCCGCACCACCTATACCAAGGCGTCGCACCTGCCGGGGATGAAGGGCACCAACCTGCTCGTCGCCCTCGAGACCCGTCTCGACAACGTCGTGTACCGGATGGGCTTCGCCGCTTCGCGTCGTGCGGCGCGCCAGCTGGTGCGTCACGGGCATATCGAGGTCAATGGCAAGCGGGTCGACATTCCTTCCTTCAGGGTCCTGCCGGGTCACGAAGTGCGGGTGAGGCCAGCCGATCGCGAGATGGTCGCGGTGATGGCAGCGCAGGAGCAGGCCTCTCGTGGTGCCACTGTGGGCTGGCTCTCCGTGGATGCCGAGAAGGCCGCGGGCCGGCTGCTCGAGCTGCCGACGCGTGACGCCATTCCGGTGAACGCGCAGGAACAGCTCATCGTCGAGCTTTACTCGAAGTAATCAAGGAAATCGCGCTGATGAGTATCGATCTGACCGGGCTGGTCCGGCCGCACGTGGTCGAAATGACCAAGCGGGATGACAACCCGAACATCGCCGAGTTCCGTTTGCAGCCGCTCGAGCGGGGCTTCGGCCACACGCTGGGCAATTCGCTGCGACGGCTGCTCCTCTCATCGCTCCGGGGCAGCGCGGTCTGGGGCTTCCGCCTCGATGGCGTCGTGCACGAGCATCAAACGGTGCAGGGTGTCCTCGAAGACGTCCACCAGATCGTGCAGCGCCTCAAGGCGCTGACACTGGTGCTGGAAGAAGAGGTCGACTCGACCGTGCTGCGCCTGACCAAGCAGGGTCCGGGACCCGTGTTCGCGCGCGACATTCAGGAAAGTGGTCGCGCCACCATCGTCAATCCCGACCAGCTGCTCTTCACGGTGCAGGACGATCGCGAAGTCACGTGCGAGCTGTACGTGAACAAGGGTCGGGGATACGTCGAGTCGGAAATGCATCCGACGGATCGTTCCTACCCGATCGACCTGGTGCGGATCGACGCGATCTACAACCCGGTTCGCCGCGCCAACTTCACGGTGCAGGAAACCCGGGTTGGACAGCGCACCGACTACGATCGCCTCGCGGTGTCGGTCGAGACGAACGGCACGATCTCGCCCGAGGATGCGATCGCCTACGCGGCCGCCCTGGCGCAGGAGCACTTCCGGTACTTCGTCGAGTTTGGCAAGGTGCCCCACTTTGCCGCCGTCCCGTCCGATGCTCCGGTGGTCGCCACCGGGTTGAAGGCCCGTCTGGCGCGCTCCATCGATGACCTCGGGCTGTCGGTGCGTTCGCTCAACTCCCTGAAGAACTCCAACATCCGCACCCTGCGGGACCTGGTGGAGTTCTCGACCAAGGAGCTGGACGGCGTCAAGAATATCGGCGACAAGGCGCTGCAGGAAATTGCCGAGTTGCTCCAGCGCGAAGAGCTGAATTTCGGGATGCAGTTCGAAGAGGCCGAGGGCGACCTCCGGATCGTGAATCAGGGCACCTCGCCGATGGCGGTGGCCGGTACTGGAGAGGAAGCGTAATGCGGCACCGCGCGAAAGGACGGCAGCTGTCGCGGACGTCCACCCACAAGCGGGCGATGATGCGCAATATGGCAGCGTCGCTGTTTGAACACGAAGGCATCAACACCACCGTCGCCAAGGCGAAGGAGATCCGGCCGTACGCCGAGAAGCTCATTACGCTGGCGCGCCGAGGGGACCTCCACGCCATTCGTCAGGTGGAACAGAAGATTCCGAATCGCGCCATTCTGACCAAGCTGTTCAAGGTGCTGGGGCCGCGCTTCGCCTCCCGGCCAGGCGGCTACACCCGGATCCTCAAGCTGGGTCACCGTCCCGGCGACGGCGCCGAGATGGCGCGAATCGAGCTCATCCCGGAGTGAGCCACACCGTCGGCGCTTCCATCAGGCAGGATCGGCTGGGGACCTTCGGGTCCCCTTTTTTTCTGTCTCGGTGCGCCACAAAGGAAACGGGTGGCACCCGTGAAGGGTACCACCCGTATTCGGTGCGAAACCGGAAGGGGTCAGGCCGCGGAGGCCTTGACCACCTTGCCGCTCTTCATGCACTTGGTGCAGACCCGGACGCGGCGCGGGGCATCGCCCACCATCACGCGGACGGTCTGCAGATTGGGATACCAGCGCCGCTTCCGCCGGTTGTTGGCGTGGCTGACGTGATTGCCGGTCGTCGGTCCCTTGTCGCACACGGTGCAGGTACGCGCCATGTTGTCCTCGCTCGCTACGGTCCAGAGTCGATTTCCACCACAGACCTTCTAATCTATCGGGTTGGGCGGTCTGGGACAACTCCCAGGAGAGCTGTGTGCCCAGGGCACTGATTACCGGGATAACCGGCCAGGATGGTTCCTATCTCGCGGAGTTTTTGCTGGCCAAGGGCTACGAGGTCGTCGGTGTGGTGCGCCGGACCTCGCACCATTCCTATGAGCGGATCGACCACCTGATTCCCCGGGTCAGAATCGTGGCGGCCGACTTGCTCGACCAGCACTCGCTTACCGTCGCACTCCAGGATGTCCAGCCTGACGAGGTGTACAATCTCGCCGCCCAGAGTTTCGTGCCGACCTCGTTCACGCAGCCGGTGCTCACTGGGGAATTCACCGCGCTCGGTGTGACCCGGATTCTCGAGGCGATCCGGCTGGTCTGCCCGACGGCCCGCTTCTATCAGGCCAGCTCTTCCGAGATGTTCGGAAAGGTGCTGGAGACGCCACAATCGGAGTCGACGCCGTTCTACCCTCGCTCGCCCTACGGTGTCGCCAAACTCTACGGTCACTGGATCACGGTGAACTATCGTGAGTCGTACGGGCTCTATGCGGTCAGCGGAATCCTGTTCAATCACGAATCGCCGCGGCGGGGGATGGAGTTCGTGACCCGCAAGGTCTCCGACGCCGCCGCGCGCATCAAGCTGGGCCTCGCGACCGAACTGCGGATGGGCAACCTCGAGGCTCGGCGGGACTGGGGCTATGCCGGGGACTATGTCGACGCAATGTGGCGTATGCTGCAACCGCCCTCACCGCAGGACTATGTCATCGGGACCGGCCAGACTCACAGCGTCGGCGATCTCGTTCGCATCGCCTTCGAACACGTCGGTCTCGACTGGAACAAGTACGTGGTGATTGATCCCCAATTCTATCGCCCGGCGGAAGTGGACCTGCTGCTTGCCAACCCCGCGAAGGCGAAAGTTGAGCTCGACTGGTCGCCCAGCGTGACCTTCGAACGGCTGGTCACGATGATGGTCGACGCCGACGTGCAGCGACTGCAGGCGCGATGAACCGGCTGCTGGTGACGGGGGCTGACGGCTTCGTCGGGCGCCACCTGGTGCGCGCCGCACTGGCGGTGGGAACGACCGTGATCGCGGCCGTGCTTCCCGATGCCGAGCTCCCCCAGGAATGGCTGCAGCCCGACACCGAATCGCTGGTGGAAGTCGTGCGTGCCGACCTCACGGTCGAAGCGGATGTCCAGCGTCTGGCCCGGATCTCCGCCGATGCGGTAGTACATCTCGCGGCAATCGCCTCCGGGGTCGCCGCCCGCCAGGACCCAGTCGCTGCGATGCAGGTCAACGGGACCGGCTCGGTCTGGCTGATGGCCGCCCTGGCTGAATCGGGCAACCGGCCGCGCTTCCTCTTCGCCTCAACCGGCGAGCTGTACGGACCGGGGCACGATCTGCCGATTCCCGAAACGGCTCCCGTCAATCCCGTGTCGGACTACGCGGCGAGCAAGTGGGCCGCCGAAGCGGCACTCGACGATCTCGGGGCGCAGGCCGGTATTCCGGTGATCATTGCCCGCGCCTTTCCCCACACCGGCCCGGGACAGACCACCGCCTTCGTCCTGCCCGCCCTGGCCGCGCGACTGCTCGAAGCGCGGCGGAGCGGCGGCTGCAACGTGACGGTGGGGAACCTCGACGCCGTGCGCGACTTTCTTGATGTCCGCGACGTGGTCCAGGCCTATCTCGCCCTGCTCCAGCACGGTGTGGCGGGAGAGAAGTACAACGTCGCCAGCGGCGCCGGCCGGCGACTCAGCGGCTGCTTCACGATTCTCGCCGAGATGATCGGCGTAGCCGCCCTGCCAGAGCAGGATCCCGCGCTCCTTCGCCCGGCCGATATCCCTGTGCTCATCGGTGATCCCACCAAGCTTCGCCGTGCGACCGGTTGGGCCCCGCACTTTTCTTTCGAACGTACGCTCCAGGACCTGGTTGATGCCCAAGCGCACTGATCTCAAGTCGATCCTCATTATTGGCTCCGGTCCCATCGTCATCGGGCAGGGGGCGGAGTTCGACTACTCCGGAACCCAGGCGGTGCGCGCGCTGAAGGAAGAGGGCTACCGGGTGATCCTGGTGAATTCGAATCCGGCGACCATCATGACCGATCCGGAAATCGCCGACGCCACCTACATCGAGCCGGTGACGGCGGAGTGGGTCGCCAAGGTGATCGAGCGTGAGCGTCCCAGCGCGCTCCTGCCAACGATGGGTGGCCAGACAGCGCTGAACGTCGCGATGGCGCTGGTCAAGGATGGGACGCTGGCCAAGTACGGAGTGGAGCTCATCGGCGCCAACGAGCGTGCCATCCGGATTGCCGAGGACCGGGCGGAGTTCGCCCAGGCGATGGTACGCATCGGCCTCGCGACGCCAGCGGGCTCCACCGTCACCACCCTCGCGGAAGGGCTCGAAGCGGTGGACCGCACAGGATATCCCGCCATCCTGCGGCCCTCGTTCACCCTGGGCGGCACCGGCGGCGGCATCGCGTACAATCGCGAAGAGTTCGTCGCGATGCTCACGCGCGGCCTGGAACTGTCGCCGGTGACGTCGGTGCTGGTGGAACGGAGCATCATCGGCTGGAAGGAGTTCGAGCTCGAACTGATGCGCGATTGTGCCGACAACGTGGTGATCGTCTGCTCGATCGAGAATCTTGATCCGATGGGCGTCCACACGGGCGACTCGATCACCGTGGCGCCAGTGATGACGCTCACCGATCGCGAATACCAGAAGATGCGCGACGCGGCGATGAAGATCATCCGCGAAATCGGTGTCGAGGCCGGCGGCTGCAACATTCAGTTCGCCGTGTCGCCGGAGACCGGCGAGCAGCTGGTGATCGAGATGAACCCGCGGGTCTCGCGCTCTTCGGCGCTCGCCTCCAAGGCCACCGGCTTTCCCATTGCCCGGATCGGCGCCAAGCTCGCGGTGGGGTACACGCTCGACGAACTGCCCAACGACATCACCAAGACCACGCCTGCCTCGTTCGAGCCGGTGCTCGATTACGTCGTGGTCAAGATTCCCCGGTTCGCCTTCGAGAAGTTCCCGGCTGCCGAGCCCAGACTCACCACGCAGATGAAGTCGGTCGGTGAGGCGATGGCGATCGGCCGCACCTTCAAGGAGGCGCTGCAGAAGGGGTTCCGCGGCCTCGAATCGGGCCGGGCAGGGTGGGCCATCGGCGCCGGCCCGATCGACGACCGCCTCAGCGCCATCGACCGTGAGACGCTGCTGTCGGCGATTCGTACCCCGACGCCGGAGCGGCTGTTCCAGGTGAAGCGTGCCCTGGTGGCCGGGATCTCCGTCGCGGATCTCTCTGAGGCCTCTCGCATCGATCCCTGGTTCCTGCACCAACTGGCTGAGTTGGTCACGCTGGAAGACAGTTGGATCGGCTACCCTTTCGGCGAGGATGACTCCAACGACCGCGCGACGCTGCTCGAACTCAAGCGCGCGGGCTTTTCCGACTGGCAGCTGGCGGACTTGAAGCAGCTCCCCGAGGCCCACATCCGCGCCGTCCGCCATCGCCTCGGCCTTCGCCCGGTGTACAAGACGGTCGATACCTGCGCGGGGGAGTTCCCTTCCAAGACTCCCTACCTCTACTCCTGCTGGGATGAGGAAAACGAAGCCGGACCGGATGGACGTCCGACGGTCCTGATTCTCGGCTCCGGTCCGAACCGGATCGGGCAGGGGGTCGAATTCGACTATTGCTGCGTCCGCGCGACGATGGCGTTCCGCGACCTGGGCTACCGTACGATCATGGTGAACTCCAATCCCGAGACGGTGTCGACAGACTTTGATACCGCGGACGTGCTGTATTTCGAGCCCCTGACGCTCGAGGACGTCCTCGAGATCGTGCATATCGAACAGCCGATCGGCGTGGTCGTGCAACTCGGTGGCCAGACGCCGCTCAAGTTGGCGAAGGGACTCGAAGCGGCCGGGGTTACGATCCTGGGGACCTCCCCCGACGCTATCGACATCGCTGAAGATCGCCGGCGCTTCGAGGCACTGGTGCGAGAACTCGGCATCGCGCAGCCCCCCAACGGGACGGCTGACACGGTGGACGCTGCAGTCGCGGTCGCCGAACGCATCGGCTACCCTGTGCTGGTGCGCCCAAGCTATGTGCTCGGCGGTCGGGCGATGCGAATCGTCTACGATCCAGAGGAGCTGCGCGAATTCTTCGATGAAGCTGCGCGGGTGGCACCGGAGCATCCGGTGCTCATCGACTCCTTCCTCGAAGACGCGTTCGAGGCCGATGTGGACGCGATCTGTGATGGAGAGCGAGCGGTGATTGGCGGCGTGATGCAGCACATCGAAGACGCTGGAATCCACTCCGGCGATTCGGCCTGCGTGCTGCCGCCGTACCTGATCACCGAAGATCAGGTCGAGCAAATGCGCCAGCACACCCGGGCGTTTGCGCTGGCACTCGGTGTCGTCGGGCTGATCAATGTCCAGTTTGCCATCAAGGATGGCGTTGTCTACGTGCTCGAGGTGAATCCTCGGGCATCGCGAACCATCCCGTTTGTCTCGAAAGCGACTGGGGTTCCGCTCGCCTCCCTGGCCGCGGCGGTGATGTCAGGGAAGAAACTTGCCGACCTGGGGCTCACGGACGATCCCCAGCAACCCTTCGTCGCGGTGAAGGAAGCGGTGTTCCCTTTCTCCAAGTTTCCGGGCGTGGACGTACGACTCGGCCCCGAGATGCGCTCGACCGGCGAGGTGATGGGCATTGCCGACTCCTTCGGGATGGCGTTTGCCAAGGCACAAGCCAGTGTCGATGGGCAACTGCCACTCTCGGGATCGGTGCTGATCACTGTCAATGATCGTGACAAGGGGACCGTCGTTCCGATTGCTCGGCGATTCCACGAACTTGGCTTCCGGATCCTGGCGACCTCCGGAACTGCGAAGTACCTGAAGGCGCGTGGTGTCCCTGCCGAACGCGTACTGAAGGTGTACGAGGGGCGTCCCAATGGCATCGATCTGATGGTATCGGGACAGGTGCACTTGCTGGTCAACACCCCCCTTGGCAAGCTGACGCAACAGGATGACTACTCGATGCGTCGTGCCGCCCTCCAGCACGGGATTCCCTATACCACGACGATGTCGGCGGCCTCGGCTGCGTGCGATGCCATCATCGCAATGAAGAGCCGGCCCGGAGACGTGCGCTCGCTGCAGGAGTGGCACGCCTTGGCCCGAGCGGCCTCCCTCGCGTGAGCTCGGCACGCGATCCGGCATTCGCGGCAGCGCTCCGCGCACTGGTTCGGGGCGAAGTGCGCGAGCACGAGGCGCTCTCGCGCTGGTCTACCTATCGCATCGGCGGGCCCGCGACGGTGCTTTTGCCCGCCGACGCCGAGGATGTGGCGCTCGCGCTGAAGCACTGTGCTTCAATGGCTGTACCGTGGTTCGCGCTCGGACTCGGGAGCAACCTGCTCTTTCCTGACGTGGGCCTTGATGCCCTGATCATTCGGGTGGGCAAGGGACTCGACGAGCTGCGCCAGGATGGCGACCACTTCAGACTTGGTGCGGGCTTGCCCGCTCCCCTGGCTGCCAAGCGGACCGCTGCCGCTGGCTTCGGCGGAGTTCATAAGATGGTCGGCGTCCCCGGGAGCGTGGGGGGCGGAGTCGTAATGAATGCCGGCTGTCATCACGCGGAGTGGCGCGATACCGTGGTGTCGGTGCTGGTCCTGGATTTTGCCGGACACGACCGGGTGGTCCCGGCGGCAGAATGCGGATTCAGCTACCGCCGCAGCGTGCTTGGCACAGTGGTCGTTGTGGAAGTCACGGTCGCGCTGCACGCCGCCGATCGCGTAGCCCTCGAGGCCGAGACCGAATCGCTGTACGCCTGGCGCCGGGAGGGGACGCCGTTCAACCAGCCGTGCTGTGGCAGTGTCTTCAAGAATCCTGAGCTTTCCGGTGATGTGTTACCGGGCTCACCGCGCACAAGCGGGCAGTTCATCGAAGCGACCGGGCTGAAGGGTTTCCGGGTTGGTGGCGCGGAGGTCTCGCCGATGCACGCCAACTATTTCGTCAATACCGGCGGTGCCGCCGCCGAGGACGTGCTGACGCTGATGCGCACCGTGCGCAATAGAGTCGAGGAACGGTGGGGGGTCGTGCTGGAGCCCGAGGTCAAAGTGATCGGTCCGGCCGGAGCCGTCGTGCTGATCTAGCAGCACCTTGACGATGGCAAGTACGCATCCGTACGTTGCCGCGATGACGGAGCACCTGCCCGACGGCTATCTATTGCGACCCATCACCGAGGCCGACAATCCTGACGTCGCCCGGCTGATTCGGACGGTGATGCCGGAATTCGGGGCAGACGGCCCGGGCTTCGCGATCCACGACCCGGAAGTGGACACGATGGCGCAGGCGTACGACCGACCGCGGGCGGCGTATTTTGTCATCACGCACTTCGGTCGAGTCGTGGGCGGCGGCGGGGTGGCACCCCTCGATGGCGGTGCCGCGGATACCTGTGAATTACGCAAGATGTACTTTCTTCCGGAGATCCGAGGGCTCGGCCTGGGACGACTGATGCTCCGGCGCTGCCTGCAACGGGCGCGCGCGATCGGCTTCCGACACTGCTACCTGGAAACTCTCCAGCGAATGGACGCGGCCCGGCGACTGTACGAGAAGTCCGGGTTCAGCCGCCTCGATGCCCCGCGAGGCGCGACTGGCCATAGTTCGTGCGACGCCTTCTACCTGCTGGACCTCGCTGCGCCCGGTGTTTGATCGTCCCTGGATTGCCCTGGAGGATGTGTGCAGCCTGTGAAGCGCCTGGCAGTGACGATCGCAGGACTGATCGGTCTGGTGTGCCCTGCGGCCACGGTACAAGCACAGCGGCCCAACGAAAAGACGGTCGTCGCGTTGCAGCGGATCCTGGTGGCGGAAGACGTCCGGGGGACCGGGGCATCGGGAGTTGCGCCACTCCTCGACGGGCTGCTGAGCGGAGACACCTTGCTGCGCCGGGTGGCGGTTCGGGGAGTCGGGAGATTGCAGCGCCCGGACCTTGCCCGCCTGCTGCTCCCGTTCCTCGAAGATGCTGTCCCGGCCATCCGGGCGGAAGCGGCGAACGCCATTGCCCAAGGGGTGCAGCGGGTGCGGCGTGTCGCCGTTCCTGCCGATACCAACCAGCTCAGCGCGAAGGTTGCCCAGGACGCTTTGGTCGCTGCACTCGCCCGAGAGCGGGCTGGGTTGGTGATCGACGCGTTGGCTGAAGCCCTCGGCCGCCTTCCGTTCGCCGATAGTAGCGCGGCGCGCGCCGCAGAACGTGCGATGCGGGCACCGACTTAGGACATTACGAGTCTGGGCATCGTGAACGGGATGTATTAACTGGTGCTGGCGCGACGGTTCACTGGCGGCCTCTCCACCGAAGGTATCGCCCTGCTACGCCGAGGTGCCGTTCGCTCCGCCGCACCCGCGGTTCGCCGGCTGGCCGTCCTCGCGCTCGGGCTGCTGGATGGCCTCGACAGCGCGACGACGCTTGCGGCTAGCCGGGACGGCGATGAACAGGTGCGTCGACTCTCCCTCACCGGGGCGAGAAGCCTCGATAACTCAGCCCGCCAGCTGCTCGTCCGACGCGCACTTGCTGACGCAAGCGTGATCGTTCGCGTCGAGGCGATCGGCGCGGTGCGCCGGCTGGCACGTATCCCCAACTGCGCGCCGCTCACCGCCGCGACGCACGATCCCCATCCCTATGTGGCGCTGGTCGCGATCGACTCCCTTGGCGCTCCCTGTACCGACAGCGCTGCAGTGCGGGCGGCGTTGGCAGGAATCGTCGGGGAACGGAGTCTCAGGCGGGGCGACCACTCCTGGCAGCGACCCACCCGTGCCTTGCTCGCACTGAGCCGGATCGATGCCGCCGGGGTGCGGAGCCGATTGCCACAGTTCATCGCCTCGGCCCGCTGGCAAGACCGCGCTGTCGCCGCCCGAGTGGCCACGTCGCTCAAGGACGACGCGCAATTGTTGAAGCTTGCCGGCGACCGTGACCAGAACGTGCGCGAAGCAGCCATTGTCGGGCTGGCGACGACCAGCAAACACACCAGTGACAGCGTCTACATCGCGGCGCTGGCCGCTCCCGGCTTCCAGGTGGTGCTCGCCGCGGCCGAAGCGCTGGCCGGTTCGACGTCTGCCGATGCGCTTCCGGCGCTCCTCGACGCGCTCGACCGTCTCACGGCCGGGCAAAGCGAGAACGCCCGTGACCCGCGACTGGCGATCCTGCGCCGCATCAGCGCGCTGGGGGGCGGCACGACCGTCGTTCGGATGATGCCATATCTGACCGATTTTGATACGACCGTCGCGGCGACTGCGGCGGGGCTGATCTCCGGCTGGTCGGGCCGGACCGTCGTGGCCGCACCGCGCGCGTTGCCGATCGCCGTAGAGCCCCTGGCCGAGATCTTCGCCACGACCCGGCTTCGACTGCGCGTCACCCTGGCCGCCTCGAGCGGTGGCGGTACCTTCACGCTCGCCCTCTTTCCGACGGAGGCACCCGCCACCGTCGCCCGCCTCATCCGGCGCGCCCGCGAGCACTACTTCGATGGCACCACCTTCCAGCGTGTCGAGCCGAACTTCGTGGTCCAGGGGGGCGGGCACGGTGCGACGGAGTATGTCGGCGACCGATTCTTTCTGCGCGATGAATTGACTCCGCGTTCCCACGGCCGCGGGACGGTGGGTATCTCGGCGCGTGGCCGCGACACTGGCGATGCGCAGCTTTTCATCAATCTGGTCGACAATCCGCGCCTGGATCACGAGTATACGGTGTTCGGGGAGATTGTGGCGGGCCAGGCGGTTGCCGAACGGCTGATGGAGGGAGATATGATCGTCAGGGTCGAGGTGTTGAGAGCACCGTGACCTGCCGATGAAATGGTGGCACGAAAAGGATGTGCACGTCCACGGTTCATGACATCGTTGCGGATTTCACAGGTACACACTTCATCGCTCGAAACGCGAACGTCCCGATGCGTGCAATGGGAATCCGCGCCGGGCTGCCAGCTCACCGCCTCCGGAGGTCGCTATGGCTCCAACGCACGATGACGGGATCGAACGCCGGGCATTCGTGACGCGCACGCTTGCTGCCGGGGCGGCGTTGCTTGGCGCGGCGAATCCAGTGTCCGCGATGGTGCCTGTTGGAACAGTCGGCGGTCGCCCGGCCGGATCCCGGGCGTCTGACGCGACCGACCCGTTGTTCGAGCGAAGCGTCGCGGAGCTCGGGGAGTTGATGCAACGTGGCGAGCTGACGTCGCGAGCATTGACGGAGCGCTACCTCGCGCGGATCGAGGCGATGGACAAACGTGGGCCCGGTGTCAACGCGCTGATCGAGCGCAATGCCGACGCAATTGCTATCGCGGAGCGCTGCGATGCGGAGCGACAAGCCGGAGCGCTGCGTGGGCCGTTGCATGGCATCCCAGTGGTCGTGAAAGACAACATCGACACCGGGGACCGGATGCGAACCAGCGCCGGATCGCTGGCACTCGCCGGGTCGAGCGCGCCGCGCGATGCATTCATCATCGAGCGCCTCCGGTCGGCTGGCGCCGTGTTGCTCGGGAAGACCAACCTGAGCGAATGGGCGAACTTTCGATCGACCCGTTCCACCAGCGGCTGGAGTGGTCGCGGTGGGCTCACCCGGAACCCGTACGTTCTCGACCGGAACCCCTGTGGTTCGTCGTCCGGCACGGGGGCGGCCATCGCCGCTGACTTCGCCACCGTCGGCGTTGGCACCGAGACTGACGGTTCCATCATCTGTCCTTCAGCGATCTGTGGACTGGTGGGGATCAAGCCAACCGTCGGACTCTGGAGTCGGTCGGGAATCATTCCGATCTCGGCCTCGCAAGACACCGCCGGTCCGATGGCGCGCAGCGTCGCCGATGCCGCCGCCTTGCTGGGCGTGCTCACCGGCGTCGATCCCCGCGATCCAGCGACTGCCGCGAGTCTGGGCCGGAGTCGCGCGGATTACCGCCGTGGCCTGGAGCCCGGCGCCCTCAAGGGTGCCCGCATCGGGGTGGCGCGCAACCTCGCCGGCTTCAATCCCGACGTCGATCTCCGATTTGACGAGGCGCTCCGTGCCCTCAAGAGTGCCGGAGCGATCATCGTCGATCCCGCCAACCTCCCGACAGCGGGAAAGTTCGATGCGGCCGAGGGAATCGTCCTCGACTACGAGTTCAAGACCGGCCTGAACAGCTACCTTGCTTCGCGCGGCTCCGGGGTGCCGGTGCGAACGCTGGCCGAGCTGATTGCGTGGAATGAGGAGGAGCGGTCGCGCGAGCTACCGTGGTTTGGGCAGGAGACCTTCCTCCGCGCCCAGCAGGCGGGTCCACTAACCGATTCCAAATACCGTGAAGCGCGCGCGCGTTGTCTCCGGCTGGCGTGCACCGAGGGAGTCGATGCCACGATGGCCAGGCATCGACTGGATGCGATCGTCCTTCCATCCAACCAGCCGGCCTGGACGACCGACCTCCTGAATGGCGATCACTTCACCGGCGGGAATACTTCCTTCGCTGCGGTCGCCGGCTACCCCAGTATCACAGTCCCGATGGGGCTGGTCCACGAGCTTCCGGTCGGGATCTCCTTGATCGGGAGGGCGTGGACGGAGGCGGCGCTTCTGGGTTTTGCCTTTGCCTTCGAACAGGCCACCAGGTTGCGGCAGCCCCCTCGTTTCCTCCCGACGCTCGGAGGGTAGGTCCTGCGCTTATCTTTGGGGCTTACGCGGCTCCCGGGAGGGCAGGGGATGGCTGATTTCTTCGTCCACGAGTCGAGCTACCTCGATGAGGGTGCCGTCGTGGGCTCCGGCACCAAGATCTGGCATTTCTGCCACGTACTGGCGGGTGCGGTCATCGGCGAACGCAGTAGCCTCGGACAGAACGTCGTGGTGATGTCCGGCACCCGGATCGGCAACAACGTCAAGATCCAGAACAACGTCTCGATCTACGAAGGCGTCGAGCTCGAGGACGACGTCTTCTGCGGCCCGAGCTGCGTCTTCACGAACGTCCTGAATCCCCGCAGTCACGTCTCCCGCAAACACGAGTACCGGCGCACCCTGGTGCGGCGCGGGGCCTCCATCGGCGCCAACGCCACCATCGTTTGCGGCGCCACCCTGGGGGAGTATGCGTTTATCGGGGCAGGGGCGGTGGTGACCAGCGATGTCCCGGCGTTCGGCCTGATGGTCGGAGTTCCCGCCCGGCGGGTGGGCTGGGTTTGTCGCTGCGGCGAGCGGCTCCGGGTCGGTGGGGGGCACGCGACGTGCAACGCCTGCGGCACGAGCTACTCCGAGCAGGACGGGGCACTGACGCTGATTGCCCCGCCTCCCCAGCCGGGGTAACTTCCTATCCCATTGACAGTTACGCCTCATTCGCCTGGGTCAGATATGCCGGTACCGCTGCTGGATCTGGTCACCCAGTACCAACTGATTCGAGAAGAGATCGAGCCCGCGCTTCGCACGGTCATCGACCGCCAGGGCTTCGTGATGGGCCCTGAGGTTGCGGCCCTTGAGGCTGCCGTCGCCGAGTTGATGGGGGTAAAGCACGGGATCGCCTGCGCCAGTGGGACCGACGCCCTCCTGCTTCCCCTCCGTGCGATAGGCCTGGCGCCGGGCGATGAGGTGATCACGCCGGCGTTCACCTTCTTCGCGACAGCCGGGGCAGTTCACAATGCCGGTGGGATCCCGGTGTTCGCCGATATCGAGCCGGGGACTTTCAATGTCTCCCCGGCGGCGATCGAGGCGGCGATTACCCCACGCACCCGGGCGATTGTCGTGGTGCACCTGTTCGGGCAGATGGCGGCGATGGAGGCGATCGCACCGCTTGCCGCCCGACACGGCCTCGCGATCATCGAAGATGGCGCCCAGTCGATCGGGGCGCGTCGCCTGATCGACGGCGTCTGGCGCTCGGTCGGCCAACTTGGCACCGTGGCCACCCTCTCGTTCTTTCCGACCAAGAACCTCGGGGCCTGGGGAGACGGCGGGATGATGCTGACCGACGATGACGTCCTCGGTGCCCGACTCGCCCGACTGCGGTTGCACGGTGGCGCCAAGCAGTACCACCACGACGAAGTCGGCTTCAACTCGCGACTCGATTCCCTCCAGGCCGCCGTGCTGCTGGTCAAGCTTCGGCACCTGCAGGAATGGAACGAAGCGCGTCGCGCGAATGCCGGCTATTACGCCACGGCCCTCGCGGGCATCCCGCAGGTGAGGCCGCCGATCGTCGACCCGGCGAACGAGCACATCTGGCATCAATACACCATTCAGGCCGAACGCCGCGACGCGCTGATGGCACATCTCAAGCAGCGCGACATCGGGTGTGCCATTTACTACCCGCTACCGCTTCACCTGCAGCCCTGTTTCGCTGGCCTCGGTTATCACCGCGGTGACCTTCCGGTCACGGAGGCGGCAATGGATACGGTGCTCTCGCTCCCGATTTATTCGGAGCTGACCCAGGGTCAGCTCGACCAGGTGGTGCACGGCATTCGCGAGTTCTACACGTGAGCCTGCACACGCACCCTCGACTCGTCGGCGCGCCGATCATCGCTGGACGGCGGATCCGCGTCGCGGTGGTTGGCTGCGGCCGGATCTCCGCCAACCACTTCGAGGCGTTCGAGGCCCACGCGGCTGACTGCGAAGTGGTCGCGGTGTGCGATTCCAACCCGGCGGCGCTCGAGCTCGCCGTGGCGCAGACTGGCGCCAGGGGCTTCCGGAACCTTGACGACCTGCTCGCGGGATCGGATGCCGATGTCGTGGTACTGGCGACGCCGAGTGGGCTGCACGCCGCCGAGGCCATCGCCTGTGCCGAAGCGGGACGGCACGTCGTGACGGAAAAGCCGATGGCGACCCGATGGGCCGACGGAAAGGCAATGGTCGCGGCGTGTGATCGCGCGGATCGACACCTCTTCGTCGTGAAGCAGAATCGTCGGAACGCCACGGTGCAGCTCCTCAAGCGGGCGATCGTGTCGGGGCGGTTTGGCCGGATCTATATGGTCTCCGTCAACGTCTTCTGGAGTCGCCCGCAGTCGTATTACGACAGCGCCTCCTGGCGGGGCACCTGGGAGTTCGACGGCGGCGCGTTCATGAACCAGGCGAGCCATTACGTCGACCTGCTTGATTGGCTGGTTGGCCCGGTGGAGAGCGTGCAAGCGTACACCGCCACGCTGGCACGGAATATCGAGGTCGAAGACAGCGGTGTGCTGTCCATCAAGTGGCGCAATGGGGCCCTCGGCACCATGGCGGTCACGATGCTGACCTATCCGAAGAACCTCGAAGGATCGATCACCATCCTCGGAGAGCGCGGCACGGTGCGCCTCGGCGGAGTGGCGGTCAATCGGATCGATCATTGGGAGTTTGCCGATGCGCATCCCGATGACGCACAGGCCGCGGATGCAAGTTACGCCACGACATCGGTGTACGGTCACGGCCACAAGGCCTACTACGAGAATGTCTTTGCGGTGTTGCGCGGGACCGCGCAGCCCGACACGGATGGACGGGAGGGATTGCACTCCCTCGAACTGCTGATCGCCACTTATCTCGCCGCCCGCGACGGACGTCGAGTCGCCTTGCCGCTGGAGTATTGAACGCTATGACGCTCGCCCAGGACCTCATCGCCCGTGCCGAACGGCGCGAGATCACCTTCGGAATTGTCGGCCTCGGCTATGTCGGACTCCCGCTGGCCGTGGAACTCGGTCGCGCCGGCTTCAAGGTGCTGGGCTACGACATCACCCAGCGGGTTGTCGATGGATTGAACGCCGGGACCTCGCACATCAAGGACATCGCCAGCAAGGAGGTTGCCGAACTGCGAAAGGCCAATCTCTTCGAGGCCACAACCGATCCGCTCCGCCTCGCCGAGGCCGATGCCATCTCGATCTGTGTTCCCACGCCGCTCTCGAAGTACAAGGATCCCGATGTGTCATTCATCGTGGCGGCCACCGAGGCGATCAAGACCACACTGCGCCGCGGCCAGGTGATCATCCTCGAGAGCACCACCTATCCGGGGACGACACGCGAGATCATGCTCCCGGCCCTCGAGAGCACCGGCCTCAAGGTCGGCGAGGATTTTTTCCTCGCCTTCTCGCCGGAACGCGTCGATCCGGGCAATCCGAAGTACGGCACCAAAAACACGCCGAAGGTCGTCGGCGGGATCACTGCCGATTGTCACAAGGTGGCGTGTGCGATGTATGCGCCAGCGATCGATACCCTGGTGCCCGTGAGTACCACCGAGGCAGCGGAACTGGTCAAACTGCTGGAGAACACCTTCCGCAGTGTGAACATCGGGCTGGTGAACGAGATGGCGATCGTCTGCGACAAGCTTGGCGTCGATGTCTGGGAGGTCATCGAGGCGGCGGCGACCAAGCCGTTCGGCTTCATGAAGTTCCTCCCGGGCCCTGGGCTTGGTGGTCACTGCATCCCGATCGATCCGCATTATCTCGCGTGGAAAATGCGCGGCCTGAATTACAAGACCCGATTCATTGACCTCGCGGGGGAGCTCAACAGCGAGATGCCACTCTTCTGGGTGCGCAAGTTGATGGAGGAACTCAACGACCACAGCAAGGCGATCAAGGGCGCCAAGGTGCTGGTGATGGGCGTGGCCTACAAGAAGGATATCGAGGATCTGCGAGAGAGTCCGGCGCTCGACATCCTCGGCTTGCTCCACCAGTACGGCGCGCAGGTGAGCTACCACGATCCCTACGTGGCACAGTTCACCGAGGCCGGCCACGACTACGCCTCGGTGCCACTCACCGAGGCGGCGGTTCGGGACGCCGATGCGGTCCTCGTGGTCACCGACCACGCCAGCATCGACTGGGGGCTCGTCAAGCGCAACGCGCGGCTCGTGGTCGACACTCGCAACATCATGGCGAAGGTCGCCTGATGCGGGTGACGGTAATCGGGTCCGGGTATGTCGGGCTGGTTGCCGGGGCGTGCTTCGCGGAGACTGGGAACGACGTGGTGTGCGCGGACGTCGACGCCGGGAAAATCGCCCGGCTGCGCGAGGGCGTGCTGCCGATCTACGAGCCGGGCCTCGCGCCCCTCGTCGCACGAAACTTCGCGGAGGGTCGGCTCCGGTTCACTACCGAGCTGGGCGCCGCGGTGGAGCACGGCGACGTGGTCTTCATCGCCGTCGGCACACCGCCCGGGGAGGACGGCTCGGCCGACCTGCAGCACGTCCTCGCCGTGGCGACGACGATCGGTCGCCATCTCGACCGGTTCAAGGTCGTCGTCACCAAATCCACCGTGCCGGTGGGAACCGCCGAGCGAGTCCGCGCCGCGATCCGCGAGGTGACTCCCAGAGATTTCGCCGTCGCATCGAATCCCGAATTCCTCAAGGAAGGCGCCGCGATCGACGATTTCATGAAGCCGGACCGCGTGGTGCTTGGCACCGACGATCCGCGGGCCGAGGAGCTGTTGCGCGCGCTCTACTCCCCCTATGTCCGCTCGGGTTCGCCGATTCTGTTCATGGATATCCCCTCGGCGGAAGTCACCAAGTACGCTGCAAACGCGATGCTGGCAACCCGGATCTCGTTCATGAACCAGATCGCCGAATTGTGCGAGCGAGTGGGCGCCGACGTCTTCGCCGTGCGCCAGGGGATCGGGAGTGACTCGCGAATCGGGAATGCGTTCCTCTTTCCCGGACCGGGATATGGCGGTTCCTGCTTTCCGAAGGACGTGCAGGCGCTGGTTCACACGGCGCGTGGCGTCGGGATGTCTCCGGAACTCTTCGACGCGGTGGAAGCGGTCAACGCACGCCAGAAGCGCGTCATGTTCGAGAAGCTCGAACGACTCCTCGCCACGGTGCGCGGGCGCACGATCGCCGTCTGGGGCCTGGCATTCAAGGCCGGGACCGACGATATGCGCGAGAGTCCGGCCGTGGCCCTGATCGAGGCGCTGCTGGCCGCAGGTGCGGCGGTCCGGGCCCACGACCCTGAGGCGATGAACGTCGCCCGCGGGATCTGGGGCGACCGGATTACCTATGCCGCCGACCCCTATGACGCGCTCCTCGGTGCCGATGCTCTCGCGGTCGTCACGGAGTGGCTGGTGTACCGGAATCCTGATTTTGAGCGCATCAAGGCAATGCTGCAGTCTCCCGTGGTGGTCGACGGGCGCAACCTGTACGAGCCGGCGCGAATGGCGCGACTCGGTTTCCGCTACACCGGCATCGGTCGGAGGAACGTGTAATGCGTGTGGTGATTACGGGGGCCGCTGGCTTCCTCGGCTCGCACCTGACGGACCGCTTTCTCGCAGATGGCCATCACGTCGTGGGCATCGACAACTTCATCACCGGTCGCCCCGAAAACCTCGCACACCTGATGGGGGATGAGCGGTTCCGCTTCGTCCGCCACGATGTCTCGCAGTACATCTTCGTCGATGGCGCCATCGACGGGGTACTCCACTTCGCGTCCCCCGCATCGCCGATCGACTATCTCGAAATGCCGATCCAGACGCTCAAGGTTGGCTCCCTCGGGACGCATAATGCGCTTGGACTGGCCAAGGCAAAGGGGGCCCGCTTCTTCCTTGCCTCCACCTCGGAAGTCTACGGTGATCCCCTGGTGCACCCGCAACCAGAGACCTACTGGGGCAACGTGAACCCGGTCGGGCCGCGCGGTGTGTACGACGAGGCCAAGCGCTTCGCCGAGGCGATCACGATGGCCTATCACACGTACCACGGTCTCGAGACCCGGATCGTCCGGATCTTCAATACCTATGGACCGCGAATGCGGCCGCAGGATGGGCGGGTGGTGTCGAACTTCATCGTCCAGGCGCTGAAGGGCGAGCCCCTCACCGTCTATGGAGATGGCCTGCAGTCGCGCTCGTTCTGCTACTACTCCGACCTGGTGGAAGGGATCTACCGACTCTTCCATTCGGACCGCGTCGATCCGACCAACATCGGGAACCCCGGTGAGTTCACCATGCTGGAACTGGCGGAGCAGGTGCTCGCGCTGACCGGCTCGGCATCACGGATTGTCCATCGCGAACTCCCGGTCGATGACCCGAAAGTTCGCAAGCCGGACCTCACGGTTGCGCGGGCCGTCCTTCAGTGGGAGCCGAAAGTACCCCTCCAGGAAGGGCTGGAGCACACCATCGCCTACTTTCGGCAGGTGGTCGGATGAAGCTCAGCGCCGGCGGCCTGCTCGAGACGGCGCAGGCTCGCTTTTCCAACCGCGACTACTACGGTGCGCTGCTCTGTCTGGACGATGTCCAGGGAAGCGGTCGCGCGTATGCCGACGTCTTCCATCTGCGCGGGCTCTCGCTTTCGCTCCTTGACCGGTCCGAGGAGGCCCTCGAAGCATTTGATGCTGCGCTCGCCCTGAATCCCCGATATGTCGAGGCACATCTCCACCGCGGGTTGGTTCTCAATCAGATCGGGCGAAACGAGGAGGCGGCAGTGGCGTTCAGAGCGGCGGCCGCCTCCGAGGGCCCGCCAGTCGCCGGCCTCCCCGCTCGATTTGCCGCCCACCTTGCCAACGAACACGCCCATCTCGGCGAGCTGTACGCCGAGGGTGGCGCCCTCAGCGACGCCGTGCGCGAGTACCGACGTGCGGTCGACCTCGGCCCTGCATTTCACGATCTCCGGCTCCGGCTCGCGCGACTCCTGATCGAGGGGGGGAATCCGCTTGAGGCCCGTGACGTGCTCGAAGAGATCCTCCTCGAGCGCCCGGACTGGATCGACGCGCGGGTTCAACTGGGTCTGGCCCGATACTTGGCGGGCGACACCGCTGGTGCGCGGGATATCTGGCGTGCGGCACAGGACGTCCGCCCCGACGTTGAGCGGGTGTCGGCCTACCTCGCCATGGTAGAGCGCATCCCGGGGTGAGGGTGTGGCCGGTTGCTATCAAGGCGCTCTGCGCGCAGCTCAGCTCCCGGGGGGCCGATCCGGACAGGGTGACCCCTTTTCTGCCACTTTGGCGTGCCTGGGGGTGCGCTCCGCGCGCGCAGCGCCCGATTCGATTACGATCCTCGCGCTCCGACGACTCCGCGTGCGCGGCGTCAACGGACTCGACCAATCACCCTGTTGCCGTCCCGGATCGCCCTTGATGCGTCGTCTGCAGATGCTCCTGTTGCCGCTGATCGTCGTCCTCGCCCCCGCGTGCGGGAAGGGGAAGCCGTCCACCGCAGCCGCCCCACTCCCCAGTCGCCTGACCGCCACACCGGCGGCGCTTGACTCGATGTGGGCCAAGGCCCTGGATCTCTACACCCGGAAGAAGTGGTCGAAAGCTGCCGTCGCGCTGGAGCGGATGCAGCTGGAGTTGCCGGGCGGTGACCGGCGGGTGATTCTCTCGCGCTTTTATCTCGCGGAGACGCGTGTCGGCGAGCACAGCAATCTGCAGGCAGTGCGCGAGTTCCGGCGTGTGTCGGACGAGTTTCCGGCCGATTCGATGGCACCCGAAGCGCTGCTGCGCGCGGGCGACAGCTACGCGACCTTGTGGCGCCGGGCGGAGCTCGATCCGACCTACGGCCAGACTGCCGTGGCGACCTATCAGGAGCTGATCGCCCGCTATCCGGCGTCGGCGGCCGCGAAGCGCGCGGCCGACAAGATCACCGCGCTGGAGGATCGCTTCGCCCTCAAGTCGTACCAGGCGGCGCTCTTCTATCTGAAGTTCAAGGCCTACGACTCGGCGATCCTCTATCTCAAGGATATGCTCGCGACCTGGCCGCGTGCGACGATTGCCCCCGTGGCGCTGACGCGCCTGATCCAGACCTATCACAGCCTTGGCTACGCCGAGGATGTCCGCGAGTACTGCACGATCCTCCGCAAGCGTTTCCCCACGGCGCCCAACATCGATACAAATTGTCCGGCGACGGCCCCTGCGGGGACGCCGGCGGAGAAGTCCGTCGGGAAGTAGCCGTGCGGATCGGCCTCCTCGGCGGCTCCTTCGATCCCATCCATCACGCGCACCTGATCCTGGCGCAGCTTGCCCGCGAGCAGCTGCATCTCGACCAGGTCTGCTTCGTGGTGGCGGGCGAGCAGCCCTTCAAGGTCGGCCGGCATCTCGCACCCGCGGAAGTTCGGGCCCGGATGGTCGAACTCGCGATAGCATCCATTCCCGGGTTCGTGGTGGACCGTCGCGAGATCGCGCGACCCGGCCCTTCCTACACCATCGACACGATTCGCGAAATTCTGGCAGAGAATGCTGGCGCGGAACTTGTCCTGATCCTGGGCGCCGATGCCGCGCGTGGCTTCGGCGCCTGGCGTGAGCCCGACACAATCCGTGCACTGGCAAGGGTGGCAGTATGCGCGCGCGGAGCAGAAGCTCCTCCGACGGGATTCGATTCAGTCGTCCGGATGCCCCTGATTGAGCTCTCGTCGACCACAGTTCGGGCAAGGGTGGTGGCGGGTCGGTCGCTGGTCGGATGGGTTCCAGAACGGGTGGCCGACTATATTTCAGGGTTACAGCTTTATCGGAGCGAAGCGGGATGATCAAGCGGTTGGTTGAGTCGGTATTCGGTTCCCGGCAGGCACGCGAAGTCAAGCGGCTCGAGCCGCTGCTTGCAGAGATTCGTCGGTCGGAGACAGACGTCAGCACCCTCGATGATGCGGCCCTGCAGGGGCAGACCGCCCGCTTTCGCGCGCGCATCGAAGAGCAGACCGGAACGCTCAAGGCCGAGGTCGAGCGGTTGCGCAGCTTGAAGCACGACTGCGCGGACCCCACGGAGCGCGACGGGATCGACCAGCAGCTGCAGGTCGCCGAGGAAGCGTTCCGCAACGGCGTCGCCAGTACGCTCGATGCACTCCTCCCCGAAGCCTTTGCCACGGTGCGTGAGGCCTGTCGTCGACTGGTCGGGACCACGGTGATGGTGACCGGGCAACCGATCATCTGGAATATGGTACCCTACGATGTCCAGCTGATCGGTGGGATCAGTCTGCATCGTGGGCGCATCGCCGAGATGGCGACTGGCGAAGGAAAGACCCTGGTCGCGACGCTGCCGCTCTACCTGAACGCCCTCCCCGGACGGGGCGCCCAGCTGGTCACCGTGAACAACTACCTCGCCCGCCGCGACTCACAGTGGATGGGGCATCTCTTCAATTACCTCGGCCTCACGGTCGCCTGCCTCGACGATACCGAGCCGTCGTCGCCGGAGCGTCGGGCTGCGTATGGCGCCGACATCACCTACGGTACCAACAACGAATTCGGCTTCGACTACCTGCGTGACAATATGGTGTACTCGCTCGATCAGCGGGTGCAGCGGGAGCACATCTATGCCATCATCGACGAAGTCGATTCGATCCTGATCGACGAGGCACGGACGCCGCTGATCATTTCCGGTCCGGTGGGTGATGAAGACAGCACGCACTATCGCGGGTACAACCCGAAAATCGCCGACCTGGTTCGCCGCCAGAACGAAGTGGCGAGCGGGCTGGTGGCCGAAGGCGAGAAGCTGCTGGCCGACGACAAGAGCCGCACCGAGGCCGGGATGAAGCTCTACCAGGCCCAGCTCGGCGCACCGAAGAACAAGAAGCTGCAAAAACTCCTCAACGAGACCGGCGTCAAGCAGCTGCTGCAGCGCACGGAACTAGACTACATCGCCGACCGGAAGCTCCCGACCAAGCAGCAGCAGATGCGCTCGATCGAAGACTCGCTTTTCTTCGTGCTCGACGAGAAGGGACATTCGGTCCACCTGACGGATCGAGGCGCTGAGGCGCTCTCGCCCCACGACCCACAGCTCTTCCTGGTGCCGGATATTTCGCAGGAGATTCACGCAGTCGAACACGACGCCGAGCTCGATATCGAGCAGAAGGCCGAGCGGCGCCGGCAGATCGAGGGTGACTACGCCGCCAAGAGTGAGCAGTTGCACATCATCCACAAGCTGCTCCAGGCTCACGCCCTCTATGAGCGCGAGGTCGATTATATCGTGCAGGAAGGCCAGGTCCTCATCGTGGATGAGTTCACTGGGCGCATCATGGTGGGTCGCCGGTGGTCGGATGGGCTGCACCAGGCCGTTGAGGCGAAGGAAGGGGTCACCGTCAAGGGCGAGACGCAGACGCTCGCGACCATCACCATCCAGAATTACTTCCGGATGTACGAGAAGCTGTGCGGTATGACCGGCACCGCCGAGACCGAAGAGACCGAGTTCTACTCGATCTATGGCCTTGAAGTGGCGGTGATCCCGACGAACAAGCCGATTCGGCGGACCGACCACGTCGACCAGATCTACAAGACGCGCCGTGAGAAGTACAACGCCGTGGCCGACGAAGTCGAGCGGATTCACAAGCTGGGGTGGCCGGTCCTGATCGGCACGACCACGGTCGATGTCTCGGAGACGTTGTCGCGCCAGCTCAAGCGGCGCGGGTTGACGCACGAGGTCCTCAACGCGAAGTATCACCAGCGTGAGGCCGAGATTGTCGCCAAGGCGGGTGAGCGAGGCGCGATCACGATTGCAACCAACATGGCCGGCCGCGGTACCGACATCAAACTTGATCCGACGCTGGACCTCGCGATTGCCGAAGCGGGGTTGCACATCATCGGGACGGAGCGCCACGAGTCGCGGCGAATCGACCGACAGCTGCGCGGGCGTTCGGGTCGCCAGGGCGACCCGGGTGTGTCCCTCTTCTTCCTGTCGCTCGAAGATGACCTGATGCGCCTCTTCGGCTCCGACCGCATCGCCCGGATGATGGACAAGGGCGGCGCCGAAGAGGGCGAAGTGATCACCGGCAAACTGATCACCGCAGCGATCGAGTCGGCCCAGAAGCGCGTGGAGTTGCAGAACTTCCAGACCCGCAAGCGGCTGCTGGAATACGACGACGTGATGAACCAGCAGCGCGAGGTGATCTACTCGACGCGGTTGTTCGCGCTGGAGCGGGGCGAGGAACTCAAGGCCGAAGCGATCAAGATGATTCGCGCAGCGGTCAACCGGAACGCGCGGAGCTACGTCGCGGGGGTCGACCGGCCCGAGAACTATGATCGGACCGGGCTGCATGCCGCGCTGATGATGCAGTTCCTGGTAGGTCCCGACGCAGTGCTGGATGCCGAGGCCACGCCCTCCCTGGATGCCATCGCCGAGGCGGCCCGGGTCGAAGGTGAGGCGGCCTTTGAGCGCAAGGTCAGCTACCTGCAACAGTTCGGGGCACAGATCGGGATTCCCGATGTCGACCTGCAGGTGTTGTCGCAGGTGATGCAGGCCGTGCTGGACGAGAAGTGGAAGGACCATCTCTACGATCTCGATCAGCTGCGGAATGCGATCCAGTACCGGGCCTATGGCCAGCGTGATCCACTCGTCGAGTACAAGAAGGAGGCCTTCGAGATGTTCGAGGATCTCCTGCACGACATCCAGTCGACCTTTGCGGAGCGGTATCTCAAGATTCAGGTCAGCGCCGACGGGCCGCCGCCGCCACCGCCGCCGCCAGCGACGATCGAAACCGGGCCACACGAACCCTCGGCGGACGATCTCTTCTCGGGTGCGGTGAGTCGGGCACCGGTGGCCACTGTGCCGCGGATCTCGACCGGCCTCGGTGCGCTCGGCGCGGCGACGCCGGTCGGGGCCGAAGTCGGCCGGAACGATCCCTGCCCGTGCGGATCGGGGAAGAAGTACAAGAAATGCCACGGGGCGGGGGCGTAGCGGCGGAACCGCTGGCGGCTATCGGCAAGAGCGGAGGGGCGCGAGATCGGGCGATCTCGCGCCCCTGTTCTGTCGGGCACGGACGGGGACTTGGAGCCGAAAACCGCGTGCGCGGTGCCGCGTAAATCGGCGCCGAAGCCATCCCCAATGGCGCCCCCCATCACCAGCGTGCTCGGCGATACTCCCGGCCGTGAAAGCCGATCCAGCCACCGACCGCCCCCGCGAGCGCCTCTGGCGACTGGGGGCCTCCTCGTTGACGCCGCAGGAACTTCTCGCCATCCTGCTAGGGACCGGCGATACTCGAGAGGATGCCTTGGCGGTGGCGGCGCGACTGCTCGCACCCGCCCACGGCGCCCTTCGTCGCCTCGCAGCCCGCCCCCCGGCTGAGCTGCAACGGACCGCGGGGGTGGGGCCCGCCAAGGCCGCCCGTCTCGTCGCCGCCTTCGAGTTGGGGGTTCGGCTGGCACAAGAGGGGCGGCCTGCACTGGAGCGGATTGTCGAGCCGGCCGACGTCGCCCGACTGGTGGGACCACGGCTCCGGGACCTCGAAGTGGAGGAATTTCATCTCCTCGCGCTCGACACCCGCTCCCGGGTGCTGCGGGATGTCCTGGTGACCCGGGGCTTGCTGGACAGTTCGCTGGTGCACCCCCGGGAGGTGTTCCGGGCCGCGATCGTCGAGGCCGCCGCCGGGATCATCCTGGTGCACAACCACCCGAGCGGGGA
The DNA here is from genome assembly GCA_031367105.1 of Gemmatimonadota bacterium. Lineage (GTDB taxonomy): Bacteria > Gemmatimonadota > Gemmatimonadetes > Gemmatimonadales > GWC2-71-9 > Palsa-1233. The sequence goes on along the minus strand of JANLPG010000030.1, from coordinate 50,043 downwards.
TCCCACTCCGTCGGCCGAGGATCGCGCGGTCACCCGACAGCTGGTGGCCGCAGGACAACTGCTCGACGTGCCAGTGTACGATCACGTGATCGTCGCCGGCGACCGATTCATTTCTTTCGCCACTGCGGGGCTGCTGTGACCACGGGTGCCGTGCCGAGTACGCTCACCGATCTTTCGCCCGCCTTCTTCCTGGTGTTGGAGAAGCACGCGGAGCGACTCGACATTGCCCAGATCGATCGTGCCTTGCGCTATTCGGCCACCGCCCATCGCGGCCAGAAACGGATGAGCGGCGAAGACTTCGTGGAGCATTCCATCGCCGTCGCCTCGATCCTCGCCGGCTTCCTGGTGGATACCACGTCGATCTGCGCAGCGCTATTGCACGATGTGGTGGAGGACTCCGACCTGACCGCCGATGATATCGCCCAGGAATTCGGCAGCGAGGTCGCCGGCCTGGTCGACGGGCTCACCAAGATCTCCCACCTCTCCTTCCGCTCGTCAGTGGAAGAGCAGTCGGAGAACTACCGCAAACTGCTGCTCTCGGTGGCCAAGGACGCGCGCGTCATCATTATCAAGCTCGCCGACCGCCTCCACAATATGCGGACACTTGAGCATCTCACGCCTGAGCGCCGCCAGCGGATTGCCACCGAAACACGCGAGATCTACGCCCCACTGGCGCACCGTTTCGGCATGGCGAACGTCAAGGCCGAGTTGGAAGATCTCGCCTTCAAGTTTCTCGAAGGCGAGGAGTATCAGGCGCTGGCGCAGCAGGTCGCGGCGAAGCGCGCTTCCCGCGAGCAAATGATCGAGCGAATGCGAGGCCCGCTGGAACAGGAACTCAAGCGTGCCGGGATCGAATGGTATGACGTGAGCGGCCGACCAAAGCACCTCTGGTCGATTTACCAGAAGATGCGGAAGCGGAACAAGCCGTTCGACGAAATCTACGACTTGATGGCGATGCGCGTCATCGTCCGAACGGTCCCCGAGTGCTACCACGTCCTCGGCGTCATTCATCACGTCTGGACGCCGGTGCAGGAGCGGATCAAGGACTACATCGCTTCACCGAAGTCCAACGGTTACCAGTCGCTGCACACCACCATCTTCGGGCCGGGCGGTCAGCTGTTCGAGATCCAGATCCGCACTCAGGAGATGCACCGCACCGCCGAATACGGCATCGCTGCGCACTGGCTCTACAAGACCGTCGAAGAAGGCGAGGACGATGTCGGTCGCCAGCTCGGCTGGTTCCGGCAGCTACTGGAATTGCAGCAGGAGAGCGCTTCGCCCGAGGACTTCCTGGAATTCCTCAAGGTCGACCTCTATCACGACGAGATCTTCATCTTCACGCCACAAGGTGACGTGAAGCAGCTGCCCAAGGGCGCCACCGCGATCGACTTCGCCTTCCACGTGCACACCGACGTCGGACTGCACACATCGGGGGCCAAGGTCAACGGCCGCATCGCGCCGTTGCACCGCGAGCTCAAGAACGGCGACACGGTGGAGATCCTGACCTCCCAGCACGCCAAGCCGAGCCGCGACTGGCTCAGCCACGTACGGACCGGACGCGCACGGGCAAAAATCAAGCAGTGGATCCGGCAGGAGGAGGAGACGGTGTCCCTCCAGCTCGGTCGCGAGATCCTCACCCGAGAGCTCAAGCGCCGCCGGCTCGACGCAGCCGCGCCCGACGCGATGCAGTCCGCCGCCATCGCGCTCAACCTGCTGGACGGCGATGCCCTGGAGATCTCGCTGGGCCGTGGCGACCTCGCCATCGGCCAGGTGATGAAGGCGCTCTTCCCGGAACTCTCACCCGATGCGCTGCAGGAGAAGCCGCCCACCGTATTCGGACGCGTCATCGATCGGATCCGGCTCGGTCGGGGAATCCGGATTCAGGGCGTCGATGGCCTGATGATTCGCTACGCCCAGTGCTGTCAACCGGTCCCCGGCGATACCGTCGTCGGCTTCGTCACGCAGGGTCGCGGCATCTCGATTCACCGCGCCGATTGTCCCAACCTACTCACGCTGGGCGACCAGGGGCGCCGCGTGGAGATCGATTGGCAGGAACAGACCGGTGAGACCTATGCCGTGCGTCTGCTGATCAATGGCGAGGATCGCCGCGGACTCTACGCCGACATCATGCAACAGATCTCGCAAACCGGCACCAACATCCGCGGCGCCGAGATCAACTCGAAGGACGGCACGGCATTCGGCTCCATCCTCGTCGAAGTCGACAACCTCCCGCATCTGGGCAAGGTCCTCAAGGCGATCCGCAAGGTGAAGGGTGTGTCGAGCGTCGAGCGGCGCGAGGCCCAGGAAGGCGGCTGACTCCGCTGCGCGTTGCCGCACTCCCGCACCGCCGGTTATCATCGGCGATGCCCGCTTCGTGGATTCTCAAGACCGAACCTTCGACATACAGCTGGGATGACCTGGTGCGCGAGGGTGGCGCCGTCTGGGACGGCGTCGCGAATGCGACTGCACTGATCCACCTGCGGAGGATGGCGGCCGGCGACGAAGTGCTCCTCTATCACTCCGGTGATGGCAAGGCGATCGTGGGAATGGCGAAAATTGTCAGGGGACCGTACCCCGATCCGAAGCTGAATGACCCCAGGCGCGTGGTGGTGGAGATCGTCGCCGGGAAGCCGCTCAAGACGCCGGTCACACTCGCCGCCATCAAGGCAGTCCCCGCGCTCGCCGAGCTCGGCCTGGTTCGCATCAGCCGGCTCTCCTGTATGCCCGTGAGTGTCTCTCAACGCTCGGCGCTGCGAAGACTCGGAGTCACCTAGCTGGCCCCTCCCCGAACATTTCCCGAACCAGCGATTATATTGGGCGAATGCCCCGTTTTGAAGTCCGCGCGCCGTTCGAGCCTGCTGGCGACCAGCCCCGCGCGATCGCGGAGCTGACGGCCGGGCTGGTGCGTGGCGACAAGTACCAGACCCTCCTGGGGGTCACCGGCAGCGGCAAGACGATGACGCTGGCTCACGCCATCGCGAACTACGGCAAGCCGACCCTCATCCTCTCCCACAACAAGACCCTCGCCGCCCAGCTCTACGGGGAGATGAAACAGTTTCTCCCGGCCAACGCCGTCGAGTATTTCGTGTCGTACTACGACTATTACCAGCCTGAGGCATACGTCCCCTCGACCGACGTCTACATCGAGAAGGACGCCTCGATCAACCAGGATCTGGAATCGCTCCGACTTCGGGCGACTTCGTCGCTGATGGAGCGCGATGATGTCGTCATCGTTTCCACCGTGTCGGCGATCTACGGCCTGGGCGACCCGGTGGCCTACCGTGCCCTGATGCTCGGCATCGCCGTCGGGGAAACTCGTGGCCGCGACGCGATCCTCGCCGAATTGGTCGGCATTCAGTACCAGCGCAACGACGCCGCCTTCGAGCAAGGCAGCTTCCGGGTGCGCGGCGACACCATCGAGATCTTTCCGGCCTACGATGAGCAGGGCGTCCGGATCGAGCTCTGGGGTGATCAGGTCGAGCGGATCTCGCGCTTCCACCCGGTGAGTGGCAACACCATTGCCCGGCTTGAGCGCTGTGCGATCTATCCGGCCAAGCACTTCGTCACCCAGCGGCCCACCATCGAGCGGGCGGTGACCGCCATCCGCGAGGAACTCGCCGCCCGGCTCTGGGAGTTGAAGACCGCGGGGAAGCTGCTTGAGGCGCAGCGGCTCGAAGGACGGACCAACTTCGACATCGAGATGATGCTGGAGGTGGGTACCTGCGCCGGAATCGAGAACTATTCCCGTCATCTGTCCGGCCGCGTCGTGGGCGAGCGACCGGCCTGTCTGATCGACTACTTTCCGGCCGATTTCCTGGTCGTCATCGACGAGTCGCACGCCTCACTTCCGCAGATCGGCGGAATGTTCAACGGCGATCGCTCCCGCAAGACCACCCTGGTCGAGTACGGGTTTCGGCTGCCGTCGGCGCTCGACAATCGGCCGCTGCATCTCGATGAGTTCATGGCACTGTCGCCGCAAATGGTCAACGTCTCTGCGACGCCGGGCGATCTGGAACTCCGGCTCAGCGAGGGCGTGGTGGTCGAGCAGATCATCCGGCCCACCGGGCTGGTGGACCCCGAGGTCCAGATCCGCCCCGTGCGGGGGCAGGTCGACGACCTCCTCGGAGAGATCCGGCTTCGCGAGGCGAAGCGCGAGCGGGTGCTGGTGACCACACTGACGAAGCGGATGTCGGAGGATCTGACCGACTACCTGCAACAGGCCGGGATACGGGTGCGCTATCTCCACAGCGACATCGACGCGATCGAACGGGTGGAGATCCTGCGCGGCTTGCGACTGGGGGAATTCGATGTCCTCGTCGGCATCAATCTGTTGCGCGAGGGACTCGACCTGCCTGAGGTTTCCCTGGTGGCAATTCTCGACGCCGACCACGAGGGCTTCCTGCGCAGCGATCGGTCGTTGATCCAGACCTGTGGTCGCGCAGCGCGCCACATCAATGGTCGGGCAATTCTGTACGCCGATCGGATCACCGGGTCGATGGAGCGTGCGATTGGCGAAATGGATCGCCGCCGCACGATTCAACGGGCGTACAACATCGAGCACAACATCACGCCGATGTCCATCGTGAAATCGCTCAATGAAGTCCGGCTCTCGACCCACGTGGCCGACCAGCGCAGTGAGAAGGTCGAACCTCGCCGGAAGGGGAGGGATCCCAACGCGCACGTCGATCTGCACGATCCGCAACAGCGGGCCGCCGCCATTGCGGCGCTGGAACTGCAGATGCGTCAGGCGGCGGCCAACCTGGAGTTCGAACTCGCCGCCATGCTTCGTGACCAGCTCAACGAGTTGCGGGCCGTGGGTGCCCCCAATGTGAAGCGCGGCGCCCTGCGGCCGCTCCGCCGGTGACGACGATCCGCTACGACCTGCCGGCGCTCGAGGCGTTCGGGGAGCGGCTGGGCCGCGACTGCCCGGCCGGGAGTGTGATCTGGCTGGAGGGGCCGCTCGGGGCGGGGAAGACGACACTGGCCCGGGCGATTGTGGCCGGTCGCGGTGTGGTCGATGAGGCGACTTCTCCGACCTACGCGTTGGTGCATCACTATGAGGGTCCGCTCGGCGCAATTTATCATCTCGATTGTTATCGGCTCAAGCGCTCGGAGGAGGCAGCCGATCTCGACTGGGAAACCCTCGCGGGAGCGGATCTCCTCCTGATCGAGTGGCCGGAACGTGCCGGTGCCTGGGCGCCACCTGCCACCCGGCGGGTCCGTCTGGATTATTCACCAGACGACTTGCGGTCGGTGGTGCAGGCGTGATCACCCTCGCCTTCGACAGTGCGAGTGATCGCTGTACCGTCGCCGCCACCGACGGTGCCGATGTCGCCCATCGGCACCTCGACGGATCACGCGGCCACGCGACCGCGATTCTCTCCCTGCTCGCCGAGGTCCTCGGTGAACTCGGTGCCAGCTCACGCGATGTCACCCTCCTGCTCACCGGGGACGGTCCCGGATCGTTCACCGGGCTTCGGGTGTCGTGCAGCGTGGCGAAGGCGTTGACCTGGGGCCGCCAACTGGTCTGGCGGACAGCACCGTCGCTGCTGATCCGCGCCGCCGCGCATACGACCGCGGGTGGTAGCACGGTGCTCGCACTCAGCGATGCACTCCGGGGGGAGTTATATGCCGGGTGCTGGCGCATCGGCGCCGATGGTGTGGTGCCGGTTGGCCCCTCGCCGCGCGCGGTTGCTCCGAGTGAGCTGGCGAGGTTGTTCGGGCAAGTGGATGTCGTCGTTGGGTCGGTGCCTGAACCGCTCCGAGGGGCCGTCGAGACGGCCACAGGCCGGCCGCTGCGCTCCGACGAGGAAGCACTTCCCGACGCCCGGACGCTGTTGGCGCTCGGTGAACTCGACGGCGCCACCGCAGTGATCGCCGATCCGGCGTCGTGGGAGCCGGTGTATGGACGACCGGCGGAAGCACAGGCAGTCTGGGAGCGCACGCATGGACGGCCATTGCCGCCTGCGCCCGGCCTCATCCGCTGACATCCCTGCGTTTGCCGCGCTGGAGCGGGCGTCGTTTTCTGACCCCTGGACTCCGGCGCAGCTGCAGGAAGCGCTGAACTGGCCCGGCGCAATCGCCGTCGCGGCCGAAGGGGCCGGTGCGGCCATTGCCGGTTACGTGCTCGGGCGCGTGGTGGTGGACGAGGGTGAAATCCTCACCATCGCGACCGACCCCGTGCGGCGCCGCTCCGGCATCGGCCGAGCGCTGCTGGGGGCTGCCCTGAGCACGATGGTACAGCGCGGGGCCCACGCCGCCTGGCTGGAGGTCCGGATCTCCAACGCCGCCGCCCGCGCGATGTATCAGAGTGCCGGTTTTGTCGCGGCAGGGGTCCGCAAGGGCTATTATCGTCGGCCTGTCGAAGACGCCCTGGTGCTGCGACGGGATCTCACGATCTCGGCGTCGCCAGGTACCGACTCAGAGTAATTTCAGTCCCGGCAAGTCCCGACTCGCTGGCCAGATTGTCGTCGTTCCCAGCATCGCCATCGACCGTTCGTCCGACACCGGAGCAAGTCATGAGCAAGAGCCTGAACAAAGTGATCCTCATCGGGAATCTCGGCGCCGACCCCGAGGTCCGCAGTACGTCCAACGGAGGCCGCGTAGCGACAGTCTCACTGGCGACGGGTCGGCAATGGAAAGGTGCCGACGGCTCCAAGCAGGAGAAGACTGCCTGGCACCGGGTGATCTTCTGGAATGCGAAGAATGGTCAGCAGCTCGCCGACCTGATCGAACGCTACTGCAAGAAGGGCGATAAGCTCTACGTCGAGGGTGAGATCGAGTACCGGACCTGGCAGGACAAGGAGGGGCAGACCCGTTACTCGACCGAGATCAACGGCCGCGAGTTGATTCTCCTCTCTGGGAAGGGCGAGGGTGGTGAGGGCGGAGGCAGTTGGGGAGGCGGGGCGCGCGCCGCCTCGGCCGCCCCTGCGGCCAAGGGGGGCGAGGCCAAGAAGGACGAATCCTTCGCCGACTTCCCTGATGCGCTCGATGCCGAGGACGACGACCTGCCGTTCTGAGGTGCTTCGCCAGATTCACCTCGTTCCACCGGGGTCGGATTGCTCCCGGTCCGATCAGCATCAGCCGTCGAGGTGTTTTTGGCTGGCGGGGAGGGGCTCGCGCCGAACGGTGGCCGGCAGCGGCGCTCCTCGCGGCTTGGCCCCCTCCCGCCGCGCTCGGTGGAAGCCGGACTGGCTGGGGGGATGGCGAGGAGCGGTCGATACTTGAGGGTACTTGTTATGATACGGTCGTCTGGCACGAATCGTGGTGCAGCTTAAGGTTTTCACCGCCCGCGGAGATCCAACTATGCGTTCCTCGCTTGCCCTGTTGCTGGTCCTCGGGGCCGCCCCGCTCGTCGCCCAGGACGTTGTGCGGGCCTCCGAGGCGGTTCCCTACGTACCGATCCGGCCAGGCCAGTCGTACTCGGCCGGCTTCCTCAGCGAGATGCGCCTGTTGCCCTACGGCAAGGTGCTTGGCCCGGTGACTCCCCAGCAGATCCGATCTGCCGCCGGCGGCGCGGTGATGGCGATCGGCGCCACACTCGGAATCCGGCCACCTGCCGGTGCGTCGTACGCCAGGGGCGACACGCTGGTGCTGGCGCAGCGCACCCCCGGTCCGAAGGGTTGGGGCGAAGTCATCACGCCCACCGGGCTCGCGCGCGTCAGGGGAGTGGATGGCAGCCAGACGCTGGCCGAAGTTGTGGCGGTGTATGGCCCGATCCGCGATGGACAGGTGACCCTGCCACTCGAGCCGGTCAGCAATCCTGGCGCGGTGCAACCCGTCAAGATCGGTGGCCCGGCCGCGACACTGATTGCTCCGCGCGAACCGCGCGAGCTGCTGCAGCCCGGGAATATTGTCTTCATCGACGCAGGACGTGCCGCCGGGATCCGGATGGGTGATTTCGTTGAGGTGCGGCGGAAGCCAGCCCGTCGGTTGAATGCCGCCGACCAGATCGACGAGCTGATGGCGACGGGCCAGGTCGTGGTGGTCAATGAAAAGCACAGCTCGGTGGCGCTCATCCGGATCATCTCGCCGGATATCGCGCCTGGGACTCCCGTCATCCGGGTTGCAACCCTCCCGAACTGAAGCGGGGCGGATCGCCCCGCTATCTTTCCCCCCAATACACTGACACCCCAGTCGGCGGGCGCCCCCCGGGCACCCGCCGCGGAGAGCGCTGATGAGTGGATCGGTACTGATTACGGGTGGGGCGGGGTTCATCGGTTCACACATCGCCGAGGCGTATCTCTCGGCGGGTTGGTCGGTCACTTGCCTGGACGATCTGTCGCGCGGCAAGCAGGAGCAGGTTCCTGCGGCAGCGCGATTCGTCAAAACCGACGTCCGATCCCCTGCGGCGTTCGAAGCGGTGGCCTCCGGCGACTTCGATGTAGTGGTGCATCAGGCCGCGCAGATTGATGTGCGCGTATCGGTGCAGGAACCGGCGCTCGATGCCTCGATCAATCTGGTTGGCTTCGCCAATATTCTCGCCGCGGTCGCCGCGGGGAAGGTGAAGCGAGTGGTGTTCGCCTCGAGCGGTGGAGTGGTCTATGGCGACCCGGCCGTGCTCCCCACCCCCGAACCCACTGCCACGCTCCCGATCTCCCCCTACGGTGTCAGCAAGCTGGCCGGGGAGCATTATCTCCGCGTGTTGGGGGAGCTGCACGGATTCGAAGGGGTCGCGCTGCGATACTCCAATGTCTACGGCCCGCGCCAGGATCCAGCGTCCGAGGCCGGTGTTGTCTCCATCTTCGTCTCGCGCCTCCTCGCGGGAAAGCCACTGACGGTGTTCGGTGACGGCACGCAGACCCGGGATTATGTCTACGTCAAGGACGTCGCGCGCGCCAACCTTCTCGCGGGTGTCGCGACTGTGTCGCGCGGCGATCGACTGGACGTCCCTGCCTTCAACATCGGCACCGGGCGGGAGACTTCCGTGAACGACTTGGCAAACCACGTTGGCCGGGCCCTGGGCAAAACCCCGGTGATCGAATACGCCGCGCCGCGACCGGGAGAGCTGGTACGCTCCTGTCTCGACATCGCCAAGGCCGGGCGTGAACTCGGCTGGGCCCCACAGGGATCGTTCGACGAGGGTATGAAGGCGCTCGCTGGATGGTTCGAAGGAACGGTCCGTTGATACAAGACGCTGCCGGCCCATCGGTCCCTGGGCTCCTCCATCTGATTCTGTCGGCGAGCACTGAGACATCGGCCGTCCTGGTGATCTGTGCGCTCGCTTCGCTGCTTTCCTGGTATATCATCGGCGCGAAGTGGTGGGAGTTCCGTCGACTCGCTCGCGCCCGCGCCGCCTACGAGGATGCCACCGCCAGAAGCCGAACGGTTGATGAGCGGTCCGATGCCGCCTCGCGCCTCGCTGATTCGCCTTATGCCGCCATCGTCCAGAGCTCGACCGCTTTTATCGCCGACCTCCACGGTGCGATGGAGCGGGCCAACGTCTCGCGCACCGGGCTCTCGCTGACCCAGCTCGAGGCCCTGACGATGACGCTCGATACCCGGGTGCGCGAAGAGGCGGAGCATTCGGGTCGGATGATTCCGTGGCTCGCCACGATCGGCTCGACCGCTCCGCTGCTCGGCCTTTTCGGCACGGTGCTCGGCATCATGAAGTCGTTCAACGGCCTGAGCGTCGAGGGGAGCAGTAATCTCGCCGCCGTGGCACCCGGGATTGCCGATGCGCTGATCGCGACCGCTGCGGGGCTGGGTGCTGCCATCCCGGCGGTGGTGGCGTACAACATCTTCACCTCCCGCACCGAGCGATTCGAGGGGGAACTGGAGCGGCTCGCGCAGGCGACCATCGGCTCGCTGGGACGTGAGGGACGGCTGTAGGATGGCCGGGCTCGGCGCACTCGGGCGCGGACGACGCAACCGGCGACGCCTCAACGCCGAGGTCAACATCATCAACCTCGTCGACGTGGTGCTGGTGCTGTTAATCATCTTTATGGTCACGGCGCCGATGATGCAGGGCGGAATCCAGGTGCGGCTCCCGAAGGCGTCCTCCCGCCCGATCACGGCGAGCAAGGCGGTCAACGTGACCGTCGACCGGAACGGCCGGATCTCGATCGACAAGCAGCAGTACTCCTACGACCAGTTTCGCGCCGCCTTCAGGCTGCTGGTCAGCCAGCAGCGCCCGGAGGTCGTCTACGTGCGGGGCGATCAGGCGACGCGGTATGGGGAGATCGCGCGCGTACTCGGTGTCGTCAGCGCATCCGGGATCCGCTCGGTGGGGCTCGTCACTGAGCCCGCCCCGCCCCCGTGAGCGCCACGCGCACATCGTCGCTCCCCGCTGGACTGGCAGGCACGAGCTTGGTTCACGGGCTCGTGATCGTGGCGCTCGTGCTGGTCGCGCAGCGTGCGCCGACCCGTCCGCCGATCGTCTATGCGGTGGAGTTGGTGGCGGCACCGGCACCGTCCGAGGCCCCCCGACGGTCCGCCGCCGAAGCGACGCCCGTCGCCGAGGCCGAAACGGCACCGCTGCTGGCGCCGAAAGCGGTGAAGCCGGAGCCGATGAAGTCCAACCCGCCCGATCGGGTGAAGGTGGCGGAGCAGGCGCCGGTCACCCAATCGCCAGTGACGCCGATTCCATCGACGACGCCGAGTACCGGCCAGGACGTGGTGACGTTGCGACAGGCGGGACTTCAGTTCCCGTATCCCGAGTACCTGCGGTCGATCACCAACCAAATTTATCTGCGGTGGCAGCAGCCACTGGCGCGAACCAATCTGCACGCCGAGGTGTCGTTCGTGATTCTCCGCGATGGTTCAGTCACGGATCTGGTCGTATCGGCGCCCTCCGGACGCGATGACTTCGATCTCACCGCGCTCGGCGCAGTGGAGGCGGCTGGGCGAGTGCGGGCCTTCGGGCCGCTGCCGTCCGGATTCGCGGGCGACCAGCTGCCGATTGCATTCTACTTCGCCCCGACCCGCCGCCCGTGAGGCCGGTCCCGTTCCTCCAGCTTGCGGCCCTCGCGACGCTGGCGCTCGTGGGTCGCGCCTCGCCTGCCGGCGCACAGGACATTGAGCGGATCCGGTTGGGGATCAACTATACGGCCGGCGCTCGCCCGGGCGTGCTGGTAATGGCGGGGCCCGGGCTCGACTCGATCCGTCGCATCGTCGAGCGCGACTTGGCATTTTCGGATCGGTACGAGATGGCCTTCCTCCCCGATTCCCTTGGCCGGCTCACGGCGCCGCTGGTGCCGGCGACACTGAAGCCGCTCGGCGTAGCCTGGGCGGTCGAGCTGCGGCGGATCGGTGCCGGAGTCGAGGTCAAGCTCTACGATATCGCGGCGGGCCAGCTGCGTCAGCAGGGAGTGCGCCCGCTCGACCCCGCGGGGGTGGGTGAGAGCCGACTTGCGATCCACCGGGTCAGCGACGAGCTGGTGACCTGGATCAATGGCGGCATTGGCATCGCGGCGACCCGGATCCTCTTCAAGGCCGACGAAATCGGAACCCGCCGCGACAACGGCATCTGGCGGATTGATGCCGACGGTCAGAATCTGGTGCGGGTCAGCCGCCCGGGCGGGCTGGTGGTTTCACCGGCGTGGCATCCCGACGGCACCCGGTTCGCCTTCACCGAAATCAAGGATTACGTCGGTGCGCTGATCATTCAATCGCTGGCAACCGGGACGCGTGTCACCGTACCGACCACGGTCTCGGGTACCAACAATGGTGCGTCGTTCTCGCCCGACGGCAGCAAGATCGTCTTCGGTCGTGTCGCCGAAGAGGGGACGGATCTGTTCGAGGCAGACGTGACCCGGATGTGCTGCGCGCACCGGCTGACGACCACCGGAAAGTACGCCGCCAACCTGACGCCGACGTATTCGCCCGACGGACGACGGATTGCCTTTATGTCGACCCGGGCCGGCTCGCCGCAGATCTATGCGATGGATGCCGACGGGACGGACCAGGCGGTGCTGGTGCCGTTCGACGCCGGCGAAACGGGGGCGTCCTATGCCCCCGACTGGTCGCCCGACGGCACCACGGTCGCGTTCGGTCGGGATGCAGCCGGCGGCCGACAGCTCTTCACCTGGCAGGTCGGCACCGGGCGGCCCGCCAAACAGCAGACGTCAACGGGCCGCCAGAACGAAGACCCGAGTTGGGCGGCAGATTCCCGGCACCTGGTTTTCCGCTCAAATCGGACCGGTCGTGACCAGCTCTGGATCGTCGACCTGGAAACCGGAACCTCGCGCCAATTGCCGACCCCGGGGGGCGCCCGCCTGCCTGCCTGGTCGCCTATATTGCGCGGCACTAACCCTTGATGTGGAGGACCTCGTGACCCAGCGTGCCCTTGTCGTTGCCCTGCTCGGGCTGACGACCGTGGTCGGAGCCTGTGGCAAGAAGGCCGATCCGAATACCACTCCAGCACCGGTGGCAGGCTCCGTCCCCGCCTCGAGCACTCCGACCCCGCTGGTTCGGCCCGCCAATGCCGACTCGATGGCCCGTGCGGAGGCCGCGCGTCGGGAAGCCGATCGCGCGGCGCTGGTGAATCAGCTGGCCGAAACGATCCACTTCGATTACGACCAGTTCGCCGTCAACCCGGACGACACTGCCCGCCTCGATCGGAAAGCTGCGATCCTCAAGGCGAATCCCGCGCTGCGGATCCGGGTGACTGGCCACGCGGACGAGCGTGGATCCGACGAATACAACCTGGCGCTCGGGATGAAGCGTGCGATCGCGGCGAAGGACTACCTGACTCGCCTCGGCGTAGATGGGTCCCGCATCGAAGTGGCGTCGCTCGGCCGGGAGGTTCCCGTCGACCCGTCGCCCAACGAAGCGGCGTATGCCAAGAATCGCCGAGATGAGTTCGAGGCCATCGCCGGCGCGCAGTCGCTGGTGGCACCCCGCTGATGCGGGCCGGCGTCGCGACGTCGCTCACGCTGCTCCTGGCGGCGGCGTGTGCCACCCCAGGCCAGGTCCGGCGGGTCGAGACGCAGGTTGCCGTGCTCGAACGGTCCCAGGCACGTGCCGATTCGGCGCGCGCAGCAGAGCTGACGCGAATCATCGCGTTGCAACAGCGCGGGATCGATTCGCTGGGATCGCTGTCCCGTGCCCTCGAGCGGGGCGCCCGCGACAATCAGTCGGAGTTCACCGAAGTGCGGCGCTCCCTGCTCGCGCTGCAGGAGCTCTCGGGCCAGAGTCAGCGACGGCTGAGCGAGTTGCGAAACCAGCTCGAGGTACGCGGTGCGGAACCGCCGGCCGGCCTCACGCCGGCCGGTGATTCCACTCGGCTCCCCGCTGTGACCAACGCCCCTTCGGCCGACGCGATCTATATGGCCGCGCGGGGTCAGAACCAGCAGGGCGCCGTGGCATCGGCTCGGATCGGATTCCGGCGACTGCTGGAACTTTACCCGACGTCGCCCCTCGCGCCCGACGCCACGTATGGGCTGGCCGACACGTTCGACCCTGTCGTCCCCGACTCGGCACGCGTCTACTACGGCGCCGTGGTGTCGAAGTACCCCACGTCGTCCCGGGCACCAACGGCGCTGTTCAAGCTCGGGAAGCTGGCGGAGCGCCGACAGGACCGCACGGCTGCGCGAGCGTACTACCAGCAGGTGGTCGATCGCTATTCGCAGAGCGACGAGGCGAAACTCGCCCGCGATGCGTTGCGCGCACTCCCGTAGCCGTCTCGATGGATAATCCTGCCGGCGAGATGCCGTTCCTCGACCACCTCGAGGAACTTCGCGGGCGCATCATTCGTGCACTGATCGCAGTGTTCGTTGGTGTGGGCATCGGGCTCTGGCTGGTCAGCAAATACAACGCGGTCGCGTTCCTCAAGGTCCCGATCGCACCGTACCTTCCCGGCGGCAAGCTCACCATCCTGGCGCCCACCGAACAGGTGATGATCGTCCTCAAGCTTGGCGTCGTGGCCGGGCTGGTGCTCGCCTCACCGGTCATTCTCTATCAGCTCTGGGCGTTCCTCTCGCCAGCGCTCTACGAGCGCGAGAAGAAGGCGATGATGCCGGCCCTCGCCATGGGACTGGTGCTCTTCCTGTTCGGCGCGTGGCTGGGCTGGATCTACGGTGTGCCGCTGTCACTCAAGTTTCTGCTCTCGTTTCAGGCCGATGAGTTCGTCAACCAGATCACCTTCAACGAGTATTTTTCGTTCGTCATTCAGGTGATCCTGGCGGTGGGGATCTCGTTCGAGCTGCCACTGATCATGACGCTGCTCTCCTGGATCGGCGTGATGGACGCCAAGCGCTTCAGCGCGTTTCGTCGCTACGCTATCCTGCTTAACAGCATCGCGGGCGCCATCCTCTCCCCGGGCACCGACGTCCTGTCGATGATCGTCTGCTCGCTGCTGCTGATCGCGCTGTATGAGCTGGGGGTGATCGGGGCGTTCCTGGTGCAGAGGCGACGCCGGAAAGCGGCAGAGGTGGCGGGGGCCATCCTCCTCTTCCTGCTGCTGGCAGGGGGGCCGCGGGACCTGCACGCCCAGAACCCGCCGCTACGTCCGCCGGCGGCCGATTCTGGCCGCGCCCGATCGCTCCCCGGTCAGGGGACGCGGGCGATTGACTCCTCCACTGCCAAGCGCCTCGGCATTCCCACCGCTCCCCGACGCAAATTCAGCGAACCAGACTCCGTGATGCAACTGCTCCTCAAACGAGAGGGCTTCGCGGTGACCCGTTTCCTCGGCGACTCGGCGATCCTGCTCCCGGATGGCGAGGGGCTGTTTCTCGGGGGACGGGCTGCCACCTCCCGCGACACCAGCATCCTCGAGGCGGAGGAGATCCGTTACAACGATGCGCGCTGCCTGCTTGCCGCCAAAGGGGAGCCGCGGATGTTCGAGGGGGGAAGGGGCGGGAAGATTCTGGTCGGCCGGGAGATGAAGTTCGACACCTGTCAGGAGCGAGGGGTCATCGGCGAGGCCCTCACCACCTTCGACGATGGTGGTGCCAACTGGTTCCTGCGCGGCAACCTCGCAGTGGACTCCACCGGCAAACGCCTGTATGCCGCGCACAGCGAATTCACATCGTGCGACCTTCCCGAGCCGCACTACCACTTTCAGTCGGGGCAGGTGAAGTGGGTGTCACAGTCGGTACTGGTCGCGCGACCCGCCGTGCTTTACGTCCGCGATGTGCCGATTGTCTGGCTGCCCTTCCTCTTTCAGGACACCAAGCTCGGCAGGCGGTCGGGGATCCTGATCCCCAACTTCGGTTTCAACGACATCGTCCGCCCGACGCGAAGTTACAACCGCCAGGTCACCAACATCGGCTATTACTGGGCACCGAACGACTACCTCGATGCGACGGTGCGGCTCGACTGGTACGCCAATCGGTATATGCGCTACGGCGGGCAGTTCCGCTATCGCTGGCGCGACCGATTCGTTGATGGCGATTTCGCCATCGATCAGGAGCGCCAGAACGGGGGTGGCCGCTCCACGAATATCCGGTGGGGCCACAACCAGCAGTTTGACAATGCCACTTCGCTGCGGCTGAACTTCAACTACAGCGGCAACACCAGCGTGCTGCAAGGCAACACGGTCGATCCCCTGCGCTCGGTCCAGCAGATCACCAGCTCGCTCAACCTCACCAAGCGCTTCCGCTGGGGATCGACAACCCTTGGCGGCACGCGGAATCAGACGTTGAGTGATGGCAGCGTGCGGATGTCGCTGCCGACACTGACCCTGACACCGAATCCGTTCGGGATCGGGCAGCACATCACCTGGTCCCCCTCGTTCACCTTGACGAACGATGTGGCAACCAACCAGCCCAGCGCGGCACAGTTTGCGGTCTTTCCTGGCCGGGTCGACAGTCTGGTGGCGACTTCCCGCAGTCGCAATACCACGATGAATCTCACGACCCCGCTGCGGATCGGCGGGTTCAATTGGGCCAACACGGTCGCCTACCAGGACCGGATGGACGTCGGCCGGCGGACCCTGACCCAGCGTATTCCCGATCTGAGCACGCCGGACCCGAACGACTCCGTCACGGTGACGACGGTCCGGCAAGGGGACTTCCAGAGCGGCCTGAATTGGGATACCGGGATCAACCTTCCCATCCTGTTCCAGCAGACGTTCAAGATTACGCCAACGCTGGGTATCACCAACATCAGCAGCGGCAATCCGTTCCTGCTGCGCAACGCCGCGACGAATGGCCAATGGGTGCAACAGGGGAAAAAGCTGCAGTTGAGCCTCGCCATCGGACCGCAGCTCTTCGGCTTCATCAATCGCGGGATCGGCCCGGTGGTACGGTTCCGACACAATATCCAGCCGCTCTTCAACCTGCAATACTCGCCGAAAGCGCTGCTCTCCGAGGAGTACGCCCGGGCGCTCTCCGGATCTGCCGGCAGCGCCATCCCGCGCGAAACCGCGGCGAATCTGACGGCGTCGCTGTCGCTGTCGCAATCGCTTTCCGGCAAGCTCCGACCCGTTGCCGGCGACACGAACACCGACGACAAGAACTGGCGGAAAATCGCGCTGCTCCAGTTGACGACATCCCAGCTGGCCTACGACTTCGAACAGGCAAAGCTCCCGGGACGAACCGGCTGGACTACGCCGGCGATCACCAACTCGTTGCAGAGCGATCTGATCCGGGGATTCCAGCTCTCGCTGACGCACGACCTCTGGCAGGGGCAGGTGGGCACCGACACGGCGAAATTCTCGCCGTTTCTCTCCAACGTGCAGGCGAACTTCTCACTGAGCGGCGGAACCTTTCGCTCTCTCGCTGTCCTGCTCGGCCTTGCCAGGAAAGTTGACCCGAGAGCACAGCGCGACACTACTCCTCCGCCGGCGGCGAGTTACTTCGGCAGTACCTCCCGGCGGTTCCGACCCGGCTCGTTCAACTCGTCGGACGCACTGGCCGGACTGAGTGGCAGGGGCTTCACGGCCTCGGTGACGTACTCCTTGCAGCGGAAGCGCCCGACGGGAAATACCGTCGGCTCGATCAACACCGATCCGAACAGCATTTTCCTCCAGCCCCTGAATCTGGTGACAGGGAACCAGAGCAATATCGGGTTGAACACATCCTTCTCACCCACTCCGGCGTGGAATGTGTCCTGGCAGACCCAGTACAACGTCACTGCCTCCCGGTTCGAGTCACAACAGATCCGCCTGCAGCGGGATCTGCACGACTGGACGGCCTCCTTCGACTTCGCCAAGACCGCCACCGGCAACTTCGCCCTCTTCTTCACAGTGACGCTGAAGCCACTGCCCGACGTCAAGTTCGACTACAACCAGACCACGCTTCGACCACGCTGACTGTCCTCCTTGCGGGACGCAGCCGTCCCTCCAGCGAGGCGCCTGCGGCTGCGGTCACCCGCGAACAGCGCCGATGCCAACGGCACGAGCCCTGCCTTTGCTGCACGCATCCCCGCGCGTGGAGCGTCGTATGGCTTTCCGGTCGTTGATCTTCGGCATCCTCGGTCTCTCGATACTCGTTGGTTGTCAGGCGTCCCCGACGCTTCCCGGCGGTGGGCCACTACCACGGCCGAGCCAGCTCACCAGCGCATCGCTGGATGGAGCGATCGGTCTGCACTGGACCGACGAACCCTATCGTGCCGCGCCCGGGAGGTTTCTCCGCTATCGCGTCTATTCGTCACCCTATGATCTGGATCGTGATCTCTGCCTCACGCCCTGGGTGATGGAGGGGACGACCGTCGCCCCGGATTTCGTGGCAGGGGCACTCACCAACGGCGTTCCCCGCTGCTTCAGCATCGTTGCGGAGAGCACTGACGGGGTCGACTCCGATCGATCGCCGATCCGCGAGGACACTCCCCGCTACGAGGCGACCAGCGTCGCCGTCTACGCCCGTCAGGCGGACGATGCCCGTGCCGGCTTTCGCTTCTGGCGCGATCTCGACGGGAACGGTGGGGCGATTCGTTCCGAACTCGGTTGGGTGATGAGCGGAGCGGGCGATGTCGATCTGACGGTCCAGCGTGACGCTGCTGGTCGCTTCTTTTTTGTACCGCAGCGCAGCGGAACCGAAATCATCCGCTACGGCCAGGCGCCAGTGGGGTCGCTTCAGGAGATCGATGTCGCCCCGCTGAGCGGCTTCGGGCGGAGCGGGCTCGAGGCCACTCCGGGTTGGGGCTATGTAGTCCAGATGACGGGGCCGGACGGCTTCAAGCGCTATGGGGCACTTCGGGTCGTTTTCGCAGGCTCCGGCTACCTCCTGCTCGACTGGGCCTTTCAAAGCGATCCGGGAAATCCTGAGCTGATCCGGGTGAACTGGTAGGCTCCCTCCGATACTGGGAAGAGCGTCCTTTCTGTTGTCCCAGGCCCCGGTCAGCTTGCCCCTGACCGGGGCCCGGCCTACACTTAGAACCTCAAGCCCCATCGATACTTGAGCCACACCCAACCCCCGGTCGGCCATGACGCTTGACAAGCTCAAAGTCGCTGCGCGCCAGCACGAACAGCGGGAAGAATGGCGCGCAGCGATCGAGCTCTACCGCCAGGCGATCCGCGGTGCCGAGGGCGGCACCGAGGGGGCCGACCCATCGCTCTACAATCGCATTGGCGACCTGGAGCACAAGGCGGGCGAGGACCACGCGGCGTGCGACGCCTGGGATCAGGCGGCGACCCGGTACGGGGAGCAGGGCTTTTTCAATAATGCCATCGCGCTCTGCGGCAAGATTCTCCGGCTGGATCCGGAACGGATCCGCACACACCTCGAACTCGCCCGGTATCAGGCGCGCAAGCGGGTACTCTATGACGTCCGTCTGCAGCTGAGCACCTATCTCAAGCGGATGGGAGATGTCGGTCGGAGCGATGCAGCCCGAACGGCAATTGATGCGTTTGCGGCTGAGTTCTCGGGTTGGCGTGACCTCCAGGGGCTCATCGACGAGTTGCTCGGCCGTGATCACGCTCCCGAGCCACCACCGCCGACGGGGCCGATCGGGAGCGAGAGTGGTCGCGGGCTGGTGTTCATCGACACCGATCTGCAACTTGAGCGAGCCTCCGAGGTTTCTCTGGACCTCACCGGCGCTTCGATCCTCGCAGGCACGGTTGTCGAAGATCTTGAGTTCGAGCGCCCCAGCGAATCGGTTCCTATCGAAGGGCTGGAACAGAACAGTCCCGATACGGAGATCGACGGACCGCTCCCGCCAAGTGTGATGCTGGACGGGCTCGTAAACGTCTCGCGCACGGCCGCCGAGGCCGGCGAGATGGCGACGGTCGATGGTCTCGAAGTCACTTCGCACGATTCCCCGGGCGAGCGACTGGAGGCCGCTGGGGATGCGAGCACCGAGGGCGGCGCACCACTGGTTTTCCTCGAGACCGGTGCCGCGTTTGCGCCGCCGATGCCGGAGCTGCCGGAAGGGGTGACGCTTGACGACCCACTCGGCCAGCGGGTCACCGCCCACGCGCTGCTTGAACACGGCGATCGTGCCGGCGGCATCGCTCGGCTCGAGCAAGCCCTCGCCGGTTATCAGGGGCAGGGCGAGTTGTTGCACGCCTGGCAAGTGGCTGGCGAACTCGTTCAGGCCGAGCCGGCCTCAATCGGACGCTACCAGGCGCGAGTCGAAGTGGCCTCCCAGATGAAGGATGCGCCGCGCCTCTGTGAGTCGTACGTCGAGCTTGGCGACGCCTTCGTGCGGGAAGGCAGTGCCGACAAAGCGGTCGCGGTCTACCGCCGGATCCTCGAGCTGGACGAACACAACGAGCGAGCCCGTGCAGCGTTGCGCGCAATGGTTCCGAACGCGCCGGCGGAACAGACGCCGGAAGGGTTTATCGACTTCGCCGCGATGATGAACGACGATGCCGGACCGCGCTCGACCCGGATGCGTACCGAAACGACCGCGATCTCACCCGACGAGGACGAGACCTTTCGCGAGGCCCTCGCCGAGTTCAAGCGAGCGCTCGACCAGAACTTGCCAATTGAAGATCATCAGTCGCACTACGATCTGGGGATCGCCTTCAAGGGGATGGGGTTGCTCGAGGAGGCGATCGGCGAATTCCAGAAGGCGCTGCGTTCTCCGGAGGCGCGCCTGCGGACTTCCGAGGCGCTGGGAGAGGCCTTCTTTGATCAGGGGCGTCCTGCGGTCGCCGAGGCGGTGTTGCGGGCGGTGGAACGGGGCCCGGAGGATGACGCGGAGAAAATCGGCGTGCTCTATTGGCTCGCGCGCGCGCAGGAAGCTCAGGGCAAATTGAGCGACGCTCGCACCTGCTATGAGCGTGTTCTCGCCGTGGATGTGTCGTTCCAGGACGTCGCCGATCGGCTCACCCACATTGCGAGCCGGCTCCCGTGACATTGCCTCAGGTCGGTGCAGTCACGCTCGCGGATCTGCAGGCGCCGGTCGGAATCCGGCTCGACCAGGTCGAGGGCGAGATGCGCCGGATGATCGAAGACGACTTCCCGCTCATCGGCGAAGTCAACACCCACCTGCTCCGGATGCGTGGCAAGATGCTGCGGCCCACGCTGGTGCTGTTGGCCGATCAGGCGACGGGGGGACCGACGCCCCGCGCCGCCACGTTCGCGGCCGTCATCGAATTGATCCACCTCGCGACCCTCGTCCACGACGATGCTGTCGATCATTCGACGTTGCGCCGCGGGATGCCAACGATCAACGCCCTGTTCTCGCATCAGGTGTCGGTGATCATGGGTGACTTCCTCTATTCGCGCGCGGTGGTGGAACTGGTCCGTCTGGGAGATCTCGAAGCGCTGCGGATCCTCTCACGCGTCACCACCGAGATGACCGTCGGGGAGATGCGCCAATTGCTGGCGCACGACCCGCTCGATTTCACCGAAGCGCAGTACGATCTGCTGATCCGGGCCAAGACCGCCTCCCTGATGTCCGGCGCCTGCGAGGTCGGGGCCCTTGGCGCACCCGAGGCGCAACGCCAAGCCCTCGCCCGCTTCGGGGAGAAACTCGGCATGGCATTCCAGATTACCGATGACCTGCTCGACTACACCGCCGACCAGGCAATGACAGGGAAGCCCTCGGGACTCGACCTGCACGAGCACAAGGTGACGCTCCCGCTGATCTACGCGCTGCCCCACCTGTCGCGGGGTGAACGCTCGGCGCTGGAGTCGTTGATGCGGTCGCCGGATCCCGAACCGGAGGCAATCGGCGCGGTGGTGGCCGCCGTCACCGCCCACGGCGGGCTCGATTATGCCAGGGAACGCGCCCAGCTGCTGATGTCGCAGGCGGAAGACGATCTGGCGCTACTGCCCGATTCCCCAGCGCGGGATACCCTGCGCTCGGCGCTGGGCTTCGTACTGGAGCGGAGGAGCTGATGGCAGCATCACCGAAGCGTCCTGGCTTCTACCTCGGCGTGCTGGTCGTCGGGTTCATCCTCGGGGGCTTTCTGGCAGCCCTGCTGGAACGATTCCTGCCGGAAAGCGCCGCGCGGTCGTTCTTCACCTTTGCGGTGACCCCGACCTTCGGCCCTGTGTCCGTCAATCTCCTCGTGGTATCCTTTACGCTTGGGCCGATGGGGATGCACGTCACCCTCTTGAGCCTGCTCGGCGTCGCGGTGGCGTATTACGCTGCGCGCTCGCTCTTCTGAACCGGAGTCAACCATGCCAAATCTCGGCTTCAGCGAAATCATGATCCTGCTGGTGGTCGCCTTGCTCGTCTTTGGAGCAAAGCGCCTGCCCGAGATCGGCTCGTCGATGGGCAAGGGGATCCGCGAGTTCAAGCGGTCGTTGACCGATACCCAGGACGCCATGCTCAACCCTCCGGACAGCGAGCGAAACCCACCGCGGATGATCGACGGTGAACGACCGGAGTCGTCCACGGGCGCGCCGACCGGCGGCGAACCGAAGCGGCTGTCTCAGTAACGGCATCACGCCACCTGCCAGAAAGCCAACGGGCGCCCGAGTGAACTCGGGCGCCCGTCGTGCGTGCGCTCGTGACAGGCGAGGCGACTAGCGTTTTTTGGTCGTCGCGGCCTGAGCGGCGGCATTGGCTTCGGCCTGTGCGTTGGTCCGCTGCAGCCCCGCGCGCTCGTCCTTGATCTTTGCGTCGGCACGCAGCGCGGCGAGGTACTGCCGCACCCGCTCCTGCTTGGCCGCACGGATCATATCGGCACGGATCTGGTCCTTGTCGCGCGTGAATGCGGCCGAGTCGGCCGGAACCCGCTCGAGTACTTCGATCACATACAGGCCGTCGGCGGTTTCGATGACTGGACTCGGCTTGCCCTTCGCCAGACCGAACGCGGCTCCAATCACCGTGGGCACTGTCAGCGGAGGATTCACGCGGGAGAAGAGCGGGAATTCCCGGTTGGGCAGGCCAAGGGCCTTCGATACGGCGGGCAACAGCAGGCCCGTGGTGAGTCGGCGGATGAGTTCCTCGCCAATCTGCTTCGCCTTGGCTTCCTTCTTCTTATCGGCGACGACGCTGATGACAGCCCGTGTCACATTCGCGAGCGGCGGCGTCCCGGCTGCTTCCACGGAATCGACCCGGAAGACGTAGAACGCGGCGTCACCATCGATCACGGGCGAAGTCTCTCCCACCTTGGCCTGGAAGGCCCACGTCCCGGCGTCCGGGATGACATAGGTGCCCAGCAGGACGCGGGTGCCTTCCTGAACCGGGCCGGTCTGGCCGATCGGGAGCTTCAACGACCGGGCGGCGGTGTCGAGGGCTGCCGGATCGAGGTGCTCGGCGGCCAGCCGTTCAAGCGAGTCGGCCTGCCGGTCGACCAGGTCGCGGTGCGCCCCAGCCAGTTCGACCGGAATCAGGACGTGCCGTGCGGTCACCTTGTCGGTCGTCCGCTTGGTCACCTCAATGAGGTGATAGCCGAAATCGGTAAGCACCGGCTCGGAGAGGGTATTGAGCGGAAGCGAGAAGGCGGCCTGGTCGAACGCGGCCACCATCGCCCCCCTGCCGAATTCGCCCAAATCCCCCCCGTTGCGCGCGCTCCCGGTGTCGGACGATTCCCGCTTCGCCACCTCCGCGAATGGGGCGCCGCCGACGATTTCGGCGCGCAGCGCCTTTGCGCGGGCGAGCGCCGCGGCAGAGTCGCTGGCATCAATCCGCCGCGGTACGGACACGAACGAGAGGTACGCCGTACGAGGGCGCTTGAACTCGTCCTTGTGGGCAGTGAAGTAGGTCTCGACCTCGGCGGACGTCACCGTGACGGCGCTGTCTGGCACCGCGTTCCGGGCAATGATCGCAGTCAGCGAGATCCTCACCTGCTCGTGCTGGTCCTTGTAGCGTTCCCACAACGCCGCGTCGGAGAGGAAGATGTCCGCTGTCACGTTTCGGAGCAGCTTGGACTGGAGAATCTCGTCGCGATAGCGTGCCTCGAGCACCGGCACCGCCTGCTGCCCGACCGGCGATGCCAGCCAGCGCTGATACTTGCCGAGGTCGAACTTGCCGGCGGTCTGGAAGTCAGGCAGGGCACGTACCTCTTGCGGCGGCACGTTGCGGATGGCATCGGCGATCTCGTCGGTGTTGACCGAGAGATTGTGCTTCGCGATCTGGTCCGTGATGACCGCGTTCTGAACGAACTGGTCCCACACCTCATTGCGGACCTGCTCGGTCTCCTCGAGGCCGAGGGACTTGCCCGACTGTTGCTGGCGCTGCGTAATCGCCTGCTGGACGGCTTGCTGATAGATCCGGGCATCGACGGTGTTGCCGTTGATGGAGCCCACATTGGTCTTGGTCAGGAGGCCACCGTTACCGGTGATCCCGCTCAGGTCCACGATGAGCCAGGCGAGGAACGTGATCGTGATCAGGTAGACCACCGGCTTCGCGGCGTTACGGAAGGCTTGCATCATAGGCGGTTCGACCGGCTCCAGACTGGGTGAGACATAGCCCGCAAACCTAGGCCTCCAGAGTCCGAACCTCAAGGCGCGGACCCACTTCGGGATGGTTGACACCGGGGCTCGGCGGGGGGTAGTCTTGCGATCCCATCCCCACGGCCACTCGCAGAGCCTATGCCTGAATCCTTCTCCTCCCTTGACGAGCTTGCCCGACGTTGGCGGGAGGAACCCGTCCCGGCCGCCTGCGCCGCGTTGGCGGAGGGGCTGCGGAAGCGGGGCGCCTACGCTGAGGCGGCGGCCGTGGCTCGGGAGGGGCTGGGCCGTCGGCCCGCCGACCTCCCGTGCTTGGTGGTACTGTCCCGGATTCTCCTGGATCAGGGTGAGCCGCGGGAGGCAGAAGCGGCGCTCCGGGTCGCCCTCGCGACCGACCCGGACCATCCAGGCGTGCTCCGGGCGTTGTGGCAGTTCGAGGCGCGCCCAGATTCGGGAGCGGCACGGACCGGGGAGGAATCCGACGAATTGCTGTTCACCGACGACGACCCTGCCGCGGGGCTGGCGGAGCCGCTGCTGACCGAATCGCTGGCGGGCCTCTACCATCGGCAGGGGCATCTCGATCGCGCAGCTGAGGTATACAGCGCCCTGGTCAGCCGTGATCCGGCCAATGCCGAACTCCGGGCACGACGAGACAGCATCGCGGCCGAAGTCCAAAGTCGCCGCCCGCGACCCTACGATGCTGCGCTGAGCGGAGGGCGTCCCCTCCGGGAATGGCTGGCCGAGGTGGCCGCGGTCGCTCCGCCAGCCACCGGCTCGGGCACTGCCTACGACGCATTCTATCAGACCAGTCCGGCGCCGCCCCCGGCCGATCAGCTCGCCGATTTCGAGACCTTCCAGCACTGGCTCAAGGGGCTCGATCGATGACCCGGGTGCTGGTCATCAATGGCCCAAACCTCAACTTGCTCGGAAGCCGCGAGCCTGCCGTCTACGGCGCGACCACGCTCGCTCAGGTTGAGGCATTGGTACGCCAGCGCGCAGCGGAGCTCGGTGTTCGCATCGAGTGGTTGCAATCGAATCAGGAAGGAGAGCTGGTCGACGCCGTGCAGCAGCTGCGCCAGCGCGCCGACGGGGCGATCGTCAACCTTGGCGGCTACACGCATACTTCGGTAGCAATACGCGACGCCTTTCTGGCTGCACCGGTACCGTTTGTCGAGGTCCATCTTTCCAATCTCTTCCAGCGCGAAGCGTTTCGGCATCACTCGATGACAGCGGACCTCGCCTTGGGCGTCATCGCGGGCTTCGGCGCGCGCGGCTACCTCCTCGCGCTCGATGCCCTCGTGGCAACGCTACGGAATGACTGACAGTCGTCCGGTACGCGCCGGGGCATTGCGAGCGTTCCTGGAGCTGGAAGGAATCGACGCGCTGCTGGTCACCCACCTGCCCAACATCCGGTGGCTCACCGGCTTCAGCGGCTCCGCGGCGCTGCTGGTGGTGTCGCAAAAGGCGCTCACCCTGATCACCGACTTCCGCTATGCGACGCAGGCCCCGCAGGAAGCTGGATCGGCGGCGGAGGTGGTGATCGACCGTCGCAGTGTCTGGGACCGCCTCTCCCGGGTGCTCGCCAATGAGGCGCCCGCCACGCTGGGGGTTGAGGCCACCGTGATGACCATCCGGGAGGCAGAGCGGGTGAGTGCCGCGACGGTTGCGCGGGTCGTCCCGATCGCCGACTCGGTGGAGCGCCTTCGGCAAGTCAAGGACGCGGGCGAGGTCGCCTCGATCCGTGCGGCGGGGGCACTGGCCCTCGATGCCCTTGCCGAGGTGCTTCCCACGGTGCGCGTCGGCGATCGGGAGTTGGATATCGCTGCGCGACTCGAGGCTGCGCTCCGACGCCGCGGGAGCGAGTGGCACCCCTTCCCGACGATCGTGGCTTCCGGTCCACGCGCCGCGCTGCCGCACGCGGGCACCTCCGAGCGAGCCATCGAGCGGGGAGAATTCCTGCTGATCGACTTCGGGGCGCAACTCGACGGCTATTGCGCCGATATTACCCGTACAGTCGTGGTCGGGGCGAGCGCCGACGAACGTCAGCGCACGGTGTACGAATTGGTGGAAGAAGCCCAGCAGCGCGCCCGGGAGGGGGTCCGGGCCGGAATGACCGGCAGCGAGGCGGATGCACTAGCCCGTGAGGTCATTGCCGCGCGCGGATACGGCGAGGCGTTCGGGCACTCCCTGGGCCACGGGCTGGGGCTGGAAGTCCATGAAGCGCCACGGCTTGCACCAACGGCCGAGGCCCCGCTCCCAGTCGGTGCGGTGGTGACAGTGGAGCCGGGGATCTATCTTCCGGGGTGGGGTGGGGTGCGGCTCGAGGACGACGTCTGGCTCTCCGCCAGCGGTCCCGTCCTCCTCACCGACGGGCGCACTGAACTCATCGAACTCGACAGTTAAGCAGGAGCAGTCGTGGCGACTACGGCAGACATCCGGAATGGGCTGGTACTCAACCTGGACGGCAAGTTGATGCAAATCACCTACTTCCAGCACGTCAAGCCGGGGAAGGGGAGTGCGTTCGTCCGCACCAAGATGCGGAACGTACGGACTGGTGCGGTCCTGGAGCGGACCTTTCCATCCGGGGAGCGCTTCGAATCGGTCGAGCTCACGCATCGGCCGATGACCTACTCGTACCGGGATGGCGAGAACTTTCATTTTATGGACCTGCAGAGTTTTGACGACATCCCGTTGACGGCCGCCCTGATCGGAGCCGACCAGATGAAGTACCTGAAGGAAGGGATGGAGTGCACCGGGCTGGTGCACGAGGAGCAGGTGATCGTGCTCGAACTGCCGAACTTTGTGGAATTGGCGATCGTGGAGACCGACCCCGGGATCCGGGGCGATACAGCCACGGGTGGGACCAAGGCCGCCAAGCTTGAAACCGGTGCAGTGGTGCAGGTTCCGCTCTTCATCGAACCGGGTACCCTGATTCGCGTCGATCGGCGTGAAGACAAGTACCTGACTCGCGTATGAATCCCGACGAAATGCAGGAGCTTGCCCGCGCGATGGAACAGATGCCCGGCTCCAAGGGAATCGACTTCAAGGACGTCCGCCGCCTCGCCCAATTACTGCGCGAGCAACCCGAGATCGGCTCCATTGAACTCAAGGGCCTGTTTGGCACCGGTGTCGTGATCACGCGGACCAGTCTCGGCGCGCCGGCGATGATCGCCGGACCGGCCGGACTGGCGCCGCTGCTGCTGCCTCCCCCGTCGGCAGGCCAGGGGACGGTCGCCGACTCCGCTGCGTCGGCACCGGCGGTGACACTCAAGGAGATCCGGTCGCCGATGGTCGGTACCTTCTACTCCCAACCCGAACCTGGTGCCGAGCCGTATGTGCGCGTCGGCGCGCGGGTCTCGCCGGGCCAGACGGTCTGCATCATCGAAGCGATGAAGATCATGAACGAAATCGAGGCGGAGGTGGGTGGCATCGTGCGCGAGGTCTGCGTCGACGACTCGTCGCCGATTGAATACGGGCAGGTGCTCTTCCGCGTCGACCCGAATGGTTGAGGATTCGACGGAACCAGCGAATCCGGACGTCGTCAGCGGTGAGGCGACCGCGGCGGGCTTCCAGTTCCGACAGGCCATCGTGCAGATGGTGCAGCGCGGGGCGTCCGACCTGTTGCTCAAGGCCGGCCGGCCCCCGACCGTGCGCGTCAACGGCGCGCTGCTGCTCCTCCCGATGCCACCGCTGCGGCCCGAGGAACTGAAGTCGCTGGCCGAGTCGCTGATGACGCCGCGGCAGCTGCGTGATTTTACCGAACTGAAGGAGGCCGACTTCGGGATCGGTGTCCCGGGGATTGGGCGTTTCCGCACGAACGTCTTCCTGCAACGCGGCACGATGTCCTTCGCGCTCCGCGCCATCCCGTACGAAGTCCGCAACATTCGCGATCTGCTGCTTCCCCCCGTCCTGGAAGAGATTGCGCTTCGGCCGCGCGGCCTGGTGCTGGTCACGGGAATCACCGGCTCCGGCAAGTCGACGGCGCTGGCGGCGATGATTGATCACGTGAATCGACTGCGACGCGTCAACATCATCACGATCGAGGATCCGATCGAATTTCTCCATCGTGACCAGCTGGCAAACGTGTCGCAACGCGAGGTGGGCAGTGACACGCTCTCGTTCGGCGGTGCACTCCGACACGTGCTCCGCCAGGATCCGGACGTGATCCTCATCGGCGAAATCCGCGATATGGAGACGATGGACACGGCACTGAAAGCGGCCGACACTGGCCATTTGGTACTGACGACCATCCACACGACCGACGCAACCCAGACCATTTCGCGCGTCCTGTCGTTCTATCCGCCGCACCAGCACAGCGAGATCCGGATGCTGCTCTCGACCGCGCTGGCTGCGGTCGTGTCGCTGCGTCTGGTGCCCCGTGCCGACGGCAAGGGACGGATCCCCGCCGCGGAGGTGCTGATCAACACGGCGGCAGTCGCGGATAACATCCGCGATACGCAGAAGGCGCTGAATATTCCTGACCTGATCGCCCAGGGCGGCGTGACCTACGGGATGCAGTCCTTCGACCAGTCGCTGATGCGCTGGTTCCAGGATGGAGTGATCACCTATGACGAGGCCGTGTTCAACGCGACCCACCCGAGCGAATTCGCCTTGCGAGTCTCCGGTGTAAACGCCTCCTCCGATCGCACCTTCGAACTTCCCGGCGCGAGTCCAAGCTGATGTTTCGTAAAGTGATGATCGCCAATCGCGGAGAGATTGCGCTCCGCGTCATTCGCGCCTGTCACGAACTCGGAGTGAAGACCGTGGCCGTCTACAGCGAGGCCGACCGAGAATCGCTCCACGTCCGCTTCGCCGACGACGATGTCTGCATCGGGCCGCCGCAAGGGCGGCTCTCGTACCTCCGGATCCCGAATCTGATCGCCGCCGCCGAGGTGACCGGGGCTGATGCGATTCATCCCGGATATGGTTTTCTGGCCGAGAACGCCGAGTTCGCCGATACCTGCAAGGCATCGAACATTGTCTTCATCGGACCGACCGGCGACCAGATCCGCGCGATGGGCGACAAGGCCTCGGCGCGCCGACTCGCGAAGGAAGCCGGGGTGCCCACCGTTCCCGGCTCACCCGGAGTGATGCGCGATGCCGACGAAGGGCTGCTGGTCGCCGAGGAGATCGGATTTCCGGTGATCATCAAGGCTACCGCGGGCGGCGGCGGCAAGGGGATGCGGATCGCCAATGATTCCGAGCAGTTCGCCCAGCTCTTCTCGCTGGCACAAAACGAAGCGCTCTCCGCCTTCGGCAATGGCGACGTCTACATCGAGAAGTTTCTGGCGCGCCCCCGGCACGTCGAAATTCAGGTGATGGGAGATCAGCACGGCACCGTGATCCATCTGGGCGAACGGGATTGTTCGGTCCAACGACGCCACCAGAAGCTGATCGAGGAGGCTCCATCTCCCGCACTGACGCCGGAGCTGCGCGCCGAGATGGGAAACGCCGCCGTGGCACTGGCCTCGGCGATCGGATACAGCGGCGCGGGCACCATCGAGTTTCTGCTGGACGAGGATGGCAAGTTCTACTTCATGGAAATGAACACGCGGATTCAGGTTGAGCATCCGGTGACGGAGATGGTCACGGGACAGGACCTGGTAAAGGAACAGATCCGGGTTGCGTCGGGCGCCCCGCTCTCGTTCGGCGAGACGCCGATGTCGGGGCACGCGATCGAGGTCCGCATCAACGCGGAGGACCCCTATCGCAACTTTCAGCCGTGTCCCGGCCTGATCACGGCCTATCATCCGCCGGGAGGGCCGGGGATCCGCGTCGACACGCACGTCTACGCCGGGTATACGGTGCCGCCCTACTACGACTCGCTCCTGGCAAAGCTGATCGCCCACGGCCGTGATCGCGCTGAGGCACTGGCACGGTTGGCGCAGGCACTGGACTCATTCATCCTCGAGGGCATCACGACGACAATTCCCTTTCTCGCCCGGGTGATTCGCCACCCTGACTTCGTAGCGGGCACTGTCGACACAAAGTTCCTCGAACGGGAGTCGCACCTGCTCAAGCCGGAACAGTTCGACGCGGTCCGCCCCGAGCGCGGCGACGGATGAAGCTTGACGTCGTGTTCACGCCACTCGGGCTCGCCCCGGGCGACGTGGCCGGCCGGACGGTCCTGGTGGTCGATGTGCTCCGGGCCACTACCACGATCTGCGCCGCAATGCATCACGGTGCCCGGGCGGTCGTGGTGGCGGCCGATATCGAAGACGCCACCCGGTTGGCGCATACCCTCGACACGCGGGATGTGCTCCTCGCCGGCGAACGACATTCCCTGCCGATTCCCGGCTTCCAGCTTGGCAACTCTCCCGAGGAGATGACCGCCGAAGCTGTGGCGGGAAAGACCTTGGTGATGACCACCACGAACGGCACCAAGGCGTTGCTGGCCACGGCAGGCGCGCGCGAAGTGATGATCGCCTCGGCGGTGAATCTCTCGTCAGCCAGTGCGTCGGCTGCTGCCGCGCTGGCGGCAGACGGGGAACTGCTGATCCTCTGCGCCGGGCGTGATCAGGGATTCGGAATGGACGATGCCTACCTCGCCGGACGACTTGCAATCGGTGCCCTCGGTGGGCGCCCGACGCGCGCCGGTCTCAACGACGCGGCGCTGGTGGCCATCGACCTGGTCCGTCGCTACGGCGACGGCATCGAGCGGGTCCTCGCCCTCTCCCACGCGGGGCGTGATCTGGCGGCACTCGGGCTCCAGGGCGATGTCAGCGCCGCGGCGCGGGTTGACGCACACCCGGTGGTCCCGCGCTACCACGACCGGCGGATCACCCTGCCCGACGTCGGGCGGGGGCGCGCGTGAGTAGCGACGACCGTCGCAGGCTCGGCGCCGTCGTGGCGCTGGTCGCCGGGGCGTTCCTCACGCTCACCCTGTTGCCAGTCAACGTCACCGGACCGCTCGGGCAGTCACTCGGGCCCGCCCTCTGGCGGGCTCTCGGACTCGGCGCGCTCGGGGCGCCACTGCTGGGGCTGCTACTCGGACTCGCTGGCCTGGATCGCCTCCCGCGACTCGATATGAAGCGTGCAGCAATCCTCACGATCGGCAGCGCCGTGCTGATTCCCTATGTCCTCGGCATTTTGTTCCGGATCGATGCCTCCGTCGACCTGGTGGGGGAGTGGAGCTGGGCGGGGCGACTCACCGGATATATCCCGGGGTTCCTGGCGCGTGCCGCGCTGGATGCCATCGGGGTCGCCGGCGGGCTACTCGCCGGCTTCGTCGCCCTCACGGCAGTGACCCTGGGCACTCTGGCGTGGCATCCACTCCAGCGACTCGAGCGCGCGGAGACGGCGACGGCGCCATCGATCCCGATCCGCTCGGCGCCGCCGATCCGGCGCCCTCAGCCGGCGGCGCTCGTCGCGTCGGATCTCCCCCCCGACCTGCGCGAGACGGTACAGGCGGAACTCTTCGCCCCGAAACCGAGACGCGACAAGGCGGCGAGGTCGAAGCAACTGGAACTCGAAGATGGTCCTTCGACCCGCCGCACGGGTGACGAGACGTTGCCACCGCTCGAGCTGCTCGACTTGCCCCGCCACAGCCACGACGAAGCGGACGACGCCGAACTGCATCGTCTGGGCGAATTGCTCCTCGCGACGCTCAAGACCTTCAAGGTCGAAGGGACGCTGGCAGGAATCACCTCGGGACCCACCGTGTCGCAGTTCGAGGTCGTGCCGGCATCGGGCGTCAAGGCGGGACGGATCGTGGCACTCGCCGATGACCTCGCGATCACGATGCGGGCATCCTCCCTGCGTGTGGCGCCGATCCCCGGTCGCGGCGCCGTCGGGGTAGAAATCGCGAATCCGCACCCCCGGATGGTGACGCTACGCGAACTGCTGGAGAGTGAGGCGTGGCAGTCCTCGGCGGCCACCTTGCCGGTCGTGCTCGGGCGCGATGTGCAGGGCCAGCCGATTGTGGCCGACCTTGCCAAGATGCCCCACCTGCTCGTGGCGGGCGCGACCGGCTCGGGGAAGTCCGTCGCCATCAACACGATCATCACGGCATTGATCTATCGCTACTCGCCGCGCGAGCTGCGCTTGCTGATGGTCGACCCGAAGATGGTCGAGTTGTCGATGTACAACGACCTGCCGCACCTCCGGCACAAGGTCGTCACCGACAACAACGATGCCGCTGCCGTGCTGAAATGGGCGGTCTATGAGATGAACCGACGCTACGAACTGTTGCACGCCAACGGGGCGCGCCAGCTTTCCGACTTCAATCGCAAGGTCCGGGACGGCAAGGAGCTGCGCAATCCCCCGGCAGCTCGCCCCACGCTGAGCAGCATCGCGAAGGAGGCCGCCGATACCCCACCGGGCGACGCCTGGAATGATGTCTACAGCGAGGGTGAATTGCCGATGATCGTCCTGCTGGTCGACGAACTCGCCGACCTGATGATGACGGTGCAGTCGGAGGTGGAGACTCCCCTGGCGATGCTGGCACAGAAGGCGCGCGCCATCGGGATCCACCTCATTCTGGCGACCCAGCGGCCGAGCGTGAATGTCCTCACCGGACTGATCAAGGCAAACTTCCCGAGCCGGATTGCGTTCCGCGTGGCGAGCAAGGTCGACTCGCGCACCATTCTCGATCAGAACGGCGCCGAAGCATTGCTCGGCAACGGCGATATGCTCTTTCTGCCACCCGGTCGCAACGAGCCACAACGGGTGCAGGGAGCCTACATTTCGACGGACGAGACCGAACGGGTGATGGCGTGGTATGCCGCCCAGCGCGACGGAGTGCCCGCGACGGTGGTCGGCGGTGAGCCCGACATTCTCGAAGTGGTCCGTGCGGTCACGGGTGAGGCGGCCGGTGGCGAGGATGTCGCGGGCGATCGTGACGCACTCTTCCGGCAGGCGGCCGAGACCTGCATCCAGCATCAAGGGGGCTCGACGTCGCTGCTGCAGCGCCGCCTGGGGATCGGATATGGTCGGGCGGCACGGATCATCGATCAGTTGCACGACGCTGGAATCCTCGGCCCGCCGAATGGTTCCAAGCCGCGCGATGTGATGGTAGGTTTGCACCAGCTGGATGATTACACTGAGTGAGGTCGGCGCACCGTGACTGTTAAGTCGCTCACCCCACGTTCCGTTCCGCCGATCTTGCGCGGCCTGATCGCCGCCGCGTGCCTGGTGATTATTCTCGCCGGGATCAAGGCGGTGGCGCCGACCCTTACCCCGTTCCTCATCGCCCTGCTCCTCGCGCAGGTCCTCAGCCCGTTGATGCTGCTCCTGATGCGGCAGGGAGTGCGGCGCTGGCTTGCCGTCACCATCACCCTGCTGGTGGTGTTTGTGGGCGGTGCCATCGTGGTCGGGATGCTGGGCGCCTCGGTGACGGAGCTGTCGCACCGCCTCCCCGAATACGGCGGAAAGCTGGCAGTGCTCAGGGACCAGCTCTTCGGAAGGCTGCAACGGGTCGGGATCGACACCAGCGGCTATTCGTCACTTGATGCACTGGACCCGGCGGCGATGCTCGGCCCGGCGGCTTCGATCGTCGGGACCATTCTTGCTGACCTGGGCCACTCGTTCTTCATCCTGCTGATCACCGCACTCTTCCTGATCGAGCTGGCAGTACTGTTCCGCGCGCTTGCGATTGTCGATCCCAGCAGCCGGACCCCGCTGGTTCGCTTCGGCGAGATGAGCGCCGATCTGCAGAAATACATCGGGATCACAGCGCTCATCGGCCTGATCGGCGCGGTGATGTATACCATTCTCCTGATCGCAGCAGGCGTGCCGTTTGTCGCCACCTGGGTTGTCCTGTATTTCCTGCTCGGGTTCATCCCCGCCATCGGTGGTGTCATCGCCATCATCCCGGTCCTCATCGTCACCGTCCTGGAGCACGGGGTGCAGCGTGCCGCACTCCTGCTCGGCGTCTTCGTGGTGCTGAACTTTTTACTGGGCGACGTGCTCAAGCCACGGATCATGCAGAAAGGCTTCGAGATCTCGATCGTCGCGGTGTTCCTTTCACTGGTGTTCTGGAACTGGCTGATCGGGCCAATCGGGATGGTCCTCGCCGTGCCACTTACCATCACCCTCCGCAAGCTGCTGCAGGAGTTTGCCCCCGACGTCCGGCGGGCAATGGTCGAATAGCGCGCTGCCGTTCCGCGCGCTCCTCGCGTCCTGGCCGCCACGGGCCGGGGCGCTTTTTCGTGGCCCCGGGGCGCGACGTTGCCGCGCTCGCGTGCCCCTCGGTGCGTCATCGGGGTCGCCAGCTCCCCGGGCGTTGGCACGATCATCCCCGCGTGCCCACACCGCGTATCCCTCCCGCCGATTGGACCGATCCACGCCACCGCCTCGGCTGGGAGGCGGAGGTGGTGGCGGGACGCTGGCTGGAGGAGCACGGCTGGAACCTGATCGCGCACCGCTGGCGGCTCGGTCGTCACGACCTCGATCTCATCGTCCGACGCGGCGCCCTGGTGGCCTTCGTCGAGGTGAAGGTGAGGCGGTCTTCGCGTTGTGGGGCGGGGGAAGAGGCCATCGGCCCGCGTAAGCGGCGGACGATCGAGCAGGCGGCGTGGGCGTGGATCCTCCGCTACGGCCGGTCGGGCGACAGTTATCGCTTCGACGTCGTCGCGCTGGCCGGGCCGGGGCCGGGAGCGCTGTTGCTCCGGCATATCGAGGATGCCTGGCGGCCCGGCTGGCGGTGAGTCGGAAAGTATGGCGCAAAACACTACACGACGAGACTATTGCTTCGGGAAGCGTTCGGTGTTAGTTTGGAATCAGTAGCTGACTGGAGTGTTTTGCTCCACCAGCGATCACGACGACCGGCGGAGCCGGTTCACCACCACCCCACTCGCTGCAGAGGATCCTATGGCCGTCGAAGAGAGCCGTCTCGATCAGGACAAGCGCAAGGCACTGAATCTGGCGATTGCCCAGATCGAGAAGCAGATCGGCAAGGGGGCCATTATGCGGATGGGCTCTGACAAGCCGCGAGTACGGGTCGCCGCCATCTCCACCGGTGCGATCAACCTCGATGCGGCAACCGGCATCGGCGGAATTCCCCGGGGCCGGATTACCGAGATCTACGGTCCGGAGTCCTCGGGCAAGACGACCCTCTGTCTGCATCTGGTCGCGAACGTCCAGAAGACGGGTGGCGTGGCTGCCTACGTCGACGCCGAACACGCCCTCGACACCGACTACGCCCGCAAGCTCGGCGTCGACGTCGAAAACCTGTTGGTTTCGCAGCCCGACACCGGCGAACAGGCGCTCGAGATTGTCGAGATCCTCGTGCGGTCGGGGGCAGTCGATCTGGTCGTGATCGACTCGGTGGCGGCGCTGGTCCCCAAGGCCGAGATCGAGGGCGAGATGGGCGATTCGCATATGGGGCTGCAGGCACGGCTGATGAGTCAGGCGCTCCGCAAGCTGGCCGGCGCGATCAATCGTACCAACTGCGCCGTGGTGTTCATCAACCAGTTGCGCGAGAAGATTGGCGTGATGTTCGGCAATCCCGAGACCACCACGGGCGGCAAGGCCCTCAAGTTCTACGCGTCGCTCCGCCTCGATATCCGGCGGATCGGCCCGGTCAAGGAGCGTGAAGTGGTCATCGGCTCTCACGTGCGGGTCAAGGTGGTGAAGAACAAGGTTGCACCGCCGTTCAAGCAGGCCGAGTTCGACGTGATGTTCGACGAGGGAATCTCCCACACGGGACTCGTGGTCGACATCGCCAGTGAGGCCGGCATCATCCAGAAGTCGGGGGCGTGGTATTCCTATGGTGATCAGCGGATCGGTCAGGGCCGCGAAAATGCCAAGCTCTTCCTCAAGGACAACCACGCGCTGCTGGCCGAGGTCGAGGCGAAGGTGAAGGAGTCGCTCGGCATTCTCGCCGTGGCCGGCGTTGGCGCACCCGAAGAGGACGAAGCCGAGTGATCATCCACGGCCTGGTCCCCGACACCCGACGCCCCGGAAGCACTCGGGTGCTGGTTGGGGGCCGGCCGGCGTGGACGGTGCCTGCCGATGTGGTCGCCGCACTCGGGTTGCAGGAAGGCGGAACCCTTTCGGGCGATGCGGTGGCCCGGCTGGACGCTGCGGCCGAGGAGGAGGGAGCGGTGCGTTCGGCGCTTCGCTCGCTCGAACGCCGCGCACACGGCTGCGTCGAGCTGGCCCGCAAGCTGGAGCGCAAGGGCCACGCCGCCTCGGCGGTGGAGGCGGCACTGGTTCGCCTCGGGAGCCTGGGCTTGCTCGACGATCTTGCCTTTGCGCGGGCCTATGCGGCGGCGAGAAACTCACGAGGTCGGGGACCCGAACGGCTTCGCCACGACCTCCGGGTACTCGGTGTGCCACAGGCGCTCATTCGCCAAGCGCTCGCAGAACTCGAATCGGGCGTCGACGATCCGATGGCGCAGCCGCTGGCCCTGGCACGCAAGCGGGCCGCTCAACTCGGGGGGCTTGCTCCCGAGGCACGACGGCGGCGCCTCGCCGCGTACCTCGCTCGCCGGGGCTTCCGCGGCTCCGAGGTCCGCGGGGTCCTGGAGAGTGTGCTCCGCGAGGGATAGCCCGTTCCTCCCGGGTCCGGGCGCTCTCCCGTTAGATTTTCGGAATGAATGCCTCCACGATTCGCCGCTCCTTCCTCGACTTCTTCGTCGCGCGAGGGCACACCGAGGTACCGTCGTCCTCGCTCGAGCCGAAGGACGATCCGACCCTGCTCTTTACCAACGCCGGGATGGTGCAGTTCAAGCGCACCTTCCTCGGGCAGGACCCCCGCCCATATCTGCGCGCGACCAGTTGCCAGAAGTGTGTTCGCGCGGGCGGAAAGCACAACGATCTCGAGCAGGTGGGCCAGACTCGGCGGCACCACACCTTTTTCGAGATGCTGGGGAACTTCTCGTTCGGCGACTACTTCAAGCGCGATGCCATCGCCTATGCCTGGGAGTTCGTGACCTCCCCCGACTACCTCGGCCTGTCGCCGGAGCGGCTCCGTGTCACCGTCCACCATACGGACGAGGAGGCTCGGGTGCTCTGGCGTGAGATCTCCGGACTTCCCGACACCAGCATTTATGGCCTCGGCGACACGGACAATTTCTGGCAGATGGGGGACACGGGGCCGTGCGGCCCCTGCTCCGAAATTTTTGTCGACGTCGACTGGAAGGCGGGCGACGGTGCCCCGGTCTACGGCCAGCCGGAGTTCGAAGCGCTCGGCGAATCCGGCCGCTTCCTTGAGATCTGGAACCTGGTGTTCATGCAGTTCGACCGCGGCGCAGATGGCACGCTGACCCCCCTTCCCAAACCGAGCGTCGACACAGGTGCCGGGCTGGAGCGGATCACGGCCATTATGCAGGGTCAGGGCGACAACTTTCATACCGACGCCTTTCGACCGCTGATCGCCGATGTCGAGCGACTGGTAGGCGAGGCGTATCCCGGCGGTCCGGAGGGAGCTGGGCTCTCCTACCGGGTGCTCGCGGATCACGCTCGCTCGGTCGTATTCCTGCTGCTCGATGGCGTGTACCCGGGCAATGACGGCCGCGGTTTCGTGCTGCGCCGGATCCTTCGTCGCGCGGTCCGTCACGCCTGGCTGCTCGGTCGTCGGGAGCCGACGCTGGTGCACCTGGTGCCTACGGTGGTGTCGCTGATGGGCGAGGCCTATCCGGAGCTGGTGCAGGCGCAATCGCGCATCGCCGAGGTGATTCGCAAGGAAGAGCTGGGCTTCTTCGAGACGATCGATGCGGGGCTCGAGCGGCTCGATTCGCTCTTCGCCAGCGGCGTCTCGGTGATCCCTGGCGACGAAGCATTTCGGCTCTTCGATACCTTCGGCTTTCCGATCGACCTCACCGAGTTGATCGCGGCCGAACGCGGCGTCGAGGTGGATCTGACCGGCTTCGATGCGGCGATGACGGAGCAGCGGGAGCGGAGTCGCGCGGTGCGACTGAAGGGGCAGGCAGTCGGGCCCAACGCGGGTGTGGTTGCCGTGCGGGTCGACAACGGGAGATCCCATTTCGTAGGCTACGATACGCTCGAATCGGAAACGATCGCCCTCACCACCGCCGCTGACGCTGCGGCGGGGGTGCTGGTGTTGCGCGAGAGTCCATTCTACGCCACATCGGGAGGGCAGACCAACGATACCGGGGTCGTGATCGGCGATGGCTGGCGATTCCACGTCGACGACGTGCAGAAGGATGCCGAGTTGGGTCAGCGGTTGCTGGGTCGACTCGAAGGGAGCTTTGCTCCGGGCCAGGTGCAGGCTCGGGTCGATGCAACCCGGCGCCACGACATCGAGCGGAACCACTCCGCCACGCACCTCGCACACCTGGAGCTGCGACGTGCCTTGGGTGCGCACGTGCGCCAGCAAGGGTCCCTGGTGGAGCCCGGACGCCTGCGCTTCGATTTCTCGCACCACGCCCCGATCGAATCGGCACAACTTGTCGATATCGAGGCGGCCGTGAACGGACTGATCCTCGACAATGCGCCATCGAGCATTCGCGCGATGGCGCTCCCGGAGGCGCTTGGCCTCGGCGCGATGGCATTTTTCGCCGACAAGTACGGCGATGTCGTGCGCGTGGTACAGATCGGCGAGTCGATCGAGCTCTGCGGCGGAACGCACGTGCGGAGCGCGGGCGAAATCGGGCTGTTCCGCTTCTCGTCGCAGGGTGGAGTCGCCGCTGGCGTGCGTCGAATCGAAGCCACGACCGGACGCCAGGCGTACGCTCAGGTGCGCGAGCTCGAGGACCGACTGGCACGCCTCGCTGCGCAGCTGCGAGCCCAGCCAGACCACCTCGAGCGGAAACTGGAGGCGCTCCTGCTGGAGCGCGCGAAGCTCGAAGAGAAACTGGCCGAAGCGCTGAAGGCCGGGGGCAGAACCGCTGCGAAGCAGATTGACGCCGGCGCCGTGACCCTGCACGTGAACAGCACCGTGGCAGAGGACCGGGCACAGCTCGGCGAAATCGCCGATGCTTTCCGCGCCGGGACCAAGGCCGCTGGCGTGCTCGCGCTGGTGAATCCGGCGGTCCCGGGGGCGGTCTCATTCGCCGTGACCGACGATCTGATTGCCAGCGGCAAGGACGCCAACAGCTTGATGAAGCTGGTGACGGCGAGGTTCGGTGGGCGCGGGGGTGGCCGGCCGACTTTTGCCAGTGGTTCACTCGAGGTCGCGAGCGCCGAGCAGACCGTGACCGAGGAGCTTCCGGGGATGCTGCGGGAGTGGATCACCGGATGACGGCTGCGGCGGACGCCGAGTGGTTCACGAATCATACGACGGGTGCCCCCGCTCGGCTCCGCGAGCAGGTGCAGGCGCATTTCGCGGCGGTACGCGAAGGTTCGTTGGGCGAGCGGCTGGCGGCTGCTGGTGGCGTCGCGCTGCTGGCAGCGACTGCGGCCGGCCGCGGCCGCGCCGCCGCGCTGGACCTGCTCGCGGCGGATGCGCTCATCACGCTGGCATTGCTGGCCACCGCGGAGCGCTCCCCGGCGAGCCTGGCTGATGTGGCTGCCGTGCTCCGACTGCAAACCACGGTGACCGGATGATTGATCTCCACGGCCACTTGTTGCCGGGCGTCGACGACGGCTCCCGAAACGTCCAGCAATCGCACCGAGTGTTGCGCTCGTTTGCTGCCAAGGGAGTGACCAACGTCGCGTGCACACCGCATCTGCTGGCGTCTCGCGCAGCCGACGGCTTCCCCGCGGCATACGATCAGGCGTGGGCGGCGCTGAGCGCCAACGTTCCGGAGGGCATCACGCTCCATCGGGGTGCTGAAATAATGCTCGACCGTCCGATTCCTGCCGCCGTTGCCGAGCGAAAGGTTACCATCAATGGCACCCGCTACCTGCTGGTCGAATTCTCGCGGATGGTACCGGCCGAAATTGTCGCGCGGGCGCTGACCGATGTCCTTGCCATCGGGCTGGTCCCGATTCTCGCGCACCCGGAGCGGTACTCTTCGTGCTCCGTCGAGACGGTGCGTGCCTGGCGGGATCTGGGGGCAGTGATGCAGATCGATGCGACCACGTTGACGATGCCGCGCGCACGCGGAGAACGGGCCCGCGACTTGGTGCGCGAGGGGCTGGCCGACATCCTTGCGGGCGACAATCACGGTGACGAGCGCTGCGTGGCGACCGCCCTCGACTGGCTGAGTGAGCTGGACGGGGCCGATCAGGCGCTGCTGCTCCTCGAGACCAACCCGCGCGCCATTCTCGATGATCAGGCGATTTACGAGGTGGAGCCGCTCACGATCCGCACTTCACTCTGGAGCCGAGTGCGCCGGATGTTCGACGAAGAATGACCGACCACGAACGCATCGCCACCGGATTGCGTGCCCTTGCGGCTGTCGCGACCGAAACCGCCCATCGCCTGGCTGGGCTCGATGACGTGGTCGCGGCAATGCGACGCGTCCTCGCGCAGGATGGCACGCTTTTCTTTGCCGGTAACGGTGGCTCCGCTGCGGATGCGCAGCACATCGCGGCGGAGTATGTCGTCCGCTA
This sequence comes from Gemmatimonadota bacterium, assembly GCA_031367105.1. GTDB lineage: Bacteria > Gemmatimonadota > Gemmatimonadetes > Gemmatimonadales > GWC2-71-9 > Palsa-1233. The sequence goes on along the minus strand of JANLPG010000030.1, from coordinate 9,967 downwards.
TCACGCGAATCAGCCGCGGGCGCTACGAGCGGTGGCGCTCACCACCGACAGCTCCATCCTGACCGCGGCGGGCAACGATTTCGGGTTCGAGCAGCTGTTCGCACGTCAGCTGGAAGCGCTTGCCCGACCAGGCGATCTTCTGATCGTGCACAGCACGTCCGGCAATAGCGACAATTGTATCGCCGCCGTGAAGCGCGCGCGCCTCCTGGGAGTTGTCACCATCGGCTTCGTGGGGCAGGGTGGTGGCAAGCTGCGCGCGCTGGTGGACCACGCCGTCGTGGTCCCTGACGATCGAGTCAATCATATCCAGGAGATTCACCTGGCGCTGCAGCACCAGATCGCTGCCATCTTGACGGCCGAGTTTGGCTCGTGATGTCACCGGCCGGAAAGCGGAGCGTGATCACCGGTGGTGCGCGAGGAATCAGGCGGGTTCAATCGTGATGCCACGCTTTCCCGATTCCATCGCGGTGCCAGGGCACGTGGTGGAGATCCTCCGCCAGCTCGAGGCCGCCGGCTATGAGACCTGGTGTGTCGGGGGCGCCATCCGCGATGCGTTGCTCGGGAACTCGCACCATCCTCCACAGGACGTCGATCTCGCCACGGCGGCCCCGCCCGCCGTGGTCCGTCAGCTCTTTCGGCGAACGATACCCATCGGCATCGAGCACGGGACCGTCGGCGTGCTCGATGATGAAGGTGCGTTGCACGAGGTTACGACTTTCCGGCGAGACGTGCGCACCGACGGGCGGCACGCCGTGGTCGAGTTTGGTGTCGAACTCGAGGAGGATCTGGCCCGCCGCGATTTCACCGTCAACGCGATGGCCTTTCATCCGATCCGGAACAGCTGGTGCGATCCGTTCGGCGGGCTGGAGGATCTGCAGAACAAGCGCCTCCGCGCGGTTGGTGATCCGGCGCAGCGCTTCCACGAAGATCGCCTGCGCATTCTCCGCGCGCTCCGCTTCGCCGCGCGCTTCGATTTCACCATCGACGCCCCGACCTGGGCCGCCGCCACCTCCCAGGCCGCCGACACCAGCCACCTTTCGGCCGAGCGGGTGCGCGACGAATGGATCAAGGGGATCGCCACGGCTCGATCAGTGAGACAGCTCGCGACGCTCTGGGCGCGGAGCGGGGTCGCGGCGATCTGGCTACCGGAGTTGCGGTTGGAGGCACCGCCGGATGACTTGCTCACCAGCCGCGACCCGGTCCTCGTGACGGCGCATTTTGCCGCTCCGTCGGCCCCGGTGTGGCGCCGCTTCAAGGGCTCGACCGCGGAGGTGCGCCGCAGTGAAGGGATAGACCGCGGACCCGCGGCACCGCCGAGCGACGAGCCCCGTGCCGTGAGGCGCTGGATGGCGGAGACGGGTGCGGCCGCAGACGATCTGGCCACCCTCGCAGCCTGGCGCGGTGCCGGCGAAGCGGCCTGGCTTGAGGCGATGGCGGGCGTGAGGAGACGGCAAGAGGCGACGAGTCGCGCCAAGCTCCAGATCAACGGGACAGAATTGATGCAGGCCGGCATCGCGAGCGGACCCCGCGTAGGACTGGTGCTCTCGGCGTTGCTGGATGCGGTCCTCGACGACCCCTCGCTCAATGCGCGCGATCAGCTGCTCGCTCGTGCGCGAGATATGCCGTGAGCGATTCGCTCTTCTCTCCGCCGGAACCCCTCGCGGCGCGAATGCGACCGCGCACGCTTGATACCTTTGTCGGGCAACAGCAGCTACTCACCCCAGGGAAACCACTCGGCGACGCAATCCGTCGTGGCGACGTCGGAAGCACGATTCTCTGGGGCCCCCCGGGCACCGGGAAGACCACGCTCGCACGCCTCGTAGCGCGGTACACGGCCCGCCAGTTTGTCCCCCTCAGCGCTGTCTCTGAAGGCATCCCGCGATTGCGGGAGTTGATCAAGGAGGCGGAGGATCGTCGAAGGCTGGGTCGCGGAACGGTGCTGTTTTGCGACGAAATCCATCGGTTCAACCGCGGACAACAGGACGCGCTCCTCCCCGCAGTCGAGCAGGGGGTGGTCACGCTGTTCGGAGCGACTACGGAAAACCCGTCGTTTGAATTGAACGGCGCCCTGCTGTCGCGTTGTCGTGTCTGGGTACTCGAAGCACTTTCCGCTGCTGACTTGCGCCGTGTCATCGATCGCGCGCTTGCCGACCGGGATGACGGCCTCGGCACCCTTGAGCTCACCATGCCGGACGAGGCGCGGGACGCCCTCGCGGAGTTGGCCGACGGTGACGCCCGGCGGGTCCTCACGGTGCTGGAGGCGGCCGCCCAACAGGTCGGCCCCAAGGGCGTGGTGACTCGCGAGATTGCGGTGGAAGCCCTGGCGCGACGGGTGGCGGTCTTCGACAAGAATCGCGAACAGCACTACGACCTGGTCTCGGCGTTGCACAAGTCGGTGCGCGGAAGTGATCCCCAGGCGGCGCTGTATTGGCTCGCCCGGATGATGGCGGGTGGCGAAGATGGCCTGTATGTCGCGCGGCGACTGATCCGGATGGCCTCGGAAGATATCGGGCTGGCCGATCCCGCTGCGCTGGGACTCACCATCGCCGCGCGGGATGCCTGGCAAATGCTCGGCAGCCCCGAAGGCGATCTCGCACTCGCCGAAGCTGCGGTCTATCTCGCGACGGCGCCCAAGTCGAATCGGATCTATCTCGCGTGGGGGGCCGCCCAGGCCTCGGCGGCCAACACGCCCGCCGCTCCCGTGCCCCTGCACATTCGCAATGCGCCGACCAACCTGATGAAGGAACTCGGCTACGGGGCCGGCTATCGCTACGCCTTCGATTCCTCGGCCGGATACCTGCCGCAGACCTACCTCCCCGGTGACGTAGCGGCCGAACACTTTTACGAGCCGAGCGCGTTTGGGTACGAGAAACGGATCGCCGAACGTCTCCGCTGGTGGCAGGCGCACGACACCCCCGATTCCTGAGCCCTGGCGCAGGACTATCTTGCCAATATCGACCTTGTCTGGAGGCAACGTATCAAGCCGCTGATTGCCGTTGTCCCGCCACGCGAGCGCGTCATCATGGTTGCTGCACCGCGCAAGGGCAGCCCCGACGTGTCCAAGATGGATGAGCACCTCGCCGAGCTCGCGCGCCTTGTCGACACGGCGGGTGCTGATGTCGCTGGCACACTGACGCAGCAGCTGGCCACAGCGAGTGCTGCTACGCTCATTGGGGAAGGGAAGGTCGAGGAGCTTCGCCTGCTCGTGAAGGCGCTGTCGGCCACGCTCATCATCTTCGACGAGGAGCTGACACCGGCGCAGGGGCAATCACTCGAAGAGATTCTCGGGACGCGCGTGATGGATCGCGCCGAGCTGATCCTCGACATCTTCGCGACCAGGGCCCGGACTCACGAAGCCAAGCTGCAGGTCGAACTGGCGCAACTGCAATATCTGCTACCGCGACTGACGCGGATGTGGACTCACTTGTCGCGCACTCGCGGCGGGATCGGCTTGCGCGGCCCTGGGGAAACCCAGCTCGAATCTGACCGGCGAATGATCCGGCAGAAGATCTCCCTCCTGCGCGAGAAGCTGCAGGATGTGGCGCGGCACCGCGAGACGATTCGCGCAGGGCGGAGCCCGATGCTCTCCGCTGCCCTGGTCGGCTATACCAACGCGGGGAAGTCGAGCATTCTCCGGGCTCTCTCGGGAGAACACGAGATCTTCGTCGAAGACCGCCTCTTCGCGACACTCGATACCCTGACGCGCGAAGTCGACCTGGGCGAGAACCTTCGGGTCCGGGTGAGCGACACCGTCGGATTCATCCGCAAGCTGCCACACCATCTGGTGGCTTCGTTCCGGGCGACGCTCGAGGAAGCCGGCAATTCGGATCTCCTCTTGCACATCAGTGATGCGTCGCACCCCGAATGGGAAGACCATCTGGCGACCGTGCACGGGGTCCTCGATGAACTCGGACTCGCCGAGCGGCCAACGCTGGTGGTTTTCAACAAGCTGGACGCGCTGGAAGATCCCGCCGGATTCGCGACGCGCGCAAGGGAACTCTATCCCGACGCAATTTTCACGACCACGATGCGAACCGACGGTCTCTTCCCGCTCAAAGCCGAGCTCCGCGGCCGCGCCGAGGCCATCCGCCCCGTGGTACGCGTCCTGCTGAGTCCGGGGGATGGGAAGCGGCTGGGACAGCTGCACCGGGTCGGGGATGTCCTCGGCCAGTCGCTGGACGGCGACCAGCTGGCCGTGACGGTTCGCCTGGAGCCGTGGCGTACCGAACAACTCCGCCGGGACGGCATCGCGGTCGTTCCGGTCTGAATCTCTCCTGACCCGCCCTGAAAGGACGAGGCACATGAAGCATCTGGTAACTGGGGCCGCCGGATTTATCGGCTACCACACGAGTGAGAAGCTCCTGGCGCGGGGTGACGAGGTTGTGGGGCTCGACAATCTGAACCCCTACTACGATCCGACCCTCAAACGGGCCCGGCTCGCGCGCCTCCAGCGCCACCCCAACTTCCGCTTCGTCCAGATCAACCTGGAAGATCAGGGTGCAATGGACGCGCTCTTCCGCACGGAGCGATTTCCCCGGGTGATTCACCTCGCCGCGCAGGCAGGGGTGCGCTATTCGGTGACCCATCCGCACGCGTATATCCAGAGCAACGTGCTGGGGTTCCTGCACGTGCTCGAGGGTTGCCGCCATTTCGGCTCGGAGCACCTGACCTTCGCGTCGACCTCGTCGGTCTACGGCCTCGATACCGCAATGCCGTTTTCAGTGCATCAGGGGGTCGATCATCCGGTGTCGCTCTACGCGGCCACCAAGAAAGCGAATGAGCTGATGGCACACTCCTATGCTCACCTCTATCGATTGCCGACGACAGGACTGCGCTTTTTCACGGTGTACGGTCCCTGGGGCCGTCCCGATATGGCACTCTTCCTCTTCACCAAGGCGATTCTTGAAGGCCGTCCCATCGACGTATTCAACCACGGCGTGATGCAGCGTGACTTCACCTACATCGATGATATCGTGGAAGGTGTGGTGCGGGCATCGGATCGTGTGGCCCAGCCCAACCCCGAGTGGGAGAGCTTGCGCCCCGACCCGGCGACCAGTTCCGCCCCGTATCAGCTGTACAATATCGGGAACAATGCGCCCAATGAGTTGAACGAACTGATTGAGGCGGTAGAGGCGAATCTTGGCAAGGTGGCCGTGCGCAACCTGTTGCCGATGCAGCCCGGTGATGTGGCGGCAACCTATGCTGACGTCGCCGATCTGGCACGTGATTGCGGCTTCCATCCGGGTACGCCGCTGACGGTTGGTGTGGCACGCTTCATCGAATGGTATCGCGAGTACTATCCCGCGTAAGGCCTCAGATTTTCGCCCGCCGCAAGGAGACAGCGTTTACGGCGACGATGATGGAGGAGAGCGACATCAGCAGGGCGGAAACCTCCGGCCGGAGCGACCAACCGAGCGAGCGATAGAACACGCCGGCGGCCACCGGAATCGCCAGCACGTTGTAGACACTCGCCCACGCCAGATTCTGCTTCATTTTCCGGACGGTTGCCTTGCTCAGGCGTACCGCCCGCACGATGTCGGCCGGATCGGACCGCATCAGCACGACCTGTGCGGCCTGGATGGCCACATCTGTCCCCGCCCCGATCGCAATACCGATGTCGGATTGGGCCAGGGCGGGCGCGTCGTTGACACCGTCGCCCACCATCGCGGTGAACTGTCCCGCTTCCTGAAGTTGCTTGACGTAGTTGGCCTTCTGTTCGGGCCGCACCTCGGCAAAGACCTGCTCAATTCCCACTTCGGCGGCGACGCGTTCCGCAACCGGGCGCAGGTCCCCGCTCAACAGTACCGGTGTGATTCCCATCTGACGGAGCTCCTGGATCGCTCGGGCGGAGCTCGGCCTGATGGCGTCGGTAATGCCGATTACTCCGAGGGCTCGACCCGCGAGCGCCACGTAGCTGAGCGAGCGGCCGGCAGCAGCGAGTCGATCGCCGGCCTCGCGCACCGGTGCGAGGTCCACTCCCTCCTGCTCGAGCAGTTTCGCATTGCCAGTGAGCAAGACAGCCTCGCCGATACGGGCCTTGAGACCAAAGCCAGCAATGTTTTCGACGTTCGTGGCCGGCTGCGCGGGGACCGCTCCACGTTCCGTGGCAGCGCTCGTGATGGCGAGGGAGAGCGGGTGGCTTGCCTGCGCTGAGGCGGCCGCAGCGGTGGCGAGCACGGTTGTTTCGTCCACGCCGGTCGCCGCGACGACGTCGGTGACGCTGGGCTTCCCTTCGGTCAGGGTACCGGTCTTGTCGAGTACGACGGTCTGAATCCGGCTCACCCCTTCCAGCGTGGCGGCATCCTTGATGAGGATGTTGTGTTTGGCACCCAACCCCGTTGCCACGGCGACGGCGGTCGGAGTCGCCAGGCCCAAGGCATCGGGGCAGGCGATCACCACGGCCGAGATCGCAAAAGTGAGCGCGGTGAGGAACGGTTCACCGGCTACCAGCCGCCAGCCGACGAAGGTCAGCACCCCGGCCCCCACCGCTACCACGACGAGGATCGCTGCTGCGCGGTCGGCGAGCCGCTGGCCTGGCGCCTTGGAATTCTGCGCCGCGGCCACGAGGGCTCCAATCTGCGCGAGCACAGTATCGCGACCGACTTTTGTCGCCCGCATTGTGACGGCTGAGCTGACATTGATTGCGCCTCCGACGACCCCGTCGCCAGGGTGTCGTGCCACCGGTACGCTCTCGCCTGTCACGAGCGACTCATCCACATCGGTGTCGCCGTCCGTGAGTTCACCATCGACCGGGATCTTGTCGCCCGCTCGGAGGCGAAGCAGATCCCCCACCACCACCTCACTGGTCGGGACATCCACCTCCCGGCCGTCGCGCAGTACCCGCGCCATCGGTGGAACCAGGTCGAAGAGCGCACGGATCGCGTCGGAGGTGCCGCGACGAGACTTCATCTCCATCCAATGCCCGAACAGGACGAAGGTCACCAGCATGGTCGCCGCTTCGTAATAGGCGACGGGATACCCGACGATGGTGAGATACACACTGCTGAGGTACGCGGCGAGGACGCCGGTTGCGATGAGGACAGACATATCGAGCGCGCGCCGTTTCAGGGCGAAATAACTGCCAGCGATGAAGATCCAGCCACACCACCAGACGACGGGCGTCGCGAGCGCCAGCCCGAGCCAGCTGCTCAGTGGAGGTTTTGCCAGTATGGGGAGCCCCGGCACGTGCCCGGCTAGTAACGCGGTGGGCACAGTGAAGGCGAGTGCGACCCAGAACCGGCGTCGCATATCGACTTCCATTGCCTTGGCGTGCGCCGGGTCGGCCATCATCGCCGCGTGGTCGTGGCCGGTCGGAGCCTTCACCGTCTGGGATGGGCTGGGGTGGTGCTGGTGCGCTGCTGCTGGCATACCGGATGCGACCTCAGGCTATCAGCATCGCCGTGAAGTCACGGCGATGCTGAACGGTTACCTCCGCTGCGCCATTCTGAAGATCGCAACAATCAGGAGCACGACGAGGAGGACGCCAATGACCGAATAGAGCCCTGAGCCTCCCATGAGTCCGTTCCCTCCCATGAGGCCGTGCTGACCGTTCTGCGTCGCTGTCGTCATCATGAGTCACTTCATCTGATGCGATGTGGCATTCATCGGCTTCATCGGCATGCCCGCGCATTCCTTCAGGATCGCCGCAGTGTGCATGGTGACCTGCTTGGGATCGGGCGCACTCCCAGCCACTTCGGTCTCGAAGGCCGTCAGGTGCTGGCCGAGCGCCGCGACGTGAGCCTCCATATCCTTCATCATTCCCATCATCGCTGGATCCATGTGAGGGCCACCAGCTGCCAGCTGACCTTTATGGTGTTCAACCATCTGGTCAAAACTGCGTCGCATTTCGGCCGCTGCCGGCCGGGCGAGTTCAACGTCGACGGTGTGCGACCGAGACACGTCAGTCTGAACCGCCCGAGCGAAGGTCGTGAGGTTGTCGCGGTAGGCCATCGCCAGTGCGTGGTGGGGACCCTCCATCATCCCGTTCATGCCGGACATCGGCTTCATTCCTTGCATATGCTGCGGCATCGCCTTGGGAGCGGTCTTGGGCGTCTGCGCCACAACGGTTGCCGTCGTACCAGCCAGCAGTAGCGCCAACAGCGCAGAACGCGCCAGGGAAGTCTTGCGTCGGGGAAAGGGCATCATTGTTCTGGTCCTTGGTTGGGTCGCAAGCCGGTGGCGCTGGACTCACGACGGAGGGTTTCGCTGCGAACGGCAAGAAATGGACTGGGTCAGGCTGGCGATCACAATCGCTCTGACGAGCGAGTATGCAACTCACTCCGAAGGATGGCAACCCGTCACGCCGAAGCTGGCTTGCTCAACACTCCTTAACCCGCAGTTCACGCGGCGCTGGCGGTCGCCATTTACACTTCGTTAGACGAGTGAGATCACCGTGCAACGGAGGATCCTGGTGCGGAGACCGGTTGGACGCGCAACAGTTGTACAATGCATTGGACTGTGTCTCTGGGCGTCGACGGTAGCGGCGCAGGCACCGGCTGGGACCATCGCACCGAGCGTAACGCTCGCCGAAGTGTTCCTGCTCCTCCACGCCGGCAACCCCCGACTCGAAGCCGCCCGGCAGATGGCGGTGGCGGCGGATGCCCGGATCAAGCCGGTGAGCACGCTTGCCGATCCGCAGATTCAGTTTGGTGCGATGAACCGGAACCTGCCCGGTTTCGGGCTCCAGAATCCGCTCGGAATGAACCAGGTGCAACTGATGCAGATGGTCCCGATCGCTGGCCAGCTCGGGCTCGCGGGGCGTGCGGCGGCAGCTCAGGCGACGGCGGCCCGAGCTCGCGCCGCCGATGTGGGCTGGGAGCTCCGAGCCCGCGTGGCCATCGCCTTCTACGAAATCTACCAGCTCGATCGCACGATCGAAGTGAATACCGCGACGCAGATACTGCTTCGCGACATCGCGACGACGGCGCGTACAATGTACTCCGTGGGCGGAGGTCGTCAGGCAGATGTCCTCCGGGCATCGATTGAAATCGACCGGATGAGTGAGGAAATCGCGCGAATGCGTTCGATGCGTGAAGCCGCCGCCGCGCGACTCAACGGACTGCTCGACCGTCCGGCCGAAACTGCCGTGCCGACGCCTGCCCTTCCGCGCTTCCCGCAGACGTTGGCGACCGGGGATTCCCTCGAACGTGCGGCGCTGGTCGGCCGACCCCTGCTCGCCGCGGGGGAGGCCGACGTCACGGCAGCAGTGGCGGCCGAACGGCGCGCTCGTCGCGAGATTTGGCCCGACCTGCAGGTCGGCACGATCTACGGCCAGCGGCCAATGGCCGGCGGGACCGACCGGATGGTGAGTCTGATGCTGGGATTCTCGGTGCCGATCTGGGCCGGTCGACGCCAGTTCGAGATGCGCCGCGAGACCGAGGCAATGCGTCTCGCTGCCGAAGCAGAACTGCGCGGCCTCCGGGCCGACACTCGCAGTCGGCTCGGAGAACTCGCCGCGGTGGTGCGGCGCAGCAACGCATTGCGCGACCTCTACGTCGGCACCATTCTGCCTCAGGCGGAAGCCACCGTGAGTGCCGCGCTGTCAGCCTATCAGGCCGGTGAGGTGGACCTGCCGATGCTGCTCGATGCGCGGATGACGGTGAACCGCTATCGCCAGCAACTGTTCCAGCTCGACGCCGATGAGGGGACGGCGCTGGCCGAACTCGAAATGCTTCTCGGCCAGTCCCTCTTCGACCCAGCGGTCACCGAACCACGTCAGCCGCCGGGGGCCCAACGATGATGCGCCGCGACGAACAGCCACCGCACGATGCCGACCCGTCGCCGTTCCATCCCGCCGGTCGACGTCGACTTGGCCGAGTGCCGGCGCTCCTGATCTTCGGTGGGGTGCTGGTCGCCGCGTTCCTCGGGGTCCGACTGGCCGGTCGGCGGACAGAACCGCCGGCGACAGCTCCCGAACACGCCGATACCGCGGCGCCCGCCGAACAGAGCGCCGCTCCGGTCAGATTGT
>JANLPG010000014.1:0-15972 GCA_031367105.1 Gemmatimonadota bacterium | reverse complement strand
ACGGCAGGACCGCATGCGATATTTCCTGAGTACGCTGGCGCTGGCAACTCTTGCCGGCGCAGGACGGGGGCAGCAGCCGAGCCCGGCGTCCAACTCCACGACACCGCTGCCGCTGGCCGCAGCGGCGATCGCCCCTGAATGCACTGCCGCGGCTGCGCCCGCGTCGGACGCCCGACCAACCGACTCGCTCTGTGTTTCGCGGCTCGGGGCGATTGCCGGTTCCTTGCTCGCCAATCCCCAACTGCAAGTGGCCGGCGCGCAGGCACGGCAGGCACGCGCCGCTCGAGTCCAGGGCGTGGCGCTGCCGGATCCGCTATTCGGCGCGGCGTGGGATGGCTCCAAGGCCCCGTTCGGGATCGGTGGCCTCGGCAGCCGAGTGGTCGGCGCCTCCATCACGATTCCGTTCCTCGACAAGTTCCGCCTCAACGGTCGGATCGGCACGGCGGGGATTCGCCAGAGTGAGGCCGACTCAGCCGGAATCCGCCAGGCACTCGCCGCACAGGCATCGCAGGCGTATGACGCGTTGCTCGCGGCGCTTCGTCATCGAGCGAACCTGTACCAGGCGGACTCACTCGCCGCAGATTTCCTGAAAAAGACTCAGGCGCGCTTCGAGGCGGGGACGGTAGCCCGCCTCGATGTGGTGAACGCCCAGGTTGCCAGGGCGCAGAACCAGAACGACATCATCGCCAACGACCGCGACATCGCGAATGCTCGCTCCGCCCTGAATCGGTTGCTCGGGCGTCCCCTGGGTGCGCCCATCGCGACCGCCGACACACTCGCGGTGCCTGCGTCGATCCCTGAACTCGGCGATCTCGAGGGCGCCGCCCTTCAGCGCCGACCCGAGTTGGCATCACTGGAGCAGCAGCAGCGGGGTGCGCACGCCGCGACGTCGCTGGCACGCGAGTTCTGGCTGCCGGACCTCACCTTCGGGATCAGCAAGGACTTTCTCGCGGCGCCCACCCCAGGGTACCTGAACACCGGCATCTCGCTGCCGATCCCGATTCTGTATCGCAATCACGCCAAGGGCGCAATCGCCCAGGCACGCTACCGCGAGGAAGAGCTGGCGGCCAGCTACCGGGACCTGCACGCAGCCGTCAGTCAGGATGTCCGGATCGCCTACGCCGCCGCCTCGACCGCGTTGCGACAAGCGGTGTTCATTCGCGATGCATTATTGCCGGCCTCACGGCAGGCCTATCGCATCGCCTCCGCGAGCTACGGTCTGGGAGGTTCTTCGGCGCTCGAAGTGAACGCCGCTCGCGCCGCGCTGGTCACCGCAGAAAGTCAGTACACCGATGCCCTCGCCGCAGCGAATAGTGCGCGGGCCGATCTCGAACGAGCGGTCGCCGTGCCGCTCGCGACGTTTGGAACGGGAGCCCCACAATGACCGGCAGTTTTTCACCCAAGTTCGGCATCCTGGCAGTAGCCCTGACCGTGGCGCTGGGAGGTTGCGGCTCACGCAAAGGGGCGGAGGCGCCGGACAGCACGGTCGCCAGCGACAGTGCTACCACGGTCACGGCGGCGCAGCGCGGGCAGATCCTCACGACGACCGTTGAGCAGAAGCCGTTCAGCCCGACGATCCTGACCACGGGGACGGTCAACTTTAACGGCGAGAAGTCCACCCAGGTCATCGCAGCTATCTCCGGACCGGTCTCGAAGCTTCTGGTCCAGCCAGGTGACTACGTGAAGGCCGGGCAGGCGTTGGCCGCCGTGGCGTCGCCCGACTTCGCTGCCACGGTCGCGGCCTATCGCAAGGCAGAGTCGGGCTTCCGCAATGCGCAGCGCATCGCCGTGCTGGATGAAAAGCTCTACGCCAATGATGCGCTGGCACACGCGGAGCTCGATCAGGCGAAAAGCGATCTTGCCACCGCTGAGGCCGATCGTGACGCCGCACTGGAACAGCTCGCCGCCCTCGGCGTCGACGCTGCCTCAATCGATGCGATCCGCCAGGGAAGGCAGGTTCCGGGTGCACAGTCGGCGATCCGTGCCCCGATTCCCGGCGTCGTGGTGGAACGCCTGATTACCCCGGGCCAACTGCTCCAGGCGGGAGCGACCCCGACGTTCACGATCAGCGATCTCTCGTCGGTCTGGGTGATGGGGCACGTCTTCGAAGGTGATGCGGGATCGGTATTCAAGGGCGAGCCGGTGATGGTTACCATCGACGGCGTTGCGGATTCCTTCCCGGGGCGGATCGACTATGTCGGTGCACTCGTGGATCCCGACAGCAAGGCACTTGCCGTTCGGATTCTTGTCCCGAACAACCGCGACCGATTGAAGCAGAATATGCTGGTGCGGGTGGAGATTCGCGGATCCCGTGCCCGGGCCGGGATCGTGATTCCGGTGGCGGCGGTGCTGCGTGACGACGACAATCTCCCGTTCGTCTTCGTGGACCTGGGGAACGATCGCTTCCATCGTCGCCGGATCGCCCTGGGCGGTCGAACCGGCAATGTCTACGAGGTGACCAGCGGGCTGAAGGCCGGAGAGCGCGTGGTAACGCAGGGCGCCCTCTTCCTCGAGCAGGCCGGGCCGCGATGACCGAACCGCACAGCACTCACGGACACGTCGATCCGGACACGTCGACCACGAAGCTGTCGGTGATCCACCGCCTGGTCCGCACCGCGCTGGCGCAGCCGCTCCTCGTCCTGCTCGCCGCCGTCGCTCTCACCGGCGCCGGTATCTGGTCGTTCTCCCGATTGCCGATCGACGCATATCCCGATCTTTCACCACCGATCGTCAGCATCTCGACCCAGTGGCCCGGTCAGGCGGCCGAGGAAATCGAACGCCAGATTTCGGTCCCGATGGAGACCGGAATGAATGGCACGCCGGGGATCCACGTCCTCCGCTCGGTGTCGTTCTTCGGTCTTTCGTCGGTCACCCTGACCTTCGAGGATGGCACTGACCCGTACTTCGCCCGCCAGCAAGTCTTCCAGCGGCTGGCCGATGTCACGCTCCCCGCCGGAGTCAGCGCGGGTGTCGGTCCTTTGGCTTCGCCTTCCGGACTGGTGTACCGCTACGTCCTGGAGAGTCCGGACCGCAGTCCGATGGAGCTCAAGACCCTGAATGACTGGGTGGTGGCCAAGGCGTACAAATCGGTGCGCGGCGTTGCCGATATGTCCGGGTTTGGCGGGCCGACGATGGAGTATCACGTCCTGATCGACCCGACCCGGCTTGCCGGCGCCGGGCTCTCGGTCTCGGAGGTCGTCGACGCGCTCGGCAACAACAACAGCAACGCCGGCGGCGGCTTCTACTCCGAAGGGGGACAGTTCTACTACGTCCGCGGGCTGGGCCGCTTGCAGACGCCTGAAGAGATCGAGAACGTCGTCCTGGCGGTCCGTGGCGGGACTCCGATCCTGGTGAAGAACGTCGGGCGCGTCGAGATCGGCCATGCCGTGCGGACCGGACTGTTCGGCTTCAACGAAAACAGCGATGCCGTCGAGGGTGTCATCGTGATGCGCACCGGCGAGCAGGCGCAGACGGTCCTGAAGGGAGTCCAGCAGAAGACCCGGGAGCTGAACAGCTCGATCCTGCCGAAGGACGTCAGGATCCGGCCATACTATGACCGCAGCAACCTGATCGCCCAGACCACCCGGACCGTGGAGGAGAATCTCGGCCGCGGCATCCTGCTGGTCGTGGCAGTGCTGATCTTCTTCCTGTTCGACGTCCGCTCCGGCCTGATCGTGGCAGTGACGATCCCGCTCTCCTTGCTGTTCGCCTTCATCTGCCTTGACCTCAAGCATATCCCAGCCAATCTGCTGTCGATCGGGGCGATCGACTTCGGGATCCTGGTCGACGGTGCGGTCGTGATGGTCGAAAACATCTATCGCACCCTGGCACGACGCCACGGCACCACGTATTCGATCCGCGAGGTGATCGCAGAAGCGGCCGCCGAAGTGGATCGCCCGATCGTGTACGCCGTCGCCATTATCGTGGCGGGCTTCCTGCCGATCTATGTCCTTGGGGGGTCATCTGGCCGCCTGTTCAAGCCGATGGCCGACACCACCATCTTCGCGCTGGCAGGGTCGCTGATCCTGGCGCTGACGGTGCTGCCGGTGCTCTGTGCCTTCATCCTGCGCAATGGGGTCAAGGAGCGCCGCAACGTCATCTTCGAGTGGATCCGCACACGCTACGTCCGCGGTCTCGACTGGTGCCTGACCCGGCCCAAACTCACCGTCGGGATTTCGAGTGGGCTGTTCCTCGCTGCCTTACTGCTCGCCACCCGGCTCGGCGCGGAGTTCATGCCGCATCTCGACGAGGGAGCGCTCTGGGTGCGGGCGACGATGCCGGCAACCATCTCGCTGGATGAGTCGGCGCGGCTGGTTCCCCAGATTCGAACCATCCTCAAGTCGTTTCCAGAGGTCACCGATGTCGCCTCGGAACACGGCCGTCCAGATGATGGCAGCAATGCAACCGGGTTCTTCAACGCCGAATTTTTTGTCGGGCTGACGCCGTACGCCGACTGGAAAGGACCGTACCACACCAAGGCAGCATTGATCGAGGAGATCAACCGGAAGCTGGCGCAGTTTCCCGGCGTCGAGTTCAACTACACCCAGCCGGCAGAAGACGCTGTCGACGAGGCGGAGACGGGACTGAAGAGCTCGCTGGCGGTGAAGGTGTTTGGCAGCGATCTCAAGCTGCTCGAGGCGAAGGCGTTCGAGATCGAAGCCGTGCTCTCGCACGTGCGCGGCATCGCCCGGATCACGCAGGTGCACGAGCTGGGCCAACCCAGCCTCAACGTCCGGATCAATCGCGCCAGGATTGCGCAATACGGCGTCAACGCCGGTGACGTCAACACCCTGATCGCCGCGGCGGTCGGCGGTACCGCAGCGACCCAGATTGTCCAGGGTGAGCGGCTCTTCGATCTGGTGGTCCGGCTACAACCGCAGTTTCGTCAGACTCCGGAGCAGATTGGTGCCATCCTGGTTGCAACGCCGACCGGCCAGCAGGTCCCGCTCCGTCAACTCGCCGACATTCAGGTATCGAGTGGTGCCTCGTACATCTACCGGGAAAACAACTCCCGGTACATCGGGGTCCAGTTCGCGGTCGTCGGCCGCGATCTCGCGGGTGCGGTCCAGGATGCCCAACGCCAGGTCGCCGCGAAGGTGACGCTGCCGCCGGGGTACCGCGCCGACTGGGGCGGGGAATACGAGGACTACACCGCATCACGTGGCCAGCTCACCTTTGTCCTGCCGCTCACGATCGCGCTGATCTTCCTGCTGCTCTTCGCGTTATACCGCAATTTCACCTTCCCGATGATTACCATCATCGGCGTCGTGCTCTCCGCGCCGGTGGGCGGACTGCTCGCCCTTGCCGCCACCGGTACGCCGCTCTCGGTCTCTTCGGGGATTGGTTTTCTGGCACTGTTCGGCGTGTCGGTGCAGACCGCGGTCGTCTACATCTCGTACGTGAACGAGTTGCGACTGCAGGGGATGGCGGTGGAGGGTGCGGTTCGCGAAGCGGCGTCACAGCGACTCCGACCCATCATGATGACCGCGCTGGTTGCAGCGCTGGGCCTGCTGCCAGCCGCCTTTTCGACCGGCGTCGGTTCCGACTCGCAGAAGCCGTTCGCGCTGGTCATCGTGGGCGGACTGTTCTCGCGATTGCTGATCTCAGTGTTCCTGATGCCGGTACTCTACGCGGGCACGGCAACGGCGGGGGACCGGCTCGAGGTCTAGCGCGACCTGTCCACCGGCGCGCTTCGCCGAGGGGTGGCGGGTCAGCTGTGCCGCAGAAACCCCCAGACCGCCAGCGCCACGCCCGCCGCTGAAATCGCCAGGGCCACCAGTGCCATCCGGCGGGCACGAGCCATCGCCGCGAAGCACGCTTCGTCCAGGTAGAGTCGCCCCATTTCGCCGTCGCGCAGGACGCCGCGGGCGCGAAGTGGTGCAAGCGACGCGATCTCGAGGCCAAGTTCGGACGGGGCCCGCGCGGTTCCGGGAGCAAGGGCACCGGCACGCCGGAAACTCTCGGCGACGGTGCGCTCCCGGAAGGCTATCATATCGGCAAAGTCACCCATGGAGCACCACCTGGTCGTCGCGGGGAGACGCCCTAAGGGTACCGCGCGGTGCACGACCCGGCTACGGCTCTCGGGCGAGCGAGTCACGGAGTGCGTTGTGGGCCGCTGCCGTGTCACCGGCCCTCAGCGCACCGCGGACACCAGTGGCACCCGGTGCTCGCGACTGACCGATCATCGAGTCGCGCTGGCGCTCGGTGGGGGTTGGACGTGCCGGGGTCGGTGCGCAGGCGGTGCCAAGGAGCAGTGCACCAACCAGCAACAATCGGAGTTCCATTGCTGCGCCGTGAAAGTGGCGGGTACTCCGGCACTCGCGTGTCATCCCGGCGACCGCCTCGCGAGCGCCGTCAGCGCCGCACCCGTGATCCGAAACGTGGTCCACTCGGACATCGGCTCCGCACCAAGCGACTGATAGAATCGAATCGCATCACTGTTCCAGTCGAGCACCGCCCATTCGAATCGCCCACAGCGCCGCTCCACCGCAATGGCAGCGAGTCGCGCCAGCAATCGTGTTCCGATGCCGCGCCCACGAAACTCGGGGCGAACGAAGAGGTCCTCGAGGTAGAGGCCGTGCTGGGCGAGAAAGGTCGAGTAGTTATGGAAGTAGAGCGCAAACCCCGCAGCGGTGCCAGCAACTTCGGCCAGCAGGACTTCCGCAGCGGGGCGAGGCCCGAAGAGCGACTCCCGGACCGAGGCCTCGGTCGCGACCACGGCATCGGCAAGCCGCTCATACTCCGCCAGTCCGTGGATCAACTCGAGAATCAGGGAGGCGTCCCGTGCCTCGGCGCTGCGAATCTCGACGCGTGCCATCGTCACCCCCGAATTGCCGCCTGCGCCCAACCCGCAACCAGCACCAGCGTGATCAACTTCGCCACGCGATGCCACTGCGACCAGAGCACACCGACACTCGCGGTTATCACCAGCGTGGCAACCACCACGAGCGGAAAGACGGCGGCGAGCCCGGGCTCGCTTGCCCCCGGCAGCAGGAGTGTCTGGCAGGCGAGTCCTGCGGCCCACGCAAGCGAGAGGATGCCGGCACCTGGATAGAGCCGTCGCAGCAGCGCACCCTCCGGCCGTACCCGGGCGACACGTCGCCACGCCACGACGACGACCGCCAGCAGCAGCAGCGAAATGTCGGCGATCGCAAACCAGCGCAATGCCGGATTGTGAATCCCGGGAGCGAGCTGGTCGCCGATGATGGACCCAGCCGCCCGGAATCCTCGGTCGAGACCACCTTGCCAGGCGAGCTCGCGATGCAGCGGCCAGCCGTGGCCGGTCCAGTGCGCCAACGCCAGGAGCAGGAGCAATGGCACCGCAGCGAGCGCCCCGCGGCGCAGCGGATAGCGCGATGTCTTCGCTCCGGAGAGGAGCGCCCAGGCGACGGCGGCCACCGGCAGGCCGAACCCCGCCGGCGAAACGTAGACTGCGGCGACCGCCGCCAGCGTGCCGTACGCGAGCGAGAAACGGGGCGCATACAGCATCACCGCCAGCGTGACGAGTGTCAGCGTCAGCAGCGGCGGGCCGGTGAGGGATGCGCGGTGTAGTGGCACGAAGCCGGGGAGGATCACCATCACGATGGCGGCAACGACTCCGGCGACCGGCCCCGCCGCCGCATCGACGATGGAGAGTGCGAACGCGGCGCTCAACCCGGCGGAGAGCGCAGGAAGCATTGCGCCGAGCGCATCGGACCACTGCCCCTCGAGCCCGACGATGAAGAAGGTGCCGTCGGAGCGGACTCGCCACCAGACCACGAGCGCCGCCACCAGCCAGGCAAGAATGGCTCGCCGGCGCGGAGGCGTCAGCGGCCACTCCCCACCGGATACCAGCGGCCTCCGGTCCGGGCCATCTCCTCGAGCACCGGTGCGGCGTGAAAGCGCGGCCCGTGCGCGGCCTCGAGCCGTTCCAGCTTCGCCACGGCCTCTGCTGCGCCCATCGCATCAAGGGTGCGCAGCGGCCCACCACGAAAGGGCGGAAAGCCGATACCGAAGATGGCGCCGATGTCGGCGTCACGCGGCACGCGGACCACCCCCTCTCCCATCGCCATTGCCGCCTCGTTGAGCATCGCAAACACCAGGCGATCCTCCACGCGCTGCTTGTCGACCTCACCCAGCGGACGCACACCGAGCAATTGAAAGACACTGCCGTCGGGGCCGGTCTTGTGACCGTCCTTGTAGAAGTAGAAGCCGCGTTCGTTCTTCCGACCGAGACGATCATCGGCGCGCATCACGCCGATCACACGCGACGGCGTGAGCCGGTCCCCGAATCCCTGGTGCATCACCTTGCCGGCCTTCTCCCCGACATCGAGTCCGACTTCGTCGAGCAGTGCCACCGGCCCCACCGGGAAACCCCACGCCGTCATCACGGCGTCGATGAGCTCGATCGGAACACCCTCTTCGAGCAGGTACCCGGCCTCGTTGAGGTATGGCGAAAGAATCCGGTTGACCCAGAACCCCGGAGAGTCGGCAACCACGATCACCGTCTTCCCCATCCTCCGCCCGAATTGCACCGCCGTCACGATGGTATCGGCGCTGGTACTGCCGGTGGGAATCACCTCCAGCAGCGGCATCTTCTCGACCGGCGAGAAGAAGTGCATTCCGACGATCCGCTCCGGGTGCTGTGCCTCTCCCGCGATGTCGTGAATCGGGATTGTCGACGTGTTCGTGGCGAGGATCGTGGTGATCGGCACGGCGGCTTCGAGCTCGGCCATCACCTGGCGTTTCACCGCAAGGTCCTCGAACACCGCTTCGATGATGATCTGCGCACCGGCAAAACCGGAGAAATCGCCGGTGCCGGACAGCAAAGCCTTCTGGCGCTCGAATTCGAAGCGCGTCAGTCGACGGCGCTTGAGTCGTTCCGTGAGCATATCCGTCGCGGCCTTGACCCCCCTGCCCACCCGCACGAGGTCCGCATCCGTGAGTCGCGCTTCGACGCTTGCCTGCAACACCGCCGTTCCCGCGATTCCGGAGCCCATGAATCCGCTGCCGACGATCCCGAGCCGCCGCACCGGTCGTGCCCGTCCCATCCCGGGAGGCACTCCGTCGTCTTTCTTCAGCGCGGTGGTCGCGAAGAAAATCTCGACCAGTCGACGCGAGACGTCGGTCATTGCGAGTTCGCCAAATGCCTGCGCTTCGGCTTCGAGCCCCTTTGCCATCCCGCTTTCCATCGAAGTCCGAATCACGTCGATCGCGCGCAGCGGCGCGGGATAATTGCCCCCGGTTTTCTTCTCCACCTGTTCCTTCGCCTTCGAGTAGACGACCAGCCGACCCAGTGGCGTTCCGTCGAGTACGGCCCCGGCGATGCCGCGGCCGCGCCGATCCGGCTTCCAGCCCCGGACGAGTCGTTCGGCCGCAGCGACTGCAGTCTCCAGCAGGATGGCCTCGGGGACCAGCTCGTCGACCAGACCCAGCTGAAAAGCCTTCTTCGCACGTTCACTCTTCCCCGCCAGGATGATGTCGAATGCGGCGCGTACCCCGATCAGGCGAGGCAGTCGATTCGATCCACCGGCTCCCGGAAGCAGTCCGAGTTGCGTCTCCGGCAGTCCGAGCTGGGTCTTGGGATGATCGCTGGCAACGCGGTAGCGGCCTGCGAGCGCCAGTTCGAGGCCGCCACCGAGGCAGGCGCCGTGGATCGCCACGACCACTGGCTTCTCGGAATCGGCGACCCGCTGCATCAGCAACTGGCCATCCCTGGAGAGCCGCACCGCTTCCTCGACTGAGCGGAGCTGCACAAACTCCTCGATGTCGGCTCCCGCAATGAACGAATCCGGCTTCCCCGACCGCAGTACGATCGCCTTGGTGGGTTCATCGGCGGCGAGCCGCGACAATACTTCATCGAGTTCCCAGCCCACGGCCTTGCTGATGGTATTGACGGGTTCATTGGGAACATTGAAGGTGACGATCGCCACATTGCCACGACGTTCGATCGAGAAGGCACTCACGGAACACGCTCCAGCACCATCGCGAAGCCCATTCCACCCTGGGCGCAGATCGAGATCAATCCGAATTGCACGTCACGCCGCACCATCTCGTTCGAGAGTGTCGTCACCAGCCGCGCACCAGTTGCCGCGAAGGGATGCCCGAGGGCGATCGAGCCGCCGGAAACATTCGTCCGATTCCAGTCGACTTCGCCCGTGATACCGGGGAGGCCAAGTCGCGTCGACCATTCCGGCGAACCCCACGCCTGCACATTGGAGAGGACCTGCGAGGCGAACGCCTCGTGAATCTCCACCAGGCCGAGATGTTGCCAGGTGATGCCAGCGCGCTTGAGTGCCAGTGGAACGGCGTAGGCGGGCCCCATCAACAGTTGCCAGCCCGGGTCGACGGCCGCCACCGCATACGAGCGGATCGCCGTCAGCGGCCGATATCCCATCGACTTCGCCTTCTCCTCGCTCATCAACAGCGTGGTGGCGGCGCCGTCGGTGAGCGGCGAGGCATTGCCAGCCGTCACCGATCCGTACTTCCGGTCGAACACCGGGCGAAGCTTGCTGAGCGCGTCGAGCGTGGTGTCAGCACGAATCGTGTTGTCGCTGAGGATGACCTGGTCCATCGCGCGGCCGCCGAACCATGGTGTGATCTCGGCGGAGAGGCGACCATCGGCGGTCGCCGCGGCGGCACGCTGATGACTCATCAACGCGAGGCCGTCCTGCGCTTCGCGACTGATGTGATTCTCCTTCGCCATCTTCTCGGCCGATTGCCCCATGCTTTCGCCGGTACTCGGCTCGGCGATCGCAGGCGACACCGGCACCAGGTCGCGAGGCCGTACCTGTGCGAAGAGCCCAAGTCGCTCACCCAATGATTTCGCCTTGCTGGCCGCGACGAGCACCTGCGCGAACTTCCGGGTATGCAGGATCGGCACATCGGACAGCACCTCAACGCCGCCGGCAAGAATCACGTCGGCGTGGCCGGCCATGATCTGGTCGGCTGCATTGCAGATCGCCTGCGCGCCAGAAGCGCACGCGCGATTGAGCGTATAGGCCGGGACGGTTCGCGGCAGCTGGGGGAGGAGCGACACTTCGCGCGCCACGTTGGGGAGGAGCGGCGAGGGAACCACCTGCCCGTAGATGACCTCGTCGACTTCCGATCCCGGCAGTTCGGTCCGGTAGAGCAGTTCCCGGGTGCAGTGGCGCGCGAGGTCCGCAGCGGAAGCATCGCGGAGGACCGTCCCGGCTTTGGCGAAGGGCGTCCGGACTCCGGCGATGACGACTGCACGGCGACCGGGAGATGGAGTGAGCATAGCCGAAAGGTAAGCGGAATCCGCTTATGTTTAGGGGTTACCTACCCGTCGGAGCCAGACGTGTCGCCGAACGAAGCCGAGCAGCCCGAGATCGCCCTCCCCGCCGAGGCCATTTTTACGGCGCTGCTCGAGAGCCAGAATGCTGTTCCCTTCCAACCCTCGACCAATGGATCGGCCCCGGCAACGGCCACCCCGGCTGCCGCCGCCCCGCTGACCGCTGCCGTGAAGATTCCCGCCAACGCTGCCCTGCTCAAGGGGCCGGCATTGAAGCTGGCGCAGAATATGGAGGCCTCGCTCACCCTGCCGGTGGCGACGACGTTTCGGGAAATTCCGGTGCGAACGCTCGAACTCCGGCGCGCCGACCTCAACGCCCGACTCAAGGCGGCCGGCCGGAGCGAGAAGCTCTCGTTCACCCACCTGATCGCCTGGGCGCTGGTCCAGGGTACCAAGCAGTTCCCGATGATGGGCACCAGCGTGCTCAAGAGCGGCAGCGACAGCTTCAAGGTCGTCCCGGAACACGCCAATCTTGGCCTGGCAGTGGACGCCGAGCGCAAGGACGGCACCCGCGGCCTGGTTGTCCCCGTGCTCAAGCAGGCCGAAGCGATGGACTTCAGTGCCTTCCTTGCGACCTACGAGTCGCTGGTCGAGAAGGCGCGAACCAGCAAGCTGATGCCGGATGACTTCGCTGGTGCGACGATGACCCTCACCAATCCCGGTGGCCTGGGCACGGTGGCGTCGGTGCCCCGCCTGATGCCCGGACAGGGAACGATCGTCGCCACCGGCGCGATCTCGTACCCGCCCGAGTTTGCTGCGGTGGATGCAACTGTCATCAAGCAACTCGGCCTCTCCAAGGTGATGATGCTCACCAGCACCTACGATCACCGCGTGATCCAGGGGGCGGAATCGGGGAGTTTCCTGCGCACCGTCGACCAGATGCTGCAAGGCGATCAGGGCTTCTACGAAACCGTCTATGGTGCCCTCGGCCTCGGAACCCCCGCCGCCGTTGCGGCGCCGGCCGCTGCCGCCCTGGAAGCACCGCGTCCGTCGCGGGTCGATTCCGCGATGGCACCCGCATCGCCAGTGCAGCTGCACCACGTGGCCGGCGCGATGGCGCTCGTCAAGGCGTTTCGGACCCACGGTCACCTCGCCGCGCACCTCGACCCGCTCGGCACGCCGCCGGCAGGCGACCCTGCACTCAATCCCACCGAGGTTGGCCTCGACGCCGAGGTGATGGCGACGATCCCAACCGACGTGTTGCGCATCGCGGTTCCGGGAAACACGCTCGCCGAAGCGTTGCCGTATCTCCACGCGACCTATTGCGGCACCATTGCCTACGAAGTGGAGCACATTGCGTCGCACGAACGCCGTGTGTGGCTGCGCGAACAGATCGAATCGGGGGTGCATCGGGTCCCACTCACGGTCACGCAGAAGAAGGCACTGCTCGAACGGCTCACTCAAGTCGAGGGGATGGAGCGGTTCCTGCACAACGCCTACATCGGGGCGAAGCGCTTTTCGATCGAGGGCGTCGACATCCTGATCCCGATGCTCGACCTCGTGAATGAGCTTGCGGCAGAGTCGGGAGTGCGCGAGGTCGTCCTCGGGATGGCACACCGTGGTCGGCTGAATGCCCTGGCGCATACGGTGAATCTCTCGTACGCCACGATCTTTGCGGAGTTCGAAGGAGGGAAGGCAGCCGAATCCGGGATGATTCCCCAAGGGGGCACTGGTGACGTGAAGTACCACCTGGGGGCGAGCGGCACCTTCGTCGCGAGCAGCGGAAAGGAAACTGCCGTGGTGCTGTTGCCCAATCCGAGCCATCTCGAATTCGTCGGCGCCGTGGTGATCGGCCACGCGCGGGCGCGGCAAACCTCCCGCTCGACGCGCGAGCTGAGCTACGACTCCGATGCCTCGCTGCCGGTCACGATTCACGGCGATGCGGCGTTCCCGGGTCAGGGCGTCGTGGCTGAGACTCTGAATCTCGGCGGCCTGCCGGGCTACCGCACCGGTGGAACGATTCACCTGATCGCCAACAACCAGGTCGGGTTCACGACCGACCCGATCGATGCCCGGTCGACGCGCTATTCGTCGGATCTGGCCAAGGGCTTCGACATCCCGATCATCCACGTCAACGCCGATGACCCGGAGGCGTGCCTCGCCGCCGTGCGACTCGCCATTGCGTATCGGATGAAGTTCCGGGGTGATGTCCTGATCGACCTCGTGGGCTACCGGCGTCACGGGCACAATGAGACCGATGAGGCGAGCTACACCCAGCCGATGATGTACGCGCACATCAAGGAGCTACCGACGGTGCGGGCGCAATACGCTGAAGCGCTCACGCGCGAAGGAGCGGTAGCACCTGGCGAGGCCGACCTGATGGTGTCGCGCACATATGAGAACTTCATCGCGGTGCAGACGGCCTTCAGGGCCTCGCTGGCCAACGGCGAGGTGAAGCCCACCCCGGCCGAAGCGGCTCTCCGTGGGGAACCGGTGACGACCGCAGTCGATGCCGCGATTCTCGCGCGACTGAACGAGGAGCTGTTGACCTGGCCCGAGGGATTCACGCCCAATCCGAAACTGGCAAAGCAGCTGGAGCGGCGGCGAGGCGGACTGACCTCGCCGAATGGTATCGACTGGGGTCACGCTGAAGCACTCGCCTTCGCATCGCTGCTGGTGGACGGCGTTCCGATCCGGCTCACTGGGCAGGATGTCGGCCGGGCGACGTTCGCGCAACGCCACATCGTCCTGCACGACACCAACAACGGTGCTGAAGTCATCACGATGCAGCGGCTGGCCGAGGCGAAGGCGACGCTTGAAGTCCACAACTCCCCCCTCTCCGAACTCGCTTGTATCGGTTTCGAATACGGCTACGCCACCACGGCACCCGAGACACTGGTGCTCTGGGAAGCACAGTACGGTGACTTCGCCAACGGCGCCCAGGTGATCATCGACCAATTCATCGTCTCGAGCCAGAGCAAGTGGGGTGTCACGTCACGGCTGACGCTGCTGCTTCCGCACGGCTATGAAGGTGGGGGCCCCGAGCACTCGAGTGCCCGGCTCGAGCGCTACTTGCAGAGTTGCGCGGAGGGAAATATCCGGGTCACCAACCCTACCACCTCAGGCCAGTACTTCCACCTGCTTCGGCGTCAGGCGCATACGGCGGAGCGACGTCCGCTGGTGGTGATGACGCCGAAGTCGCTTCTGCGCCTCGGTGCAGCAGGGTCATCGGAAGGCGATCTGGCCACCGGGCAGTTTCAACCGGTGCTGGGTGATGCACCGTCGATCGATGCGAAGCGACTGCTGCTCTGCAGTGGCAAGGTGTACTATGACGTGCTGAAGGAAGCCAACGACGCGAAGGTGGCTCGCCCCCCGCTGGCGCGCGTCGAGCAGCTCTATCCGTTTGCCGAGAACGAACTGCGCCAGCTGTTCGGGCAGTATCCGGCATTGTCGGAGGTGAACTGGGTGCAGGAGGAGCCGCAGAATATGGGAGCGTGGGGCTTCATCGCGCCGCGCCTCACGGCGATCCTCCCGCCGGGCGTCACGCTTCGCTATATCGGACGACCGGAACGCGCCTCCCCGTCGGAAGGCTACGACTCACAGCACAAGGTGGAGCAGAAGCGAATCGTGAACGCGGCGTTGAGCGGGAAGTAGCCGAGCAGCGAGAGGCCTGAGCCTCTCGCGTTCCGGTGTGTTCAATCCGGCGGAAGCAGGGGCCGCTCGCTCGCATTCCGCGCCAGCGACTTGAGAGGATCGGAGAGATGGTCGCCGTAGTGGAGCAGGAAGACACCGCGAGCGCGCTTCGCCATCAGGAAGGCGAGCAGCGGGGTGTCGGCCTTGGCCGCGTTGCAGGGACGGCAGGCCAGCACCAGGTTGTCCGGACGGTCGTAGGCAGACTGGCCACGACGGGGCCGGACGTGGTCGAGCGTGATGGTTTCCGGTGGAACGCGGGTACCGCAGTACGCGCAGACAGAGCCGTGATGCGCGAGCAACCATTCGCGATGGGAGCCGTAGGAGCGTCCGGGAGACTTGCGAAGGCGGGAGCCTGTGCTGCCGTTGGTAGTTTCCGGCTCTTCAGCCGGTGGTGCGACGTTGGTACCGCCGCGACGTCGAGATCGTGCCACGAAAATCCTTTTGAGGTTCGGTTCTGGAATCGGGTAACGCTAACGGGACCGGATCGGTTCCGGGAGGGCGAAGGAGGGGTCAGTGACCCAGCACCAGCGTCGACACCAGCACGGACAGCCCCACAAGCACCAGCAAGAGCGCAGTTTCCCGTGGCCTGGGCCGCCGCGCCCCTCGCCCGGCGCCTTCGAGGAACGAGGAAATCGGAGAGTCCAGCGGGGTCGGGAAGGCATCCAGGGCGTTGAGTACAGCCACCGCCCTGGTCGGCCGCAGGCCCGGGTCGGCGGCCAGTAGCGATGCCACCAGCGAGTCCAGTCCCTCCGGAATTCCGCGGCGCACCTCGCTCAGTCGGACCCTGGAACCGTCTGGAAGATCGCCGGTAAAACAGGCCCAGGCGATCGGCCCGAGGGCATCGAGATCCGCCCGCGGATCAGCCGAGACGGCGGCACCGAAGCCGGCGAGCTGGGCACCCCGGGGCGAGATGTGAATCGCGGTCAGGTCGAGTGCGCCGTGCGTGAGTCCGGCACGGTGGAGTGAGGCAACGGCCCGGGTGATGTCGCGAAGGGCGAGGATGCCGTGTCGCACGGTCAGGGCACCGCCGTCGGAAAGTCGTTGGA
>JANLPG010000203.1:0-1674 GCA_031367105.1 Gemmatimonadota bacterium | reverse complement strand
CGACGTCGTCGACGAAGAACTGCGTCGCCCCCTCGTCACAGGCGTAGCACTTCCGCTGCACCGACTGGCGTGCGGTGAGCTTGCGGATGTCGCCGAGATAGCGGTAGTCGAACTCGAACGCCGGGGCATTCATCAGGTAGTCGCGGGCGGGGTCGATGGTACGACCCGCCTCGAGCACCAGCACATTGAGCCCCTTTTCGCTCAGTTCCTTGGCGGCCCAGCCACCGCTGATGCCGGAGCCAACCACGATCGCATCGTAGGGGGCGCGGCGCATTACTTCGACCCCCCGCTCACCGGCACACAGCCGTCATACCGACCAGGATAGAAGTTGGTCTTCAGCTCTTCCTCGATGCCGATTTTTGAGGTGTAGTAGCCGTAGACGGTCAGATACTTGAGATCACGCCAGAAGGAGCCGTCCTTCAGGTTCACCGCGGGCGCCTCGGCCTCCACGCTCTTGAGCACGGCATCCTGGTCGGCGGCGCTCAGGTCGGCGAACAGCTGCTGCCGGAGTTGCGACGCGCGGCGGTCGAGGGACACCAGCCCGGCAACAAAGCGCTTCTGCCGCGCCGGCTCGTAGTGATCCTGCACGATGCGTTCAGCGAAGCGATGACACTCGGCCGAGCGCGCACCCGGCGTGTCGGTCGCCGGAATGATCCGGTCGGCCGCCGCCGCGACGGTCTGCAGCTGGTGCATATCGAAGAAGCCGCTGCCCCGACGCACCGAGAGCGACGCGTGGGTTCGCTCGCCCAGCGCGAAGAGGGCATCGGGAGTGAGCGCGGCCAGAGCCGGCACCGCACACGCGCTGCCCAGCAGGCGGATGGCTTCGCGACGAGTGGTCATCAGGAGATCGACCCGGAAAGGGGATGGAGAAGGATCGCCAGTCCGGGGCAGGGGCGCTAGCTGACCCCGGTCAGAAACTCTTCCAGCAACTGCGCGAAGGCCGTCGGCTCGTCCATCATGATCCAGTGGGAGACCCCTTCGATCTGCCGCCGAGGCACCTTTGGACGCAGCGCGTGGAGCGCGAACGCGGCGGCGTTCACCGGGGCGGTGACCAGCAGCGTCGGGCCAGAGTAGCCATCGAGGGAATCGGTGGGGTGGTAGGCGAGCAGCGAGCGATACATCGAGCGCACCATCGGCGACGGCGCCGCAAGAATCGCCGCGCGCACCCGGCGCTCGGTGTCGGGCCTGGCCCGCTCCAGCGCCACATCGAAGGCACCTTCCACCGTATCGGCGTAGCGCTGTTCGTCCTCGAGCCCCGCCAGAAAGCCGGCCAGCGCCTCCGGCGGCACCAGCGAGAAGTCGCCGGCGCCATCCACCACGACCAGCGCGGCGACCCGCTCGGGAACCACGCTGGCCAGCTCGATCGCCACACTCCCACCGAACGAATGGCCCACCAGCACCACCCGCTCGAGCGCGAGGGCGTCGAGCACCGCCCGCAGATCGGCCGCGCACGCCGTGATCGAGTAATCCCCATCGTCGGCCGAGCCAGACCGGCCGTGCCCGCGCAGTTCCGGAATGATCAACCGGTGACGGCCGGCCAACGCCCGTACCACGCCGCTCCAGAATTCGGCATCGCCAGCCATTCCGTGCAGCAACAGCAGCGGCAGGCCGCCGGCCCCGTGCTCCTCCACGACAATCGGACCGGCGATGCCGCGGATCGTTCTCATCGCGGGG
>JANLPG010000157.1:0-5576 GCA_031367105.1 Gemmatimonadota bacterium | reverse complement strand
GTGGAGGACCTCCGCCGCGACCGCCGGGATCTTGCCGAGGCGCTGAGCCGGGCCGAAGCGGGCGACCTCGCCGTCGACCTCTTCACCACCATTCCGACGGTGAATGCATCTCCCGACTTGAGGGTAGTCATCGGCGAACTCTCCACCAGCGAAGCGCAGCTGCGCCAGTACCGGAAGATTTACACCGACGACTATGTCGACGCGAAGATTTCGGTGCCGAGGCTGATCGCCCAGATCCAGGAGATCCGCACCAAGACGCTTCCCAGTTACGCACGGGCGGTCCTGCGACGCCTCGATGAAGACATCACGCGACTCGACAGGGAGATCAAGAGCGCTGGCCAGGAGCTGCAGCAGATCCCGCAGCGGACCATCGCGGAGAATCGCTACACCCGTGAGATCGAGGTGGCGGCGAACATCTACAAGGTGCTCACCGATCGCTACGAAGCCGCCCGGCTGGTCGAGGCGAGTGCGCTCCCCGACGTCTCGGTCCTGACGCGCGGCGTGGCGCCCTCCAAGCCAACCAACAATCGTCGCATCGTGATCATCGGAATGGGTGTCCTGCTGGGAGTCGGCGCGGGCCTCGGCCTCGCCCTGCTCTTCGACGTGACCGACAAGCGGGTCCGCTACGCCGACCAGATCACCAGCGGACTCGGCCTCACGATCCTCGGCGTCATTCCGGAGATCAAGCGCGCCAAGGGCGAGACCCCGTCGCCGGAAGAGGCGGCGCAGGTCATCGAGGCGTTCCGCACGGTGCGATTGAACCTTGCGCATACCGTGGGCGATGGATCGCTGGTGATCACGATCTCCTCACCGTCACCGGGCGACGGCAAGTCACTGGTGTCGTCGAACCTGGCACTCTCATTCGCCGAAGCGGGCTACCAGACCATCCTGATCGATGGCGACACCCGCCGCGGTGAGCTGCACCGCACCTTCGGCGTCGAGCGGCGTCCCGGTCTGCTCGACTTCCTCACCGGTGAGCTCAAGATCGGCGACCTGATCCACAAGACCCAGCACCCACAGCTGCAGCTGATCACCGCCGGCAGCCGCAAGCGCAACGCCCCGGAACTGCTCGGTGGCGCCGCGATGCGCGAGCTGATCAAGTCGATGCGCGAGAAGTTCGAAGTGGTAATCGTTGACTCGCCGCCGCTGGGCGCCGGCATCGACCCCTTCGTGCTGAGCACCCTCACCGGCAGCCTGATGCTGGTGCTCCGAGCCGGCGCCACCGAGCGCGACCTCGCCGAGGCCAAGTTGCAGATCGTCGATCAGCTTCCCATTCGCCTGATCGGCGCGGTGCTGAATGATGTACGCGCCACGATGGACGGCTACAAGTACTACTCGTACAGTTATGGGTATGGCGCCGTCGATGAAGGCGAGGACCAGGGGAAGC
This sequence comes from Gemmatimonadota bacterium, assembly GCA_031367105.1. Classification (GTDB taxonomy): domain Bacteria; phylum Gemmatimonadota; class Gemmatimonadetes; order Gemmatimonadales; family GWC2-71-9; genus Palsa-1233. Next base: position 4,189 of record JANLPG010000157.1, on the reverse strand, counting down.
CGCAGCTGCTCGCGGGCGAGAAGGACGCGTAGCTGTCGGCCTTGGCCGACACTCGATAGCAGTGCCCGCTCCGAAACGAGAAGAGCCCCGACCGTTTGGTCGGGGCTCTTCTCGCGCGCTGGCGTCGACCCCCGGTCGACGCTTCGTGGCCGTTACGCCGCCAGCGCGTGTACCAGTCGATCGAGGAGCTGCTCGCCGTCGGCCGCTGGGGTCGCGCCCGCCAGGTCGTCGGTCAGGATGGTCGTCCGGACGGCGTCGCGTTCGGCCTCGTAGGCCCGCGCGATGACGTCGCGGAAGCGTTCAGCCAGATGCTCGGCACCCTGGGCATCGGTGCCCGGCGCGACCACCGCAAACTCCCTGCTGCCGAGGCGGCCGAAGGCATCCGCGACCCGCCCCTGTACCCGGAGCATCGCTCCGGCCTGATCCGAACGGTCGGCGCCCGCCGATCCCTCGAAGCACCACGCGACACACGCCACTGCCCGACCATTCCGGCGCGCCTCGCCCAGCAATTCGGTGGCTCGACGGGCAAGCCCGGCCCGGCTGTAGAGTCCGCTCGGTTGGTCGATCATCGTCGCGTGCCGCAACCGGCGAACCTCACGATACGAAGCGGTGTACACGCGCAGTTTATGGAGCAGCGCCTCGGCATCGAGCGGTTGCCCATAAAACTCCCACGCCCCGGCCTCGTAGGCACTCAGTCGTTGCTGCCGACCAGAGGGTCCTGCCGTGGTGATCAGGATCGGGAGGGCAGTGCCAAAGCGAGCGTCTGCCCGGAGCCGGCGGCAGACCTCGACCCCCGAAAAATCGGGCAGTTGCTGGTCGAGAATCACCACGTCCGGGTCGGCGGCATTGGCGAGAGCCAGGGTCTCCTGGGCGGTGAAGGCCCGCGACACCCGGAAGCCGTTGGCCGTCAGAATGCTCTCGATAGCCCGAGCCGTCCACTCCTGGTCGTTGGCGATCAGGACCAAGGGAAAATCATTGGCGGGAGGGATGGCGGCTTCAAGCGACACAGGGTCCTCGTCGGAGATCGTCAGGTGCTGGACAGCACAGAACTGTTGCAGAAGTGCAACAACTCTGTGACGGGTCGCCACGCTCTACGCCGAGGGGGAGCCGGCGCGTTACGGTAGCTGTAACGCTCATAAAACATTACTGAACAATGAGTTATAGAAACTTCACTGACCCGGAACCGATCCGATCAGACCAACTTCCTGGAAGTCACAGTGCAATGTCCCTGCCGCCCCTCGTAGGATACCGGAGCCCAGGAGCTGATACCGTATCCCTGCCTCGATGGGCGTGGCGGGAACGCACCGCCCTGAGGCGTCATCGCCACAACGGCAGGGGATAGCACGCAACACCTATGGCCGCGATCTTGCCTAACTCTCGGCAGGATCGCGGCTTAGTCCGCCGTTGGGAGGCCGTCCACCCTGAGCACGGGATGTGCTCTTGTGGAGTGTACGGCGCGATGCCCACTTATCTCCGGAGAAGCGTGTGAGGATTCGTTCGATTGTCTTGGCTGCCGCAGCGCTTCTGGTTGGTACGAGCGTCGCTCCCCGCCCGCTGGCTGGCCAGCAGTCCGATCCGGCCGGAACTGTCAACAACGCTCGGCGGTCGATGGTGACCCGCTCCGAGCTCCGGGCTGCCCTCGACGAGATCGACAAGCAGATGGCCTCGAGCGGCTACAGTTCGGCGCTGCGCGACGCGAAGCGCTCCGAGGCCGAGGCGATCCGCCAACGACTGGCCGAAGGGGACCTGCACGTTGGCGATCTGGTCCGGATGGATCTGGTTGGTGACGCGACCGGCCTCACCGGCACCTATGCCGTCACCCCGAACCGGTCGATCACCCTCCCGGGCGGTGCAGACATCTCGGTCCGCGGCGTCCTACGGGCCGAGGTGCAGGGCTACCTCACCGAGCAACTGAAGAAATACGTCCGGGATCCGGTGCTGAAGGCATCCACCTCGATCCGCATCTCGATGTTTGGAGCGATCGCGAAGCCGGGGCTCTATCCTGCGCCCGCTGACCTGCTACTCGGCGATGCCATTATGCAGATCGGCGGCGGCCCGGCGAACAATGCCCGGTTCGAGAAGTCGCAGATCAAGCGTGGTGACAAGGTGGTGGTCGATGGCCCGGAGTTCCAGGCCGCAATTCGCGAGGGGCGGACGCTCGATCAGCTGAACCTGCAAGCGGGTGATGAAATCATCGTGGCCGCGAAGGCGAGCAGCGGCACGGCCCTTCGAGTGCTCGGAGCGATCGGATCGCTCGGATCACTCATCTATCTCGGAACCCAGATTTTCCGCTGAAATGCAGATACCGGTAACGACACCGATGGCCCACGTGAAGGAATCTCCTTCCAGTCGTTCGCGCTCGACCGCAAGTCGGAGCGATGAATGCGCCGATGACCGCCCGCTTTCGCGTGATGAGCGCGCGATCCGGGTGCTCAATGTCGTCGTGGCCACCCTCGGGCTGATTGTCACCTTCCCGCTCTGGCTGCTGATTGCTGCCGCGGTGAAGCTCACCTCGCGCGGGCCAGTGTTCTATACCCAGACGCGGGTGGGGCTCGACCAGCGCCAGCGGATGCCGGCGCGGGACGACTCCCGGCGGCGCAGCGACATCGGTGGCAAACCGTTCACGATCGTGAAGTTCCGCACGATGACGGTGGACGCCGAGCGACACGGCAAGGCCGTCTGGGCTGAGGCCGATGACCAGCGCGTCACCGCCATCGGCGGCTTTCTGCGCAGCTGCCGGCTCGACGAGCTGCCCCAGTTGCTCAATGTCATCCGTGGCGATATGAACCTGGTGGGCCCCCGCCCCGAGCGACCCCAGCTGTTCACCGAGCTGCGAGAACAGATCCCCGACTACCAGCACCGTCAGCGGGTACCGCCGGGGATCACCGGCCACGCCCAGGTTCATCTCCAGTACGACACCTCGGTCGAGGATGTCCGTCGCAAGGTGCAGCACGACCTCGACTACATCGCGCGCCGCAGCGTCTGGGAGGACCTCAAGATTATGCTGAAGACGATCCCGGTGATGCTCTTCCGGAAGGGTGGATGGTAGCGCCGGTCGCCAGTACGCCGGCGACCCATTCCGTCAGCGATCTCGTGAAACGCGCCGGCTCGTTCGCCGCGATCGCGCCGCTGGCGCTCGCACTGATCGCCTTCGTCGCGCTCTTTCAGGATCCCGCCCGCTCGCTGGCGCGCGACTGGTGGAACGATCCCGATGCCGGCCACGGGCTGCTGCTCTTCCCGGTTTCGCTCTGGCTCGCCTGGCGTGCCGGCACCGTGGCCGACGCGAAGGCCGCGCCGGGCTGGGGCACCCTGCTGATCGTGGGCGCGATCCTGCTGCGCGCCCTCGGCGGGCTGGCCGCCGAATTCTTTACCCAGCGATTCTCGATCTGGTTGACGCTGGTCGGCGTGGTGGTCTTCTGCCTCGGATGGCGTCAGGCGCGGCATTGGTGGCTGCCGCTCACCCTGCTCCTGCTCGCCATCCCGCTGCCCGCGCTGGTGACCAACAAGCTCGCCATTCCGTTGCAGTTCAAGGCCTCCCAGCTGGGCACCGACCTGATTCGCTGGCGGAATATTCCGGTCCAGGCGAGCGGCAATGTCATTATGATCCCCAACCAGCGGCTGTTCGTTGCCGAGGCCTGCAGTGGACTCCGCTCGCTCACCGCGCTGATCGCCCTCGGCGTGATGATCGGTGGGATGTACCTCGCCACGCTGCCCGCGCGGCTGCTGCTCCTGTTGCTCGCCATTCCGGTCGCCATCGTCGTCAACGGAATCCGGATCTTTCTCACCGCCTTCCTGATGTACTTCGTCGACCCGAAGCTCGGCCGTGGCTTTATGCACGAAAGCGAGGGGTGGGCATTGTTTCTGGTGGCATTCCTTATCCTCGGCGCGATCGCGTGGGTCGTGCGGCTGATTGAGAGCCGGCTCACCGACCGGAAGGTGGCGTTCAATGCGTAACTGGCAGCGCTGGGTCCCCGGGGGACTGCTCGCAAGTGGCTTCCTGCTCAATAGCACGCTGATCTCCCGCCGCAGCGGGCCGGTCGAACTGGTCGGGCCGATCGAGAGCATCGCCCCGCAAGCACTCGGCGCGACCGGAGTGGATCTGGGCATCAGCGACGATGAGCGTCGCGTCGCCGGGATGACGTCGTTCGTCTTGCGGCAGTACGAACCGGCGAACCGGCTCCCATTTTCT
>JANLPG010000108.1:0-5059 GCA_031367105.1 Gemmatimonadota bacterium | reverse complement strand
CTCGACAAGGCGGTCGACATCGGCGCCATCGTGGCGCCAGTGCAGCTCGCCCGCATCGATGAACTGGTGAAGCAGGGGATCGCCGAGGGCTCGACCTGCTGGCAGCCGTCGTGGAGCGTCCCGACAGAGGGGCTCTTCTATCCGCCAACGCTGTTCACCAATGTCTCGCCTGCGGCCACCGTGGCGCAGATCGAAATCTTCGGGCCGGTGGTCGTGCTGATGTCGTTCCGCACGCCCGATGAGGCGGTCGAGATCGCCAACAATACCCGCTACGGCCTCGCGGCGTCGCTCTGGAGCGAAAACATCAATCTTGCGCTGGACATTGCACCACGCCTGAAGGCCGGCACGGTCTGGATCAACTGCACTAACGTCTTCGATGCCGCCGCGGGATTCGGCGGCTATCGCGAAAGTGGCTATGGGCGCGAGGGCGGGCGAGAAGGGATGTACGAATACCTCAAGCCGAGCCACGGGAAGCGCGCTGAACGAGAGGCGAGAAGCGAGATGCGAGAGGAGGGGGCGCCGCAGAGTTCCGGCGGACTTCCGGGGATCGATCGTACGCCGAAGTTGTACATCGGTGGGAAGCAGACGCGGCCCGACTCCGGCTACTCGCTTCCAGTGTACGCTGCTGAAGGGGAACTGGTCGCGCAGATTGGTCGCGGCAATCGGAAGGACATCCGCAATGCCGTCGAGGCGGCGCACGCGGCCTCCACGTGGGGCCGTGCCACCGCGCATCTTCGCGCGCAGGTGCTGTACTACATCGGGGAGAATCTCGCGGCACGGCGGGAGGAGTTTGCTGCCCGGGTGACCAGGCTGACAGGCAAGTCGGGCGGCGCCGAAGTCGATGCTGCCATCCAGCGCTGCTTCACCTGGGCGGCGTGGGCGGACAAGTACGATGGGGCGGTGCATCACACGCCGCTGCGCAACGTCACGCTGGCGATGCCGGAGCCGCTGGGAGTCATCGGCATCATCTGCCCGGATGAGGCGCCGCTGCTGGGTTTTCTTTCCACCGTCTTGCCGGCGATTGCGATGGGGAACAGCGTGGTGGCGATTCCGTCGGAAAGCGCGCCGCTACTCGCCACCGATCTGTATCAGCTGTTCGATACCTCCGACCTGCCCGGCGGCGTGATCAACATCGTGACCGGCCTTCGCCGGGAATTACTCACGGCACTCGCAGGGCACGACGACGTCGACGGCATCTGGGTCTTTGGCACCCGCGCCGAGGCGACCGAGGCCGAGAAGCTCTCGGCCGGGAATATGAAGCGCACCTGGACCGAGTGGACGGTGCGCAATTGGGCCGATCCGGCCGATGGTGAGGGGACCGAGTTCCTGCGGCAGGCGACGCAGGTGAAGAACATCTGGGTGCCCTACGGAGCGTGACGGCCGTCGCTGGTGGCACGCCGGGTCACATCCCTGCGGCGACGACCACGTCGCACCCCAGCGCCTTGGCCAACACGTCCGACTTCCGGTCGGCCCCCCAGACCTCCAGCGAGATGTCGGAGCCCTGGAGCCGCGGATAGGCGCGGACGACCAGATGGTCGTCCAGCATTGTCGACGTGATTCGCTCCACACTCGCCGTGTGCCCACGATCGAGGCCGTCGGCGAGTCGGAGCAGTCCGCTCACCCGCCGGACGATCGCCTGGTCCTCTTCGGAGAGCCGCGCGAACTCTTCGTGTTTCCGGCTCGGCCCCGACTTGCGGTGGTAGCGCGAAATCAACGCGACCAGCGCCCGTTCGCGCGCGCCCAGGCCGATCCGTTCGGCGTGGGTGATCAACTGGAATGAGTGCCGGTGGTGCTTGCGGTAGGACACGAGTTGACCCACATCGTGGAGCAGTGCCGCCGCCTCGAGCAACCAGCGTTCTTCGGGGGCGCATCCCAGCGTCTCGGCGAGTTGATCGTGGAGTGCCAGCGCCAGCACACGCACCTGCTCCACGTGGCGGCGATCGCCGCGGCAGCGATCGACGAAGTCGCGGATCATCTTCAGCGGGTCGGCGGCCTTCGCTTGTTCACTGGCTCCAACCATCTCCAGCAACAGCCCTTCACGCAGGCCGTAGGCGCTCACCGTCAGTTCGCGGGCGTCAACCATCGCGAGCAACTCGGCAGTGACCGCAAGCCCTGCGATGATGATGTCGGCGCGCTGCGGATTGAGCCCCGGCACCTGGGTGCGCTCTGCGAGCGTCTTGGTGGCAAGCCATTCGAGCAGTGCTTCGACTTCGCCGGTATTGACCGTGGTACCGTGCACCGCTTCGCCGAGGTGGCCTCGGCGCGCCGCCGCCATCCGCCCCAGATTGGTGAACGAACCGCCCGAGCCGATCAGCCGGGCCTGCACCCAGTCGCGCCAGGGGAGTGCCTTGCGCAAGCTGCTGCGGACCGACTTTCGCAGGGCCGTGACCGCCTTGCGCGCGTCCTTCTTCCCGTTCAGGTGGGCCTCGGTCAGCCGCACGGCGCCGAGCGGGAGGGAAGTGGTCACTTCGACCAGCCCGTCGACTGCGCCGACCAGTTCGAGCGAGCCGCCGCCGATATCGGCGACCAGCGTGCGGGCGTTCTCCAGCCGGAAGTGATGGGCGACAGACCGCCAGGAGAGTTGTGCCTCGCGCTCTTCGCCGATGATTTCAAGGGGAATGGCAAGCTCCCGACGAATCCGTTCGGCGAAGGCAAGTCCGTTGCTGGCATCGCGCATCGCCGAGGTGGCCACGGCCGCGAGCCGGGTCACACCACGCCGTTCGGCCACACCCTTCATCCGGCGCAGCGTCTCGAAGGCGTGCTCCATCGCGAGCGGGTCGAGCGCACCGGTCGACGCGACGCCGGTCGCGAGCCGCGGCATATCCTTCACCTCGTCGATGACTTGCAGCCCGGTCGCGGGGTCGTACTCCGCGACCAGCAGGCGAATCGAGTTGGAGCCGACGTCGATGGCGCCGAGGCGCTCGAGATTGGCCGCGGGAGTGGTCACGTGCTCGGCTCGCCCCGGTCTTCGGCGTGGTGCTTGATCGACTTTCCCTCGACGAGGAAGACGACGTCCTCGCCGATGTTGGTGGCGAGGTCGGCGACGCGTTCAAGATTGCGTGACACCAGGAAGAGTTCCATCCCGGCACCGATCATATGGGGATCCTCCATCATATGCGTCAGCAGGATCCGGAACACCGAACGATGCAAGGCGTCCACCTTGTCATCGCGGCGACAGACCTCACGACCGGCGGCGGCGTCGCCACGGATGAAGGCCTCGAGCGCATCGGAGAGCATCGCGCGGGCCAGCCGGGCCATCTCGACGATTTCCGGTTCCGGCGTAATCGGCCGGCTCTGGGCCAGGCGTTCGGCGGACTGGGCGATGTTCACCGCGTGGTCGCCGACACGTTCGAGGTCGTTGGCAATCTTGAGGGCCGAGGTGAGCATCCGGAGGTCGCGAGCCATCGGTTGCTGCAGTGCCAGGAGGTTGATCGACTGCTCCTCGATCTCGACCTCCATTGCGTCGATGATGCGATCGTTGGTGATCACGTGATGGGCCTTGTCGACGTCGCGTTCCAGCAGCGCCTCGACGGCCAGGCCCAGCGCCGCCTCGGCCTCGCCCGACATGGTGAGCAGCCGCACCTTGACGTGGCTCAGCTGCTCGTGAAAATGACGATGGGTTTCGCCGCTCATCCGAATCTCCCCGTGAGATACGCTTCGGTGCGTTCGTGCTTCGGTGCCGTGAAAATCTGCCTGGTCGGTCCCATCTCGATCAGGGCCCCGGCATCGAAGAATCCCGTCAGTTCCGACACGCGCGCCGCCTGCTGCATATTGTGAGTCACGATCACGATGGTGTATTCCCGCTTCAGCTCGAAGATAAGTTCTTCGACCTTGGCGGTGGCGCCCGGGTCGAGGGCAGAGCAGGGCTCATCCATCAGCAGGACGGACGGACTGTTGCCGAGTGCCCGGGCAATGCAGAGGCGCTGCTGCTGGCCACCGGAGAGGCCCGTCGCCGCGGTGTCGAGGCGATCCTTGACCTCCTCCCAGAGCGCGGCGCGACGGAGGCATTGCTCCACCAGGTCAGGGATCTCGTTGCGCGGCACCAGCGCGTTCAGGGTGGGGCCGTAGGCGACATTCTGATAGATCGTCTTCGGAAACGGATTGGGGCGTTGAAATACCATCCCCACGCGCTGCCGGTGGGCCACCAGGTCGAGGCTGGCAGCATAGACCGACCTCCCTTCGACCAGCAGGTCGCCGCTGGTACGGACGTCGGCGATCAGATCGTTCATCCGGTTGATGGAACGGAGAAAGGTCGACTTCCCGCACCCCGAAGGGCCGATCACCGCCGTGACCGCCCGCGGCGGAATCGTGAAGGTGAGGTCGTGGAGCACCTGATGGTCACCATACCAGAACGAGAAGCCGCGCACATCCACGCTGGGCGCGACCTGCGCGCTGCTGTCCGGATCCAGCGACGCGACGAAGCCGGAGCGCGGGGCGCGGATCGGTACGGCAACGCCGTCGTCGAGTGCGGTGTTCATCCGAACCGTCCCGTGATATAGGCCTCGGTCTGCTCATTGGTCGGCGCGGTGAAGATCTGCCGCGTGGCGCCGTGCTCGATCATCGTGCCGAGATAGAAGAATGTCGTCGTGTCCGAAACTCGCGCCGCCTGCTGCATATTGTGCGTGACGATCACGATGGTGAACTCCCGCTTCAGTTCGATGACCAGCTCCTCGATCCGCTGCGTCCCCTGAGGGTCGAGGGAGGCGGTCGGTTCGTCGAGCAGGATCACCTCCGGTTCGGGGGCGATGGTGCGCGCGAGGCAGAGGCGCTGTTGCTGCCCACCAGAAAGCCCGACCGCACTGGTGCGGAGACGGTCCTTGACTTCCTCCCAGAGGGCGGCTCGCCGGAGCGACCGCTCCACGATAGCGTCCAGCTCGCTGCGGGGACGCCGGCCATCGAGCACCAGCCCGGCTGCGACATTCTCGTACACCGACATCATCGGGAACGGAGTCGGCTTCTGGAACACCATCCCGACCCGCCTGCGAAGCTGGATCGGATTGACGCTGCTGGCATAGACGTCTTCGCCATCCAGCAACACACGCCCGGCGATCCATCCGCC
>JANLPG010000088.1:0-7493 GCA_031367105.1 Gemmatimonadota bacterium | reverse complement strand
GTCACCCGTCGATCGCGGTTATCGGGCTTGCCGCGCCGCCGCCCACCGATTCGTGGCATCGAGCACCGCATACACCGCCGCGTGCTCGCTGCTCTCCCGGACCTCGGCGGTGCCCACCAGCAGCCGGCTCTCCCGGCCACCAATCGCGTGCACGCCGATCATCACAAAGTGCTTGTCGAACGCCTCGATCAGCTGCGCCCCTTCGAGCGCCAGCGAATGCCTGGCAATCAACCGCTCCAGCACAGCCACGGCAGCACGCGCCGCCGATTCCACCCGGCTCCGCGGCGTGTCGGCACCCTCTTCGGTGGCCGACTCGATCCGCCCCGCCGACGTGAGCGTGACCGTGGCCGTCATCCGCCGCTGATGCGGCACCGTGGCCATCACCAGGTCGTCGAACAACACCACCCGCTGCATCACCTGCGCCTGCACCGCCCCCTGCGCCAGCGCCTCAAGCGGCTTCACATCGGCAGTCTGCGCGATGGAAATCTTCCGATGGTCGACCTTGAGGCCCAGATGCGCCAGCAGGGCGCTCTCGATATTCCGCACCACCTGCTTCGGCGCCTGACCGGCCTGCGCCAGGATGTGGATCTCACTCACCTCGCCCAATGGCGTCGTGACCACCCGGGCCGAGAGGATGCCCTCGAGGGAGGTCAACAGGTTCTCGGCGCGACGCACGCCCCACGGATCGGTTGTTGGGTCCACGGGTGCCCCTCCGGGCCGAGGCTGTGACGCGTCGAAGAGATGCTGTGGCGAAGCGGTCACACGGTCCCTCGTCGGAAAAATAAATTCGTCAGGCAACGGTATTACGCCCTGCCGACTTCGCCAGATAGAGCGCGCGGTCGGCCTGATCGAGTAGCGGCCCCTCCTGCGGGGCGGCAGGATCGTACTCCGCCACCCCGATGCTCACGGAGACTTCGCCGTCCGTGAAGCCCTGCTGCCGGCCGGCACCGACCACCCGCTCCCGCACCGCATCGGCCACCCGCAAGGCACCGGCGCGATCGGTCCGCGTCAGCAGGATCACAAATTCATCGCCGCCATACCGGGCCGCCAAGTCGGTTGCGCGAATGGTCCGGCGCAACTCGTCGGACACCATCCGCAGCACCTGGTTGCCACGTTCGTGGCCATAACGATCGTTCAGCAACTTGAGGTGGTCGAGATCGAGGAAGAGCACCGCGAAGTTGTCGCCACTCCGCTTGCTGCGCTCCATCTCGTGCGTCAACCGCCGCTGCAACGATCGATAACTCGCCAACCCCGTCAGGGCGTCGGTACTCGCGTCGCGACTGGCATCGTCGGCGCGCTGCGACAGCCACGGCACACACTGCCTGAGCGAGGCCCGACCCAGCGCCGCCGCCTGCGCGAACCGATGACACGACGGATAGCCGCACGCCCGGCAGTCCCAGGCCTTGCCGTTGGGACCCGTCCCGATCGCCTCCAGAATCGACCGCACCGCCGCAGGCTCGGCCTGCTGCCGCCGCTGCCCGAAGGCAAAGGCAGCAGCCACACTGACCTCGACCTCCGCCGGCACGACCGGTAGCCGGCTCCGCGCCGGCTCGTACTGCTGAATCAACGCCCGACGACGGTAAAGGTCCTGCTTCGGTCCGGCCGCAGGATGCCCCAGCGCACCGGGGTGGCTCTGCACATCGACGAAGCCCAGGTCGATCCGGTCGTGCCCCACCGCGCGAGCCAGCGCTGGAAGCGCTTCCAGTCCCCGCACCGTCAGCAGCCGTCGACCCCGACTCGACCCGCTCACCACCAGCTCCAGGGGCAATCCCCCGGCCACCGACATATGCCGCCGCGTCTCGGCCGGCACCCGGGAAAAGGTGGTCGGCAGATTGGCCGGCCGGACCTCGCGCAAGGCAAAGAGCTGTTCCAGATCGTGGAACGTCAGCATCGCATCGAGCTCGCCCACGGTGCTCGGGGCGCTCATTCCGGCATATACCACCGGGAGCCCATTCCCGTGGACTTTACGCAGGAATCGCGCCTCTGCCACGCAGGGATGGGTAATCGGGGCAAGATAGGGCACCAACTCGGGATAATGGGCCGTTATCGCGGCCACCACCACCGGATCCGTCGAGCGGACCAGGGTGCCCCAGTCGGGATCCTCCCACAGAGTGAGGTACTCCTGCGCCACCAGCTCGTCGCCAAGCACCCCCCGGGAGACCAGCCGGAACCCCGCCTCGTAACAGGCGTTGACCAGCTGCTCGGGGGTGGCCGGATGGAAGTGGGCCACCGCCTCCGGAGCCAGGATCAATGCGCCAGTACCGGCCTCGGCGATGGCGAGCGCCTTGTCGACCGCCCCGGTGGCGGCGATCGCCTCGTGCGGACAGGCGGGGACGCACTCGCCACAGCGGATGCAGTTTTCTTCGATGATTTCGACCACCCGCGCCTCGGGCGGCAGTGCGATGGCGTCGGTCGGGCAGACCCGGACGCAGGCCAGACAGGCAACACAGCGGGCGGAGTCAACGGTGAGATTCACGAGAGCCCGGGGCGCGGGTTAACTCGAAGGGAGGAGTTCGCTGCAAGTTGGCGAGTCAGTTGAGAAGTGTCAAGAGGTGAGCCGAGTCAACGGATTGCCAGATCGTCACTTAGGCGATACCGAACTCCTTCAGCTTCCGGTACAGAGTCCGCTCCCCGATGCCGAGGAGCTGGGCCGCGCGCCGCCGGTTCCCCTTGAGCTGCTCCAGCACCGCCACGATGGTCTTCTGTTCCACCTCGGCCATTGTCATCCCCGCCCGGTAGATCACCACCGGCTCGGGCTCCGGCTCCTCCTCGGCCGAGACTGGCCCGAGCGATGTGACTGGAATTGCGACAGATGGGGCATAGGAGGAGTCGGAGACCTCGATGAGCTGCACGGGGTCGTGGCGTTCCTCCAGCCTGCGGCGGAGATCCTCCATCTGCACCCGCAGCTCCATCAGCGACCGCAGGATGAACTCGAACTCCGCCCCACCCACCACGGCGCCGTCGCGGCTCTCGATCCGCGGCAGTCGCATCGGCAACAGCGAACCGGTCCCTTCGGTCACATCGGGCGGGATGTCGGCGGCGCGCACTTCACTGCCGAGGGCCAGGACGACCATCGATTCGATCAGGTTGCGGAGTTGCCGGACGTTGCCGGGCCACGGCGCCTGCACCAGCCGCTGCATCGCTTCCTGGGTGATGCCGGGAAAGGTGCGATCGTGCTGGATCGCAAACTCGCGCACGAAGCGCTTGACCAGCAGCGGGATGTCGGAGCGCCGTTCGCGCAATGGCGGCAGGTAGATCGACAACACATTGAGTCGGTAGTAGAGGTCGTCGCGGAACTCGCGCAGCGCGACCTGCTCCTTGAGTGCGCGATTGGTCGCGGCGACCACGCGGACATTGACCTTGATCGGCGCGACGCCACCGAGGCGGAAGAAGGAGCGCGTCTCGAGCACGCGCAGCAGCTTGACCTGCACACTGGCCGGGATCTCGCCGATCTCGTCGAGGAAGATCGTCCCGGTGTCGGCAAGTTCGAAGCGGCCGAGACGACGTTCGGCGGCGCCGGTAAAGGCGCCCTTCTCGTGACCGAAGAGTTCGCTTTCGAGCAGCGTTTCGGGGAGCGCCGCGCAGTTGATCGCGATGAATGGCCGACCGCGGCGCGGCGAGAGATCGTGGATCGCCTTGGCCACCAGCTCCTTGCCGGTCCCGCTCTCGCCCTGGATCAGCACCGTGCTGGAGACCGGCGCCATCTGCTCGATCTTCACGAGCACTTCCTGGATGGCGGCACTCTCGCCGAAGATGCCGGTGCGTCGCTGCAACTCGCGCCGCTCCACCAGCCGGCGCACGGTCGCGACGAGATCGTCGGTCTCCACCGGCTTGAGCAGCACGTCGGTGGCACCGATGCGCGCGGCGCGTTCGGTGCGATTGTCGTCGGTCGGCTCGAGCAGTGCGAGCACCGCGATCTCGTGATCGCGCGCGTAGGCGGCGAGCTGCAAGGCCGGCGCCTCGTGGACGGCGCCGGTGAGGACCAGCACGGCGGGGTGATCGCGCCGCATCGCGTGGCGTCCCTCATCGGCGGAGTTGACCACGGCGCAACTCACGCCGGCGGCCTCGAGCGCGCGGTCGAGCGGGACCGCCGTCTCCAGATCGGAGAGGGTGATGACGGCCTGGATCGCCACGCCTCAGTGTTCCGTGTTGCCGCGCAGCAACGCGGCGATGTGGTCGATCAGCGGTGCCAGGACGGCGAGTCCGTCGCGGACGCCGCCGAGCGATCCGGGAAGGTTGACAATCAGCGCGTCGGCGCGAGTCCCCGCCACGGCGCGCGACAGTGCGGCGGTCGGTACGGTCGGCAGTGCCGCGGCGCGGATGGCCTCGCTGATGCCGGGTGCCTCACGCGTGATGACCGCCCGGGTCGCCTCGGGCGTCACGTCGCGGGGGCCGAGGCCGGTGCCACCGGTGGTGAGGATCAGATCGGCAGCGGCGCCATCGGCCCATTCGATCAGTCTCGAGGCGATCGCCGCGCGCTCGTCGGGGACGACGCCTTGGGCCGTGACCTGATGCCCGCTCATTCCCGCCCACGCCACGATCGCGGCGCCGCTGCGGTCGGTGCGCTCACCGGCCGAGACACCATCGGAGATGATCAGCACGCCAATGCGCACGCTCACCGCTTGGCGCTCACGGCTTGGGGCTCGCGGCCGGCATCTCGGTGGTGTCGCCGGTGGCCATTCCGCTGCGGGAGACGAACGGCCGGCGCACCACTTCGCCCGACCAGGAGTGGCTGCCTGCCTCGAAGTGCAGCGGCGTTCCGGGCGTGGCGGCGGAGGTGGGGAGCGCGGTCATTCCGATGATCCCGACCCGCGGTGACCGGCCGACCGAACGCACCCGATCGACCATCAGCCCGGCGACACTCACGCGCGCGCTCACCGGCGGGATGTCGTCACCGTGGACCCGGAAGCCGACCAGCCGCTTGATGGCGCCGGTGCGGCGGCGCGAGGCGAGGGCGGTCTCGCCAGGGAACGGGGCGCCCTTCATTTCGGCGACAAGCGACTCGAGCCCCGCTTCCAGCGGCGTATCATCGGGGTCGATCTCGATCCCCACGCGGGCAACACCCCACTCGAGCTGGAGCAGCTCCCACGCCTCGCGGATCACCGGATGGACCCCGGCGTGGCGCAGGCCGGTTTCGAGCGAATCGCGATCGCGGCGGCGGCAGAAGAAATCGACGCCGTCGGGGCCATCGAGGGTCGCCCGCCCTGCGAAGACATCGACACCGGCGAAGCGCGCCGTCTCGATGTCGCCCGCTTCGACCGGCACGTGGTCCATCAGCGGTGTCAACCGGGTCGCGCTGGCAGGGCCGCGCACGCTGATCAGGCCGACATCGTCCGAGATGTCGCGCAGGCGGACATTCCCCCGCTTGCGTGCGACGATGTATTCCCACGCTGCCTCACGGAACTGGGCATCGACGAGCAGCATAATGCGATCGGGGAAGCGGTAGACGGTGACGCGATCGAGGATGCCGGCGTCGTCGCGCAGGATCAGTGCGTGCACGAACCGACCGGGTGGCAACAGCGAGACATCGAGCGTCGCGATCCGATTGACGAAGGCGTGCGCGTCGGCACCGGTGACCTCGAACTGGCCCAACCCATCGGCAGCGTAGCACCCCGCCCCGCTCACCAGGATGCGATGTTCCTCGAAGAGTCGACTCATCCCATCACCAGCGCCAGCAGGGCTTTCTGGGCGTGCAGACGATTCTCGGCCTCATCCCACACCCGCGACCGCGGCCCTTCGAGGACGCTCTCGCTGATCTCTTCGCCACGATGCGCCGGGAGGCAGTGCAGCACGATGGCGTTGATCGCCGCACCCCGCAGCAACGCCTCGTCGACGCAGTAGCCCGCGAACGCCTGCTTCCGCAGCTCGGCCTCGCCCTCCTGCCCCATCGACGCCCAGACATCGGTGTTCACCACGTGGGCACCGACGACGGCCTCGGCGGGATCATCGGTGATGGTAATCTTTGTCTTCCGCGCGTTGCGCTCGAACAGCTCGTGGTCGGGCTCGTATCCCTCCGGGCAGGCGAGTCGCAGTTCGAAGCCGAGGAGGCCGGCGGCCTCGATCCAGGAGTTGGCCATATTGTTGCCATCGCCGATCCACGCCACCACGCGGCCATCGAGCGTGCCGAACTCTTCCCTGATGGTGAGCAGGTCGGCGAGCAGCTGACAGGGGTGGAGCAGATCGGTGAGGCCGTTGATGATGGGGATACTGGCATACTCGGCGAGGACGAGCAGATCGGCCTGGGCGAAGGTGCGAATCATTATGCCGTCGACGTAGCGCGAGAGCACCCGCGCCATATCCTTGATCGGCTCGCCGCGGCCGAGCTGGATATCGCGCGACGAGAGGAAGATTGGCTCGCCGCCGAGTTGGCGGGTGCCGACCTCGAAGGAGACCCGGGTCCGGGTGCTGCTTTTGGCGAAGATGAGCGCGAGGGACTTCCCCGCCAGCGGCTTCGCCTGGTACTCCCCGGCCTTCATCGCCAGCGCCAGATCGAGCAGCGCGAGGCACTCGTCGCGGCTCAGATCGGCAAAGGAGAGGAAGTCGCGCTTGGGCATCGGTGGTCCGGGGGAAGTCGGTCGGCCAATATGGCAGAAAGATAAAGCCGTGGGGCGAGTGGCGCAGCCGTAGCTGCCGCGCCGAGCGCGACACGGATTTCCTCCGTCACGCGGCGAGGTGCGGGGGGAAGCCGCCAACCGTCGGAAGTATCCTCCTCTGGCGGCCCCCCCGCAGCTCGCCGCCATCCTCTCGGTGTGAATCCGGCCGGTTGCTGCCACCCCGGGCAAAAACCCCAGTTCCACCGTACTATAAGGTCTCACCCACCACGAGCCGCCCCGATGATGTTGCCTGTTCTGTCGCTGCTGACCTTTCTCGTGACACCCCCATCGACCATCGAGTTCGGTCCTCCTGTCGTCCTCCGTGCGGCACGAATGCTGGACGTCCGCACTGGCAGGATCTCGACCGACGCGCTGGTGGTGGTCCAGGACGGCAAGATCGTCCAGGTCGGCGGTGCCGCGCCGGCCGGCGCCGAGGTAATCGATCTGGGAGATGTCACGTTGATGCCGGGGTTGGTCGATGCGCACGTCCATCTCACGATGCAGATCGGGCCAGGGTTCGACGTTGCTTCGGTGCGCGAGACGATCGCCGACCAGGCGTTGCACGGCGTGTTCAACGCGCGGCGGACGCTGCTGGTCGGCTTCACCACGGTGCGCAATGTCGGGGCGAGCGGCTTTGCCGATGTCGCGCTGATGCGCGCGATCGAGCGTGGCGACGTGGACGGCCCGCGGATCATTCCCGCGGGGAATGCGATTGGTATCACGGGCGGTCATTGCGATGTGACCGGCTTCGCGCCGGGCGTGGCGCAGCTGGGGCCGATCGACGGCGTCGCGAACGGTGCCGACCAGATGCTGGAAGCGGTGCGGTTGCAGGCGAAGTATGGCGCCAAGGTGATCAAGGTCTGCGCGACGGCTGGTGTGCTCTCGTTTGATGCCACGGTG
>JANLPG010000084.1:0-8343 GCA_031367105.1 Gemmatimonadota bacterium | reverse complement strand
GAGTGCCTCGCCCGTGGCCGGCGCGTTTGTCGGAGCAGCGCTCGATTCCCTGCCTCCCGCAAGCGCAGTGACCGCGCTCGCTCCGCCGACGGGCTCGGGGTGGGTGGGCGCCACCGCGCGGCTGGCGCGTCGTGGCCTGGAGGTTCCCATCCTGACCGGGCGAGAAGGCGCCGGCGGCCGAACGGTGCTGCTGGGCGCCGATGGGCTCTATCGCTGGGCGTTCCGTGGCGGGGCGAGTGAGCAACTCTGGCGGGGGCTGATCGCGAACGCTGCGGCGTGGTTACTCGCCGCCCCCGGAACGGATGGTGCGCGGGCCGAGGTCGTGACGCCGGTAACCGAACGCGGTCGGGCGGTCCGCTTTCGCTGGACCGGAGCGCTCCCCGCGGTGCCACTTGCGCTGCGACTGGAGCAGGACGGCCGGTCACGGGCCGACACCCTGCGATTCGATGGTCGTGGCGAAGCCGCGCTGCCGCTCCCGGTAGGTCGCTATCGTTATGCCCTGGCTGAGGGTGGCAGGGGGACGTTTGCGGTGGAGCCGTTTTCGGAGGAATTGCTCCCTGCGCCAGTCACGTTGGGCGAGCAATCGGCATCCGGGAGCCCCGGTCCGCTGCCACGCTCATTGCGCGAGGCGTGGTGGTTGTTCCTTCTCGCAGGACTCGGATTTGTCAGCGAATGGTTGTTGCGACGACGGTCGGGGCTTCGCTGAATGGAGGGAGGTGAATGACTCGGGTCGTTGAGACCAGGCTCGGACTCTGGCAACGGATCAAGCGGCTCGCGTTGACCGACGTAGGCGCGCTCGCGCGCGGCCTCAAGGCGGATGACCTCGAGGCGGTCGAGCGGCTGCTGCTCGAAGCGGATTTCGGTGTCCCCGCGACGCGGGAACTGATCGAGTTCCTCGAGGCTCAGGTGCGTCAGGGGAAGATCAGGAGCGACCGCGATTTGCACGCGCTGCTGGTTGAGCGGCTGAGCACTATGCTCGCTGGTCCGACCGATCCTGGCGTCCTCGGGGCCCCCGCGAGCGGGCCGACCGTGGTGCTGGTGATCGGTGTCAACGGCGTTGGCAAGACCACCACAGTGGCGAAGCTGGGCTACCGGCTCTCCCGGGAAGGGAAGCGGGTGTTGCTCGGCGCGGCCGACACCTACCGCGCCGGCGCTATCGCGCAACTGGAGAGCTGGGCAGAGCGACTCAAGATTCCTTGCGTTTCCGGAACGTCGGGCGGGGATCCGGCAGCCGTGGCCTTCGACGCGGTCGAGGCAGGGATCGCCCGAGGAGTCGATGTTGTGCTCATCGATACGGCGGGTCGCCTCCACACGCAGGAAGGGCTGATGGCGGAGCTGAGCAAGGTGGTGCGCGTGGTGGGCAAGAAGCTGCCAGGCGCACCGCACGAAGTGCTGCTGGTGCTCGATGGCACCGTGGGCCAGAACGCGGTGCAACAGGGGAAGCAGTTCGCCCAGGTGGTTCGGCCCACCGGACTGATCGTGACCAAGCTCGATGGCACCGCCCGGGGCGGTGCGATGGTTGCGCTGCGGCGGGAGCTTGATATCCCGATTCGGTTTGTCGGCGTGGGCGAGCGACCGGAAGACCTTACCCCCTTCGACGGTCGGTCGTGGTCGGAGGGTTTGCTGGCGGAGGGGTGAGCGTGAACCGAGTCCGTCGCGTTGCACTGGTATGTGTCACCGGCGGGGTCCTCCTCGTCGCCGCTGCCTATTTCGCGACCTGGGCAGGATGGGCTCCTCGTTTCGCGGTGGGGGCCATGATTGTCGGGATCGCGCTCCAGCTCGGCGGAATCACCGTGCTGGGCGGCAGCAGTTCCGGACCGCGCAACCATTACGTGATCGTTGCCGCGCTGTTCCTTGGCGCCGTGGTGGTACTCGGATTCGGTGCCGCCGTGCTGCTCCCGGCAGAGGGCGCTGGAGCGGGACCGTATCTCCTCGGTCTCCCTCGCCGCGCTGCCATCATCTTGCTGGGCGTCGGCATTCTGCCGTTCCTGGTCCTCCCCTTTCTGTACGCCGCCGATTTCAACACCCACGGCCTCGATGAGTCGTCGCTCGCTCAGCTGCGGGAAGAATGCCGCCGCTTGCGCGACGCGCGCCCGGGTGAGCGTCCGTGATGATGCGGCTGCGGTTGCTATTCCAGACCAAGCCGCTGCCGGCGATCGATGCGCCCGAGATCGCGTGGGTGGCCCTCATCTACCTTGCAGTCTGCGGGGCCATCGCGATTTGGGCGGTGCGTCGCACGCGCAACGCGCGCGACTACTTCGTGGCAGGACGCGGCGTGGGACTCTGGGCGCTGGCGATTGCGGTGATGGCCTCGGCGCTCTCGGGATTCGGCTTCATCGGGGGACCCGGGCTGGTGTACACCATTGGCCTGGGCGCTGTGTTCATCGTGCTGCCGGCGTCAATGACCGGGAGTATGACGGCGTGGGTCCTCGCCAAGCGAATGCGACTGCTCGCGGAAGTGCGTGGAGTAATCACCATTCCGGACGCTCTCGGCGCCCGCTATCGCTCCCCGGCGCTGCAGGGGTTGTCGGCTGTTGCCATCCTCGTGGCGATCATCGGCTACGCGGCCACGAATTTTCTGGCGCTCGGGTTCATTGTCGACGCGGTGTTTCACACCGGACTCAGCAAGGGGGTCTGGCTCGGCGCCGCACTGATCCTGGCCTATACTGCGCCAGGGGGGATGCTCGCCGGAGTGTACACCGATGTATTCCAGGGGAGCGTGAAGGCGCTCGCCTCAGCCGCGGTCTTTATCACCGCGCTCCGGAGTGGTGGCGGAATGCACCGGATCGCCGAGACCATCACGGCCAGCGACCCGGCGTGGTTTGGGCCGTGGGGCAAGCTCCCGGCGGTCGCAGCGCTGTCGTTCTTCTTTGTGTTTGGCTTGGGTGCCCTCGGGCAGCCGCACGTGCTCCACAAGTTCTACATGCTGAAGGATCCCCGTCGCCTGAAGTGGTATCCACTGCTGATGACCGGTGCGATGTTGCTGGCGCTCCTGCTCTATGTCGGCGTCGGACTGGCGGTGAAGGCGGCGGTCGTTCGTGGCGACCTGCCCCCGCTGGCGCGCCCTGACGATGCGACACCGACCTTCCTGCTCCGTTTCGCGTCGCCACTGCTTGCCGGAGTTGTATTCAGTGGCGTCACTGCGGCCATCATGAGTACAGTCAACTCGTTCCTGAACGTTGGTGCCGCGGCGGTAACGCACGACCTTCCGATCGCATTCGGTCGACGGCTCTCACGCGAACTGCTGGTTGGTCGCATCGTGACCGTCGCGATTACCCTGGCGGCGGTGCTGCTCGCACTCAAGAGCGGGGTGCTGATTGCGCTGCTTGGCATCTTTGGTTGGGGTCTCTTCGCCTCGACGCTGGTGCCCTCGCTCGCACTGGGGCTCTGCTGGCCCAGTGCGACTCGGCGCGGCGCGATTGCTTCCGTCAGTGTCGGGTTGGTGATCACACTGCTGGGTGAGTCACTGGTCTGGTCGAAGAGGCTGCTGCTACCTGCTGGCGTGACAGCGTCGGGGCTTGCACTGCTGCTGTCGCTGATGACTTTCCTGGTGGTCTCCTGGTTGACACGCCGCGAGGCAGCCGGAGATCTCGATCCCGATGTTCGCCTGATCATGGAGCGATAGTGCGATTCGCAGAACTGGAGTTGGGAATGGTCGCCGAAGTATCGAAGAGTGTGACTATGGCGGACATCATCGGATTCGCGGAGCTTACGGGCGATGCCAATCCGCTCCACCTCGATCCAGAATTTGCCGCCAACAGTCGTTTTGGCGGGGTGATCTCGCACGGGATGCTCACGGCGGGGCTGCTCTCCACCGTCCTCGGGATGAAGCTTCCCGGAACGGGAGCGGTGTACATCAGCCAGACGCTCAACTTCAGGGGACCCGTCCGGCCCGGGGACACCATCACCGCGCGCGCCGAGGTGGTGGAGCTGGTTTCCGATCGCCGGCGGGTCCGGCTTGCGACCCGCATTGCCAACCAGCGCGACGAGCCAGTAGTCGACGGGGAAGCCTGGATGCTGCTGATGGAGTAGCGGAGGCATTGGTCCGCTTACCTTTCGCCCGTGCCCCAGCTCCGCCCCGACACTCCTGTCCAGTTCCTGAAAGGCATCGGCGAGAAGCGCGCCGAGGCGCTCGCGCGTCTGGGAATTGTCAGCGCGCAGGACCTGCTCCTTCACCTCCCGCATCGCTACCTCGACGCCTCCACTGTCACGCCGCTGGCGAAGGCGAAGGTGGGCGATGACGTAGCGTGCATTGGCACGGTGGTGAGCAAGGGAATTCTGCCAACCAGAAAGGGACTCCGGATCTTTCACGCCGTCCTGAAGGATGCCAGCGGGGTACTCGAGTGCGCCTGGCCGGGGCAGAGCTTCCTCGACCGCACCATCAAGGAGGGGCAACTCCTGCTCGTCGCCGGGCCGATCCGCTTCTATCACGGCCGGCAAATGGCTCCCCGCGAGCTGGTCATCCTCGGCGACCCCGACGATGCCGCTGCAGCGGGGCGGGTGCTGCCCGTGTATCCCGCCACGGAAGGGCTCTCGCACAAGCAGATCCGGGGGCTGATCGATGCACATCTCGAGTCGCTGATTCCACTGGTGCCAGACATCCTCCCCGAGGAGCTGCGAGTTCGCTTCAAGCTGCCACCGCTCGGTGAGGCACTGCGTGCCGTGCACCGACCCAACAGCGTGGCAGAGGCCGAAGCGGGGCGACGGCGGTTGGCGGTAGACGAGCTGTTCGACCTGCAACTCACCCTCGCACGGGCACGCCACGTAGCAAAGACCGGCCAGCGCGGCACGCGCTTTACGGTGCAGAAGACGCTGACCACGGCGTTGCGTGGGGCGCTGCCCTGGGAACTGACCACCGACCAGAAGCAGGCAATCCGCGAAATTTTTGATGATATGACGACGACCGAGCGGATGCACCGGTTGCTGATGGGTGACGTCGGGACTGGTAAAACCGTGGTCGCCCTCTTCGCGATGCTGCTGGCGCTGGAGAACGACTATCAGGCGGCGCTGATGGCACCGACCGAGCTGCTGGCCGAGCAGCACTTTCAGACCCTTTCCGCGTTACTCGCGCCGCTCGGCATCGTCCCCGAGCTGCTGGTCGGTCGGCTCGGCGCCGCGGACAAGCGCGCGGCCCGGGCTCGGCTCGCATCGGGAGAGACCCGACTGGTGGTGGGCACCCACGCCCTGGTGCAGGAATCGGTGACCTTTCACAAGCTTGGCCTGGTGGTGATCGACGAGCAGCATCGCTTCGGGGTGGAGCAGCGCGCCGCGCTGATGGGGAAGGGGGAGGCGCCCGATGTGCTGCTGCTCACGGCGACGCCGATTCCTCGCTCGCTGGCGCTGACGCGCTATGGCGATCTCGATATGTCGGTGTTGCGCGCGAAGCCGCCGGGGCGGGGGACCATCAAGACGGCGGTACGCACGCCAGCACACCGGGCGCGGGTGCTCGACTTCGTGCACCACACGGTGCGTGAAGGGGGGCAGGCCTACATCGTGTTGCCGGTGATCGAGGAGAGCGAGCGGGCAGACTTGCGGGCGGCCGAAACGATGGCGGCGACGCTCACGGCGCAGTGGGATGATGTGACCATCGGGCTGGTGCATGGGCGGGTGAAGCCGCCTGCGCGTGAAGAGGTGATGCGCAACTTCCGTGACGGCACGGTGGGTGTGCTGGTGGCGACCACGGTGATCGAGGTGGGAATTGATGTACCCAATGCCACCGTGATGGTGATCGAGCATCCCGAGCGCTTCGGCCTGGCGCAGTTGCACCAGCTTCGCGGCCGGGTGGGGCGGGGGAGCAAGGAGTCACACTGCATCCTGCTCACCAACTCGGACTTCGTGCCCGAGCGGCTGCGCGCCCTTGCACTGACTGACGACGGCTTCAAGATCGCCGAGCTTGATCTTGAGGAGCGGAGCCACGGCGACCTGCTCGGTGCGCGACAGAGTGGTGGTGTTGATTTCAAGATCGCGCGCTTCCCTGAGGATACTGACCTCCTGGGCGAAGCGCGGGCACTCGCGCGCGCCGTGCTCGATGCCGATCCGGTGCTGGAGAAGCGGGAGAACCGGCCACTGCGCGATCGGGCGCTCGCCCGCTATCCCAGAGCGGAAGCGCTCTTCCGGGTGGGGTGAGCGGGCGGGGCATCCCAGCCTGAATCACCACCCGCAATCCGTCAGCCATCGGACGCCCCGATCAGTTCCGACGGTGATGCGTGAGCCGCCCGCCACCCCCCGGGAAGCGCGGCCACGAGCGCAACCGCCACCAGCACTACACCATAGCGCAGGGCCAGCGTGGGATTCCACACCGGCACGTCCTGCACCACCAGCGTGAGCGCGTGCCACGTCCCCGGCCCGAACCAGAGCGCGATGCCGACTCCGCCAACACCGGCGAGCGCGGCCCGGCCCACCACTGTGGCCAGCATAGTCGATCGCCGCGCACCCACCGCGCGACGAATCCCCAGCTCGGGAATCAGCGCACCGATCCAGAGCCGCACCAGAATCAGGGTTCCCAGCGCCGCGATGATCCATCCCGCCCACCCTTCCACTGCGAGCCAGCGACTCATCCATCGCAACGGCGCCAGCTGCGCGGCGCGCACACCCGCCTCGGCGATCGCGATCGGGGCGTGCGTCGGCGACAGATAGCGCGAGATGGTCACACCGACATCGGCTCCAGCCGGGCCCCGCACCAGCAGCTCCACGCGCTCCGCCGGATGCTGCAGCACGCTCAGGTACACCGCATACCGTGGGAGGAAGGCCGCACCGAAGCCGATGGCGGGAGGTTCATCCACGATTCCCACCACGGTGTACCAGCCGTCGATGCCGTCGAGCTGCAGTCGTCGGCCGATCGGTTCTCCGTGCTGAAAGTGGCGAGCTGCCAGTGCGCGGTTGACCACTACCACCCGCGCGCTCCCGGCGACGTCCAGCGCCGTAATGCCCCGGCCAGCGATGACCCGGGCGCCAATCGCACGGAAGGTATCGACACTCACCAGGTGACGCACCGCGGTGGTCAGGCGGAATGGCAGCCGCAGGTTGGCCTCGGAGCAGTCGCCGCAATCGGTCGTCAATCCGCCGACCTCGCCGAGGCCAACAGCGACGCCGGGAGAGGAGAGGCTTGCGACTTCAACGCCGGACGTAACGCCGAGCTGCGTCAGCAGCGCTGCATAGTCGTCGGTGCTGGCCTGGCCCGACTCGACCTCGTAGAGTGTTCCATCACCGCGGTGCGGTGTGGCGGGCGTCTGCGCAATGCTTTCGACGTGTCGCGCGAGCAGGGCACTCGACGTCACCACGATCAATCCTGCCGCGAGCAGTGCCGCCGCGAGATAGAGCTCCAGCGGCGGGCCACTGGCGGCTCGCACGGTGCGCTGGCGAGCGGGTACGAGCACGAAGAGCGCGCCGAGCAGGAACGTCCCCAGGAACGCAGCAACGATCAGTGCGAGCGGAATTAGCGAGCCTGCTGTGGTGGTACCCGGCCAGCCGCCACGTGCCAGCTGATAGCCACCGAATGACAGCCCAGCGCTTGCCAGCAGTGCCGCTGCCGCGAGCAGGGATGCTTCCGCCACCGCCATCGCGGCCAGTGCACGGCGCGATGCGCCCACCGCCCGACGCACACCGATTTCACCGCTGCGCTGCACCGCCCGCGCGGCCGATCCCACCAGAATGGTGATGCTGGCCAGCGCCAGCACTCCGCCCGCTGCGGCCAGCAGCGGAGCGAGCAGGGCGCGCAGCGCCTGACGCTGAAAGGCGGCAATGGGGGTGGTCTGGGGCGACCAGCTGCGATCGAACCCGTGCATCATCGCACCGAGGTCGAGCCCGCCGGCAACCGCGACGACCGGGCCGGCGGCGGCAAGAGCCACCGTACCCGCCAGAACGGCGAGCACGGCGCCCCGCCAGTACATCGAGAGTCCAGTGCGCGCGGTGATCAGCGCTACGCCAGCGGCGGCGGATCGTGTGGTTCGGGGCATCGGGGCTCCTCTAACTGTCATCCCGCTGTTATACCGGTGTAACGATGCTGCCAGCCTCACGCCATCACGCAGACGGAACTTCGTCAGGGAAGGTGCCACTCCCTTCCCCGGGGGTCCAGGTGTATCGCAGCTGCCTCTATTGTACTCACGACCTCGCCGAGAATGGCCTCCTTGAGAGTCAGGCCGTTGGGCGGCGACTCGCCTTCGACGGTGGGCGTGGGCGCCTCTGGGTGATCTGTCCCTATTGTGCCAAGTGGAACCTGGTCCCGTTCGACAGCCGACTCGAGACGATCGACGAGTGCGAGCGGCTCTTTCGCGAGACCCGCTCGCGCTATTCCACCGACAGTATCGGGATGGCGCGGCTTCCTGCCGGCCTCGACCTGATCCG
>JANLPG010000060.1:0-7199 GCA_031367105.1 Gemmatimonadota bacterium | reverse complement strand
CGGATGGTGGTGATGGGCACCGCCAGAATCGGCCCGGCCCCAGCTCCGTATTCCCACCCCTTCGTCCGCCACAGCCGCTCAATCATCAAGTGGTTGACCCCATTGGTGATCCGGAAGGCGGTCACCTCGGGCAGCGGGAGGTTGTCGAGGTAGAGCTTGTGATGCATATACTCGAAGGCCCAGGCGTGGGACCCCGACCACTTCGCAATCCGGCCCGAGTAATACCAGGTCGGGCGCCAGGGGCGAGTCGACCAGTTGGCGTTCAGCCTGATATCACGCTGGCCGTCCTGATGGATCGTCAGCGGGGCGCGGGCGTTGTAGGCATCACCGAACCAGGCCTCGAGGCGCCATTGCGCCGCCAGCGGCGCCGCGGCGAAGAGGGTCACCACGGCCCAGATGGCACTGGCGAGCAGAGGACGAACTGCGCGCAAGCGCTGGTCGGAAGCGGAACGGCCGGACGGCATCGGTGCCCTGGGTTCGGAGTGTCGGCGGGAGAAGGTAAACCGGTCGGGGGCTGCAGTCGTTACCGGTCCCGCAAGCTGCCTCGGCTCCGTGCAGACCCCGCCCATCGCCCCGGAGGTGGGGGGAGCCGGGGCCCCGTGTGTTGCCATTCCTCGCTCTGGCGTCAACCTTGCGCTGGCCCGGACCGGATGTTTCCGTTCTAGGACGTTGAGCAGATTCGACTTACGGTCCTTTCGATGGGGTTGAAATCAACCCCGCTCGAGGACTGCACACCAGGAGGAATGAATGCGTCACGCTGGGTTAGTGATCGCGGCCTTGACCCTCGCCGCTGCCCCTATGGTAGCGCAGGAGAAAGGCACTTTTGAAATTGGCGGCTTCGGTCGCTATACCAAGTTCACGAAGGCCTACGAGCTGCGGAAGCCGAACGACAACCGCATCGGTGGCGGCGGCCGACTCGGCCTCTTCGTGGCGAACAACGTGGCGATCGAGCTCGACGGTTCCTTCACGCCGACCGACCTCGCGGGCAACCAGCCCAACGTCCCGTCGACGACCGGCAAGCGTTCGGTGCCGCTCCAGTACCTCCCGTTCCACCTCCAGGCCGTGTATAACGCACCGCTCTCCAAGGGCATCAGCCTGATGCTCGGTGCCGGCCCGGGCTACACCAAGCTCCGCAAGGGAATCAGTCAGGGTGCCGTGTCGGTCGGTGGAATGGCCGGCCTGCGTCTCCGTCCCTGGAACTGGCTCAACTTCCGCCTCGAAGGCACTGCGGACGTCCTCCCCAACGGCTACGGCGAGGGTAGCAACACCTACCTCGGCGCTCAGCTCGGCGCCTCGTTGCTCTTCGGTGGTGGCTGCGACCACTCCAAGGATATGATCGGGATTCACCCGGCGAGCGCAAACCTGACCCCAGGCCAGACCCAGCAGTTCACTGCTGAGTCCTGGTACTGCGGCAAGGCCGATATGGTCACCTACTCGACCAGCGGCCCCGGCACCATCGACGCCACCAGCGGGATGTACACCTCGGCTGGCGAAGGCTGCGCCACGGTCACCGCCACCAGCAAGAAGGGCAAGCTGACCTCCAGCGCGAACGTCTGCGCCAAGACTCCGCCCCCGCCAGCCCCGGTTCAACCGCCGCCGGCTCCGGCTCCGCCGCCGCCGCCGCCGGTCGCGCCACGGTACACCTTTGAACTGGCCTCGGTGAACTTCCGCTTCGACCACTCCGACCTGACCAAGGGCGGGATGGACACGCTGAACACGGTGGCTACTACGCTCCAGGGTCATCCCGAAGTCAATGTCGATGTGGTGGGTCACACCGACTGGGTCGGCACCAACGCGTACAATATGAAGCTGTCGCAGGCGCGTGCCGAGACCGTCCGGAAGTACCTGATCACGAAGGGTGTCGCCGCTGACCGCATCATGGTCAAGTGGCGTGGTGAGGAAGAGCCGACGGCAACGAATGACACCGCCGAAGGCCGCGCGAAGAATCGTCGCGCCGAGATCAAGCAGAACAACTGATCTCGCTCCACCAGTAGGGATGAAGGCCGCCGGAGCAGATGCTCCGGCGGCCTTCATCACATTCCGGCCAACCGACCGACCATCAGGAGATCGGCGATGCGCTCACGACCGGGTAGAGGTATTCACGTTTATACATCGCCAACAACTCGAAGAAATACGACAGCGCCAGCGGCCCGATGAGCAGGCCGATGATTCCCATATAACTCACCCCGGCGACTGCTCCGACCAGCGTGATCAGGGGATGCGTCTGGGCATACCGGTTGGCGACATAGGGGCGAATGAAATTGTCGACGTTTCCGACCGCAATCATCCCCCAGAGCACCATTCCCAGCGCACTCCCGGTCGCGCCTTGCGAAAAAAGCAGCACCGCTGCAGGCGCCCAGATCATCCCGCTCCCCACCACTGGGAGGATCGAGAGCAGCACCGTGACCGAGCCCCAGAACATCGGGTTGGCAATGCCCGTCACCAGGAACGCCAGCGCCACCAGCAGTCCCTGCACGAGGGCCGCAACGCCGGTGCCGATCAGCGTCGACTTGGTCACCGAGCCGAACCGCTCCTTGAGGATCTCGACATTCGCATCGGAGAAAGGAATCGCGGGACGCAGGCCGTTCCACGCGGCCTTCGGATCGAGCAGGATGTAGTACAATCCGAAGAAGGTGAACAGCAGGTTGAGCGTCAGCCGTGTCGCCGTGCCCAGCAGCGAAATCGCACTCCCACCCACCAGCGACAGCGCCTGCGCGCCCGCTGCCTTGATCTGAGGTCCGATGTTGTAGCTCCCGATCCGCAGCGTATCCAATCGCTGTAACAGTGGCGAGGCGAGCACCGACTTCACCGCGTCCTGTGCCTGCCCGACCAGGAGCGACACCATATACGCCGCGGGCAGTACGATGCCGATCAGCGCGATCACAATGACAATGGCTGCGGCAATTGGCCGGCTCCGTAACTTCCGCGAGAGCCATTCGTGCAATGGTGCGAACACCACGTACAGGACGGGAGCGCCGAGCAGGCCGGAGGCGTAGGGGAAGAGCGCGAAGACGATCACCACGCCGAGGATCGCCACCAGCCAGGACGCGCGTTCGCGATTGGTATCGAAGAATGGCATCACCAACGCTCGTGGGAAGGAGGTGGGTTGCTGCAGAAGGCAAGTTGCGGCGAGTCGCTAGTGGCGCGCTCCGACCAGTGAATCCAGAATCGGCCGCAGCACCTTCCAGACATTGTCCGCCACCATCCGTGCTCCGCGCGGAGTGGGATGAATGCCATCGGCCTGATTGAGACTGTCGATGCCGGCCACCCCATTGAGCAGGAAGGGGAGATAGTACGCACCGTACTGTTGCGCGACAGCCGGGAAGAGTGACCGGAATTCGGAGCCATAGCTGCGGCCCAGGTTCGGCATCGCCTCCATCCCCGCCACGACCAGTACCGGCCGTGGCGTCGCAGCCGACGCCTTCGCGAGGATCGCCTCGAGGTTCGAGCGCAGGGAGTCGACCGGCTGACCTCGGAGGCCGTCATTGGCTCCGGTCTCGACGAACAGCACCCCCACCGCCCCCTGCGAGAGCAGCCAGTCGATGCGTCGCAACGCCCCGGCAGATGTCTCGCCGCTGACCCCGGCATTGATCACCCGAAATGGCAGTCCAGCCGAATCGACCTTGACTTGAATCCTCGCCGGATACGCATCGGCAGGGTCGAGGCCGAGCCCCGCCGTGATCGACGTGCCGACGAAAAGTACCGTCCGGCGCGTATCGGGCGGAGCCGGGATATCCTTCGCGGGTGGTGCGGAGGGCGGTCGGTCGTGGCCACCGCTGCAGCCGGCCAGCAGGGAACCCAACGCCGCGGTCCAGTGGTATCCCATTCGTGCCCAACGCATTCGCACCCTCGCTCGCTTCCGCTCCGGAGACCGCTATGCTGTCGGTTGAAGCCCTGAGTCACGCCTATCTCTCGGGCGGCCGCCAGCTGACCGTCCTCAAGGATATCACGTTTCGACTCGAGCCCGGTGGCTTCCTCGCCATCGTCGGCCCTTCCGGCAGCGGAAAGACCACCCTCCTCGGCTTGTTGGCTGGCCTCGATCGCCCCTCGCAGGGTCGAGTCCTGCTCGACGGCGTCGACCTCGGCGGCCTGGATGAGGATGCCCGCGCGCGGCTCCGTCGCGAAAAGGTCGGCTTCATCTTTCAGTCGTTCCAGCTCATCCCGACACTGACCGCACGCGAGAACGTGCAAGTGCCGCTCGAGCTCTCCGGCGCAGACGATGCTGCCCCGCGCGCCGACGCACTCCTCGCCCGCGTCGGCCTGGCGGAGCGTGGCCATCACTATCCAGCCCAGCTCTCCGGCGGCGAACAGCAACGCGTCGCGGTCGCGCGGGCGTTCAGCACCCGACCCAAACTGCTCTTTGCCGACGAGCCGACCGGCAACCTCGATGCGGCGAATGGCGCCACTGTCGTCGCACTGATGACTGCCCTGAATGAGGAGTTCGGTACCACGCTTGTGTTGGTCACCCACGATCTCGAACTTGCCGCACTCGCGCGGCGGACGATCCGCCTTGCCGATGGACTGATCGTCTCGGATAGCGCGTCGTGACCAGCGCAGCCTTCGTGGTCCGCCTCGCCTGGCGCGAGGCCCGCGCCGCGCGGCGGCGGCTGATGCTGCTCACCGCATCGGTGATGGCGGGCGTCGGCGCACTGGTCGCGGTGAACTCCTTCACCGAAAATCTCAAGCGCTCCGTGGCGGAGCAGGCCCAGGCGCTGCTGGGCGCCGACCTCTCCCTCACCGGGCGCAAGGCCGCCTCCGAGGTCGCCCCCGCCGCGCGATTCCTCGATTCGCTGCGGCGGAGCGTTCCCAGCGCTCAGACCGCGAACGCAACATCCTTCGCTGCGATGGCGTTCGTGAACGGCGGCGGCGCCAGGCTCGTGCAGCTTCGCACCGTCGATCCGGGCTGGCCCTACTACGGCACCATCGAGACGGCTCCCGCCGGCATCTGGCCGGAGCTGCAAACGGGCGGTGCAGTGGTGGATCCTTCGCTGCTCCCCGCCATCGGTGCCAAAGTTGGTGACACCATTGGCCTCGGCGATGGCCGATTCAGGATTCTCGGCACGGTGGTCAATGTCCCCGGCGACGTCGGACTTCAGCTGGCATTCGGCGCGCGGGTGTTCATCGCCCACTCGGCCCTGCCCGGTACCAGGCTGCTCGGCTTCGGTGCGCGGGCTGAGTACACCACCTTCATCCGGCTGCCAGCGACGATCGATGCGCAGGCCGTGGCCAAGGCCGTGCGCCCGGCGCTGCGCGCCGACCGGCTGCGCGTGCGAACTGTCGCCGACGATCGTGACAACCTGACCGATGGGCTTACCCGGCTCGGCAACTATCTCGGCCTCGTCGCGCTCGCAGCGCTGCTGCTCGGCGGCCTCGGCGTCGCCAGCGCGGTGCACGTCTTCATCCGGCAGAAGCTCGATACCATCGCGATGTTGCGTTGCCTCGGAGCCACGTCCTGGCAGGTCTTCGCGATTCATCTGCTGCAGGCCCTCACGATGGGCCTGCTCGGATCCGTCCTCGGCGCGCTGCTGGGAGTCGGCCTGCAACAGCTGATGCCGTTGATCCTCAAGGACTTCCTTCCGGTCGATGTGCACGTCTACCCGTCTGCCCGCGCCATCCTGATCGGCATCGGCCTCGGCGTCTGGACCGCAGGCGTCTTCTCCCTGCTGCCGCTCCTGAGCATCCGGGAGATTTCACCGCTCGCCACGCTGCGTCGCGATGTCAGCCCGCCCCGATCGCGACGCGACGGGCTGCGGCTTCTGGCCATCGCCGCGCTGGTCGCCAGCGTCGTCGGTCTCTCCGCCGTGCAGGTCGGATCACTGAAACAGGGGAGCTGGTTTGCGATCGGCGTGGGTCTCGCGTTGCTGGTGCTCTGGCTCGCCTCGCTCGGCCTCATCGCGGCAGCACGCCGATGGACGCCGAAACGCTGGCCCTATCTCTGGCGCCAGGGGCTGGCCAACCTGCACCGCCCCGCCAACCAGACGGTCACCGTCGTACTCGCGCTCGGCTTCGGGGCTTTCCTGCTCACCACCCTCTTCACCGCGCAACACAACCTGCTGCGTGATCTCCGGGTCGATGATGTCGGCGGCGGCCGGCCAAACCTCTTTCTCTTCGATATCCAGAACGATCAGCGCGCCGTCGTCGACTCGGCGGTCCGGGTGATCGGCAAGACGACGCCAGGCGGATTCACACCCATCGTCCCGATGCGCCTCGCCGAGGTAAAGGGTCGCGCGGTGAAGACGATCCTCGCCCGGGGCGATTCGCTCCACGAAGACACCACCACCGCAGCCCGAAGCCCCCGAGGGCGTCGCGGGCCCGGCGGCGAAGGATCGCTGTGGGCGTACCGGCGCGAGTACCGCTCCACCTACCGCGCCACCCTGGGCACCGCGGAAAAGGTGACCAAAGGGAGCTGGTTCGGCGCCGGACCCTGGGGCAACGGCCGGACAGCCTCCGAGCCCGTGCCGATCTCCCTTGAGACGTCGCTCGCCAGCGAGCTCTCGGTCGCAGTCGGCGACCTCATCACCTGGGATCTGCAGGGAGTGCTGGTCTACAGCCGGGTTACGTCGCTGCGGGAAGTGAACTGGGCTCGCTTCGAACCAAACTTCTTCGTGGTCTTTGCACCTGGCGCACTCGAGCGAGCACCGCAGTCGTGGGTGACACTTGCGCGAATTACCGACCCGATCGTCCGGGGCCAGGTGCAGCGCCGCCTCGCCGAACGTGCCGCCAATGTGACGTCGGTCGATCTCGGTGATATTCAGCGTGCGCTGGAAACGGTGGTCGATCGGATCGTGCTCGCAATCCGATTCATGGCGCTCTTCTCACTGGCCACCGGAACCATCGTCCTGGTGGGTGCGATCGCCACCAGCCGGTGGCAGCGGATCCGCGAGGGGACGCTGCTCCGGACCCTTGGAGCAACCCGTGGTCAGGTCCTGCAAATTCTTTCGGTCGAATACGCCGCCCTCGGCCTCGGCGCCGCACTGGTTGCGACCGGCCTGGCAGGGATCGCCGGATGGGCGCTGTCGAAGTTTGTCTTCGAGGCGCGCTTCGCGATGCCCTGGGCATCGATGTCGCTCCTCGCCGCCGGGCTGGTCGCGCTGACGACTGCCGTCGGGCTCTGGAACTCGCTCGATGTCCTGAACCGCCCGCCACTCGAGGTGTTGCGCGCGGAATAACCCGGGATCGATGCACCCTGCTTACTGCGC
>JANLPG010000057.1:0-49511 GCA_031367105.1 Gemmatimonadota bacterium | reverse complement strand
AGGATGTGCTCCCGCACCAGCTTCACCACCCGACTGGTATCACGACGGCGTGCGGCAGCCGCGATGGCGCGGTGTTCCCGCACGGCGAGGCGGGTGCCTCGGGTCAGGCTGAGTTGCAGGCGGACGAAGCGGTCGGACTGTGCGTGGAGTCGCGCCACCGTTTCCAGGGTGCGCGGGCGGGCGGCCGCGTTGTAGAGCGCGAAGTGGAACCGGCGGTTGGCCTCTCCCCACGCGGAAAGATCGCCGTCGTTGACGGCCCGCTCAAACGCCGCGGCGTGGGCGCGCATCGCGTCGTCATCGGCGGCGGTCAGCCGGGGGACCGCCCGCCGCGCGAGATCAGTCTCGATCAGCGCGCGGAGCTCGAAGAGTTCCGCCGCCTCTGCCACGGGAAGCGGCGCCACCGCCGCCCCGCGGTGGGCCGCCTGCGTTACCAGCCCCTCGGCCTCGAGCTGCCGCAGGGCCTCGCGCAGGGGAATCCGGCTGACACCGAGCTGGGCCGCCAGCGCCTCCTGGCGCAGCGGCGCCCCGGCCGGCCACTCCCCCGCGAGGATGCGGGTACGGAGCGAGTCGGCGGCGGCGTCGGTGAGGGTGCGTCGCAGCAGCATAGGATTGGATACAATATCCGAAGTGGCAGCGGGCGCAAGGGGGTGATGTGGCCCTGGTCATCCGCGATGGTGATATTGAGATCGTGTACCGCGATCACCAGCACCGGCGCCGGCTGCGCCTCGCCGATCAGGGGGCGCAGTTTGAGGTCGTTCATCCGGCCGCCGCCGGGCGGCCCCAGCCCCTGCGGAGAGGAGCAGGGGGACGGTCCAACCTGGGGATAGGGTCCTTTCGCTGCGAGGTTGGCCAAGGGAGCGGTCGCGGCGGTCGGGAATCCCGGTTGACGAACCCGGAATTTGTGCTTTCTTGGGGCGTACAGTCAAAATGATATGAGACTCATTCTCATTACTGCTGTACCTGTTCTCGCACCCAAGCCGGAGTCCCGATGCGTTGGTTCCTCCCAGTCCTCTCTCTCTCCCTGTCGTTCGTGCTTCCACAAGGCGTGTTGGCACAGCAGTCCGCCACCGACTCGGTGCCGCGAAAGGTGCAGCAATTGGCGCCCATCAGCCTGGTCGAGAAACAGCAGCGAGGCTATCGGGAACGCAGCGCCCGCACCGCCACCAAGACGCTGACGTTACTCCGTGACGTGCCACAGGCCGTCACGGTGATACCGCGCGCCTTGATCGCCGACCAGTCGATGCAGGGGATGGCGGACGTCACGCGGTACATCCCCGGGATCACGATGGGACAGGGCGAGGGGAATCGCGATCAGCCGACGGTGCGAGGCAATGGCAGCACGGCGGCATTCTTCGTCGATGGCCTGCGCGATGATGCCCAATATTTTCGCGATCTGTACAACGTGGAACGGGTGGAGGCGCTGAAGGGAGCCAATGCGCTGATTTTCGGTCGAGGCGTCGGGGGCGGTGCGCTCAATCGGGTGACCAAAGAGGCCTCCTTCAATCCGCTTCGCCAGCTCACACTCTCCGGTGGGTCGTTCGGCCATCGTCGCGCCGCCGTCGATCTCGGATCCGCCGCCGGCGATCATCTCGCACTGCGACTCAACGCGGTCTACGAGAATTCCGATCTCTTCCGCCGTGGCGTGGCGCTCGAGCGTTCCGGGATCACGCCCACCCTAACGCTCACGTTCGGCCGCCGGACGCGGTTGCTCGCAAGCTACGAGCGCTTTCACGACCGGCGGACTGCCGATCGCGGCATTCCTTCCTTCGCCGGCACACCGCTGACGATCGATCGGAGGGTCTTCTTCGGCGATCCACGCGTGTCCCAATCGACCGCAAACGTCGACGCCGCGGTCCTGACCGTCGAGCATACCGCACAGTCGGGGCTGGTGTTGCGCAATCGCAGTCGCTTCACGGACTACGAAAAGGCGTATCAGAATGTCTTCCCTGGCGCGGTGGATGCGGCCGGAACGCTGGTAGCAATCAGCGCCTACAGCAATCGCCACGACCGGCGCAATCTTTTCAATCAGAGTGAGGCAAGTTACCGCTACAACGCTGGCCCACTGACGCATACCCTCCTGGCCGGAGTCGAGATCGGTCGGCAGCGGACCGACAATGTTCGCAACACCGGGTATTTCAATAACAACAGTACGTCACTGCTCGCGCCGCTCGAGGCGCCCACGGTGGCGGTGCCGGTGACATTCCGGCAGTCGACCACCGATGTCGACAATCAGGTCGTGGCGACGACATCCTCGCTCTACCTCCAGGACCAGTTCGCCATCGGCAGCCAGTTCCAGCTGGTGGC
Source organism: Gemmatimonadota bacterium (assembly GCA_031367105.1). Classification (GTDB taxonomy): domain Bacteria; phylum Gemmatimonadota; class Gemmatimonadetes; order Gemmatimonadales; family GWC2-71-9; genus Palsa-1233. The sequence goes on along the minus strand of JANLPG010000057.1, from coordinate 47,207 downwards.
GGGATTGCGCTATGAGCAATTCCGGCTCGCCTTCCACAACAATCGCACTGGCCAGGAGATCACTCGGCCCGACGGGATGCTCGCACCGCGCTTCGGGCTGGTTCTCACGCCGGTCGGTGCACTCTCGCTCTACGCCAGCTACAGCTTGGCCTACCTCCCCAGCTCCGGCGACCAGTTCGCATCGCTCACCGCCACCACCGCAACCCTGGAACCGGAACGCTTCCGCAACCGTGAAGTGGGCATCAAGTGGGACATCGGCGATGCGCTGTCGCTCACCGCTGCTGTGTACCAGCTCGATCGCACCAATACCGCCGCGCCCGATCCCGCCGACCCTTCCCGGACGGTGCAGACAGGGAGCCAGCGCACTCGTGGTACGGAGCTGGAAGTCTCGGGGAGGATCGCACCGGCTTGGCAGATCGCCGGCGGTGTGGCGCTACAGGACGCCCGGGTGACGAGCCCCACGAGCGCGGCGGCTGTCGGCGCACGGGTAGCACTGGTACCGCGCACGACGCTGTCGCTGTGGAATCGCTTCCAGCTGTCGCACCGCTGGGGAGTCGGGCTGGGCGCGATCCAGCAGGCGGCAATGTTCGCCGCGATCGACAACACGGTGACACTGCCCCGGTTCACCCGCCTCGACGCCGCCGCCTACCTGGCGATAAGCCGAAACCTCGCCGCGCAGCTGAACGTCGAGAACCTGTTCAACAGCCGCTATTTCGTGACAGCCAACGGGAACAACAACATCTCTCCGGGTTCCCCGCGCGCTGTTCGTATCACCGTGCGGCAGGAGTGGTGACCGAGGCGTCCTCCGACCCTGGTGCTCGACCGGGTTAACAGCGGTCGGGATACCTCGGGTCGTACAGCGTGGCAGCGATCCGTTCGCGGAGCTCGGTCGTTTCCAGCGGCGTGGCGTGCCCTTCGGCGAAGGCCGTGAGCGCCACGGCCTCCGCCACCTGGATCGAGACCGCCAGAATCCGCTCGATCGGGGGGTAGAGGGCGCCGTGTTCGAGCTCTGCGGTCGCCGTGGCGGCGACCAATGCGTCTGACGCGGCGAGGAACATCGACTCGGTGACGTGCCGGATTCCGACCGCGACAACTCCGAGGCCGAGCCCCGGGAAGATGTAGGCGTTGTTGGCCTGACCGACCACGCGAGTCGACCCCTTCCATTCCACTGGTTCGAACGGGGAGCCGCTCGCGAAGACCACCCGCCCGTCGGTGGCCCGATACGCCTCTTCGGCGGTGCACTCCGCCTGCGAAGTCGGGTTCGACATCGCAAACACGATCGGCCGCTCGTTGCACGCCGCCATCGCCGCGAGGACCCGCTCGGTGAAGATGCCACTGATTCCGGAGAGACCGATCAGCGCCGTGGGGCGCAGCGAGGTAACGGCTTCAGCCAGGTCGCGCGTCTCCGGGTGTTCCTGCGCGAACGGCTGCAGCGCCGCGGAGAGCACCGAGCGGCCCGCGACTGCCAGCCCTTTACTGTCGAAAAACCAGCAGCGGGCTCTCGCCTCCGCCTCACTCAGTCCGGCGCGCTGCATCGCGCGCACGATCAGTTCCGCGCAGCCGACCGCCACGCCCGCACCACCGAAGAGGATCCGTTGCTCGGTGAGCGAGGTTCCGGTCACCCGCCCAGCGTTCAGCAGGCCGGCAAGCGTCACGGCAGCGGTGCCCTGGATATCGTCATTGAAGGTGCAGGCCTGCATCCGGTAGCGTGCCAGCAGCCGGGTCGCATTGACCGTGGCGAAGTCCTCGAACTGGATCAACGCACCGGGGAATACCTCGTCAACGGCATCGACGAACTCATCGAGGAGGGAGAGATACGCGTCACCGCGGAGCCGGGGCTGCGGCAGGCCGATATAGTGGGGATCAGCGCGCAGCCCTTCGTTGTCGGTTCCGACGTCGAGCATCACCGGGAGGCCGAGTGCCGGGTCGACCCCGCCGCACGCGGTGTAGAGTGTCAGCTTGCCGATCGGGATCCCCATCCCGTGGGCACCCAGATCGCCGAGCCCGAGGATGCGTTCGCCGTCGGTGACCACGATCACCGAGACGCGTTGGGCCGGCCAGTTGCGCAGGATGGTGCTGATCTGGCCGCGATCGCGGGCGGAGATATAGACACCGCGCGTGTTGCGGAAAAGCCGGCCAAACTTCTTGCAGGCGTCGCCAACCGTCGGCGTGTAGACCACCGGCAGAAACTCGGCGAGGTGGTCAATGATGGTGCGATAGAAGAGTCGCTCATTGCGATCGAGCAGGGCGACGAGTGCGAGGTACCGATCGAGCGGCTCATCGAGGGAGCGGAGATTGGCCAGGATTCGATCCTCCTGCTCCTCCTGCGTAAAGACGCGGGGCGGAAGGAGACCGCGGAGGCCGAGGCGGTCGCGTTCTTCCTCGGTGAAGGCGGTGCCCCGGTTGAGGCGCCCGTCCTGCAAAATCTCGACGCCGCGGGGTACCCGCCGCTCCGAGACCGGCTCGTCCACTCTCTTGCTACCCATAATGGATCCTTCGTCGTGCCGACATTTCGTCGGTCATACCGAGAAAGCGCCGCCACGACGTGACGGCGCTTCACAACTACGTAGTGCCCCGAGCAGGAATCGAACCTGCAACCTGATGATTAAGAGTCAGTATACCTGACGTCCTAGGTCGGCACAACCCGCACCAACCCTGACGAACTCGGCACACTCCCCCCTCCAGGTGGACAGGTCTCGGCCGGATGGCCCTAGGTCCCCAAGTTCTCCTCGGCAATCTGGATGACTCGCCACGTCCGGCCTACTTCCCTCGGCGCGACGGTTACGTGATACCGCACTGCACCGTTTGAGTGATAGACGATCATCAGGAGCACAAACGCCTGATCTTGCGATGCACTAATCCCGACTCCGGACAGCTTGGCATAGCCTGACGCGTTTGGGTGACGCCGCCGGAAGGTATCCCAAGAATTCGGATCATTCCCGCCCTCCCAGCGCTCCCGTGTCAGCTTCCTTCCATCGGGAAGCGTCGCGCACGTGGCGTGGGGCTCGGCATTTTCGATCATGAAGTTCGACCAGGTTGACTCTGCTAGTCCTGGGGTGGCTTGCAGCTGAGCAAGAAACTCCGGGAGATAGGTGCCATCCTTGTACGCGACCGAGGCAGGCGCGAAGACGAGCTCACCCGTTACACCCGAATGCATCAGCGAGTCGAGTACGGCCGCGACCACGGCGCAGACTACAAGCCCCTGATCGTCCTTGGTGCTCGGCGACCTGCCGGTTGCACCCCCACGGCCCGCGCAGGCTGAGAAGAGCACCGAGGTGAAGAGTGCGAAGGACGCCGGGCGTTTCATACGCGTTTACTCCGGTTCACGGTTGCACTCATGGAATTGTAAGGCAGCCGTTCTGCGGCGAACCCCGGTTGCCCCCTGTGGACGCTGTGATGCACCAGCCGCGCGTCGGTGTCCCGGTCGTAGCGGACCTGATGCAGCGCGACGAGCGCGAGATCGATGCGCCGCGACGCCAAGGCGCGCCAGCCGACGATACGGCGCGAGAACAGATCAATCACGAACGCGACGTACGCTACGCCGCGCCACGTCGCTACGCAGGTGAGATCCGCGACCCACAGCTGATTCGGCTGCGAAGCCGCGTGGGATCAGCGGCGCTGGCCTTCCGCGCGTAGTACGTCGACGGAGCGATCGGGAGCTGGGCGCAGATCGGCTCGACTCCATCCGCATCCCGATGCTGGTCGAGGCAGGCCACCAACACGTCCCGCGGCAGTCGAGCCGAAGGCCCCCCACTGGGAGGGATCTTCCGGGCAGTGGTCGCGGAGGAGGATGTCTATGAATCACGCGGCGTGAGGCGGTGCGGCTGGCCTGAATGTTCGGGGAAATGGTCGCTGAACATTCCCATGAACAGCGCGACCGAGTGGTGCGTGGGGTCGAGCCAAGTCGTTGTGCTGCGTAGTGCCCCGAGCAGGAATCGAACCTGCAACCTAGTGATTAAGAGTCACGTGCTCTACCAATTGAGCTATCGAGGCAATTCCTGACAGTAGCCCCAACGGGAGTCGAACCCGTCTCTCGACCTTGAAAGGGTCGCGTCCTAACCGATAGACGATGGGGCCGAGGGTCCCGGTGGATCCGCTGTGCTGTCATAGCGCTAACGGGATTCGAACCCGTGTTCCAGCCTTGAGAGGGCTGTGTCCTAGGCCTCTAGACGATAGCGCCGCATCGCAAACAGCCGCGCAATATAAGCCAGCGGCCCAGACCTTCAACCCTGCCTCGCACATCGGCCGGCTCGAGAAATCAGCTACAGGCCCGGCAGGAATCGAACCTGCAACCCCCGGTTTTGGAGACCGGTGCTCTACCAATTGAGCTACGGACCTTCGCGCGGTGGAGGGTGCCTGACGGGGATTGAACCCGCAACCTCCGGAGCCACAGTCTGGCGCTCTAACCAATTGAGCTACAGGCACCACGTGACCGCGAGAGGCCTAAAATGCCCCGCGGCAGGGGGGCGGTCAAGCGTCTCGGCGGGCCCAGAAGCGCCGGGCGAGGGCCAAGGTGCGGTGATTCGTCGGCACGGCATCGTCATCCAGAGCCGCGACTGAGGCGATGCCGCGCGCTGCATTGCAGGCCAACAGGGCCACGCCACGCAATTGCTCCCGGGTGACGGCCGCCTCGCGGACCCCTCCCCGCACCGTCTCCGACAGCCGGGCCCGCGCCACGCTGGGAAGGCCCCCCAAGGCCAGCGGAGGGAAGACCAGCGTCTCACCCTCCCACCAGGCGATCGCCCAGATGGTCGCCTCGACCACCCGGCCGTTGGCATCGAGCATCAAGGCATCATCGGCCTCGAAGTTCCCTGCCGTCATCCGGGCTGCCTCCAACCAGGCGCGGTCGGTGGTCTTGTGCGGGTAGCCGCGATGGGGTGCCGGCGAGGTGTAGAGCGCGAGGGGCGTCGTGCGCTCGGCCTCGCGGTCGCTCACCATCACCCGACCCTCGGCGATCTCGTAACGGACGATCCGATCGTCGCCACCCTGCGGCGGCTCGACCTCAGGCAGGGTGACCCCCAGTTCCACCGCACTCCGCACCAGCCGGTCGCGATGGAAGGGCCAGAGCGGAGCCACGCCATCGATGACGCGTACCGTTTCGATCAGCGAGACACCGATACTCACGCGGCCTCCGCAATCGGCGGCGCGGTGCCGGGACGGATCGCCTGCAGTATCGTGGCGCCGACGATCAGCCCGCCTCCGGCGAGCGCCAGCGTGCCCGGCACCTCGTGCAGCAGCAGCCACGACCAGATCGGATTGAACGCCGTTTCGACGAGGAGCAGCAGTGACGCTTCCAGCGCTGGCACGGTGCGCAAACCCGCCGTCACCAGAACATAGGCAGCCCCGATCTGGAAGATGCCGAGGTAGCCGATCACCCCCCACGCACCGGCGGAATGCTCCCCGAGGGGAAGTGCCATCGGCAGCGTCACCACGCAGGCGACGATATTGCCCAGGATCGCCGCCGCGATCCCGCGCCCCCCGGCATCGCCATCGCGACCCAGCCAGCGCAGGCCGCAGATCAACAGCGCGTAGGTCACCCCGCTCGCCAGCGCGAGCAGATTCCCGCGGGCCGGATCCGGTGCGGTGGACGACGGATTGTCGGCGCTGAGGAAGACCAGTACCAGCCCGCCGAGCACGGCGACGAGCACGGGGAGATCTCGTCGGCGAATCCGCTCACGGAGCAACCACGGCCCCAGCAAGAGCAGGTAGAGCGGCGCCGTCGACTGGAGGTAGATGGTATTGGCACTGGTGGTCAGCCGGTTCGCCAGCACAAAGCTGACCAGCGTCGCGGCGTAGGCGATCCCGACCAACAGTGGCTTCCAACCAAATCCCCGCCACGCCTTGGGGATCAGGATCAGCAGGGTGAGTGCCGCCACCCCGGATCGAAGCGACGCGATCTGCCACGCCCCGAAGTCGGCCGCCTTGATGGCGGCGCCTCCAGTGGAGAAGAGCAGGGCCGCCGAGGCGATCCGCAGGCGCGGGGAAAGGGTCAACCGTGAGCAATCCGGAGAGAGGTCGAGGTCAGCCGCCGACTGCCCGCAAGTTGGTGGAACGGTCGGCGAGCCGGAAGCCCGGGCACCCGGCTCGAGTGCCGCCAGGTTCCAAACTCGCTATTTCTTCACGATGACCGAGCTCCCCGACCGTTCCACCCCGATCGTCCGCTTCACTCTGGCCACTCTGGCGGTAAACCTGCTGGTGATCGTCTGGGGTGCCCTGGTTCGTGCGACGGGTTCCGGGGCAGGCTGCGGCAATCACTGGCCGCTGTGCAACGGCGCAGTAATCCCCCCTTCACCCACAGTGCACACCCTGATCGAGCTGACCCACCGCGTCACCAGCGGCCTCGCACTCCTGCTCATTGTCGCCTTGGTCATCTGGACGCGACGCCGCTTCGCGGTCGGTCACTGGGCGCGCCGGGGCGCGGTAGCCTCGCTGCTGCTGATGTTGGTGGAAGCTGCCATCGGGGCGGGATTGGTCAAGTTCGAACTGGTGGCGCACGATGCCTCGCTCGCGCGGGCCCTTTCCCTCGGCGCGCACCTCGTCAACACGCAACTTTTGCTGGCCGCCATCTGGTTGACCGCGCGCTGGGCCGATGGCCGTCGTGCGCCGGCGTGGGCCGAAACAGGCCGGCGCGGCTGGTGGCTCGCGTTGGCGCTATTGCTGCTGCTGCTCGTGGGAATGAGCGGCGCCATTGCGTCACTCGGTGACACCCTCTTCCCAGCGCGCAGCCTGGCAGAAGGACTTGCGCAGGACCGCGACCCGACGGCGCACGTGCTCGTGCGGCTGCGGGTCTGGCACCCGGCGCTGGCGCTACTGACCGGATCGGTGTGGATCGCCCTGGTGCAGGCCGTACGCCACTGGCACTCGGACCCGAGACTCCAGCGGGCGGCGCGCATCGTCGGAACGATGGTGCTGGTGCAATGGAGCGTGGGACTCCTGGCACTGGTGCTCCTGGTGCCGATGGCGATGCAGCTGCTGCACCTGGTCACCGCCGATCTGCTCTGGCTCACGGCCGTACAGCTGGTGTCCGAAGCCTGCGCACCTCAGGTCGAGCGGACCACCGTTGCCAATATGTTCGACGCTTCGGCGTCGAGGACCGTCCCGGCACCGTCGACCAGATAGGCCAGGGCACGATCGGCCGCCCAGCGCGGTCGAAATACGCGCGGCGAGCGCAGCGCGGCATAGGTCGAGGCCGCACTCACCAGGCGGCTCGCCCAGTGCGGGGTCGGACGAAATCGGCGGGTCGGATATCCCGACTGATCGGGGCGCAGGTGATGCTCGTAGGCCACTGCCGCCGCAAGTTCGAGCCCCCGCCCCCCGGATTCCAGCAGCAAGCGGGCACCCAGCACCGTGTGCGTCTCCACCGTGAGTCGGTCAGCGATTGTCAGCATTTCCTTGTTGCTCAGTTCGGTGGGAATCCGCGCCATCCCGATGTCGTGCAGGAGGGCCGCGACACCGAGACGATGCCGGCCAGGCCGATCCACCCACGGCGCGGCCGCCGCCATCGTGAGCAGCGCCGTGTTGATCGCGTGGACGAGCGGATACCGATCCGGTTGATCGCCGTGGGCGACTTGCGGCAGTTCGTGATGCTCGAAGAGTCCACCGAGAATTCGCACTACGGCTTCGGCCTCGCCACGGGCAACCTCGCCACGCGCCGCCTCCGAGCGAATCCAGGCCATCGCTTCCAGTTCGTCGGCCAGGTCGAGCAGCAACTCGCGGCTGGTCCCACCCCCGCCCAGATGCGCCTGCTCTGACGGCTCCAGCGCCACTGCTTCGAGCACGGCAACGTTGCCATACACGATCCCTGGAATGCTGGCCTCGCCCGAAACAACACTCGCCCCGGTGGACATTCGCACCATGATGTGCTCGATGAGCATCCCAACCGAATCCTCGGTCACGGCACTGTCGCACTCGAGTCGCTGGACCCCGACGGCCGAGAGTCGACGACTCCAGGGCCAGTCGCTCAACTCGTGCAACGCCCGCCCGGAGTAGACTGGGGCGCCTCCGAGGAAGAGGAGGACGGGATGGGCATCCACCTTGAGCAGCGCCACGACGCTCTGGTACAGCGTCTCGAGCGAGCGCCGCGTTGCAGGGTGCCCGGGGGAATAGAGCGACGCTGCCGAGAGCGCCTGGGCGAGTGCGTGAAGGAAGCGGACCGCTTCACTCATCCGCCGCCTCCAATCACCTGGCGAATCTCCGAATCGTTCGACTTGCTCGCGAGCTGCAGCGCAACGAGGACCGGTCGATGGTTGCGCCACCGACCAGCGAGTACCTCGAGTGCCGCAAGCATCACCGGTGACTTCGGCAGCAGGCGCTGACGGCGCAACAGTCCCTTCCGTGCACGAACCAGGGCGAGCAGCTGCGGCACGATGAGTGGGTTGGGTGCGTTGGCCAGCAAGCGGATTGCCTGCAGGCGCAATTCGTCATTCGCCTGCCCCAGGATTGTCAGTACCGAGGCGACCAGCGCCGGGGGACACACGCCGTTCAGGGAAGTGAGCGCCAATCGCCCGAGCGATTCGTCACCGGTTTCGAGCGCCTCGACCACGGCACGTTCACGGGTCGCTGGCTGACGCAGGAGTACCTTCAGCGCCTCCTGGCGCACTCGTGGTTCGGGATGATGGAACGCGGCGAACACCGGGTCGATATTGCTGATTGCGGCGAATTGGGCCAGTACTGCGAGAATGTTGCGGGCCAAATACCACTCCGCGCCTGCGAGGCGCGCCACCAGCTCAGCCTCCCCGGTCGGACCGATGCGGACCAGCAGATCCAGCAACCGACGCCGGGTGCTCCGCTCCCCGGAACGTCCGAGCGCGTCGAGCAACGGGCCCACGGCGACGGGGCCGGAGTAGAGGGCGACCCGTTCGATCAACCCAAAGTCCGGCTGTGGGACGCCGAGCAGCCGCTCCAGCATTCCCGGTTCGAGCACCGCGTCGGCAATCGCGCGCACGGTGGCGGGGTCGTTCCTCTCGTGCTCCAGCAGCTGGAGGACTTCGGCGATCTGGCCACGCGCCCCGAGCGCCGCCGCCGCGTGCAGCACCGATTCGGGAGCGGACGCGAGTTCAAGACCGATCGCAACAATCCGCGCCGGCTCCATCCCGAGCCGGGGATCGGTCTCTTCATCCTGTTCGATGCCAACCCCTTCCCACTGCTCCACCAGGCTCCCGACTTGTGTCGCGAAGGCTCCGACGTCCGCAGTTCCCGAGCTACCACCGACACCGGCGAGCTTCCCGAGCAGTGAACGCAGTTGCGGCGAGATCGGTGCGCCGTCCGCCTCCGCCACGGACTCAAGCAGCATCATCAACTGGGTCGGCGGAACCAGTGAGAGCGTGTCGCGCAGGAAGCGCCGGCGAGAGGCCTTCGAGGGCGCGGCCACCATCACGCGCGTGGTCGTGGGCTGCGAGAGCGCGGAGAGTACCTCGACGAACCGCTTGCGCGCGCTCCCGGAGGCCCGATCGCCCCGCACCGCCAGCGAGTGCGAAAAGCCGCCCAGCGCTTCGAAGACCCGGCGGGCCCCCTCGGCACTCTGCGTCGCCCGCTCGCTGATCGCCTCCGCGAGCGCCGCGCTCGTAGGCGCCACCTCCCCCTCGGCCACGCGGTGCCCGAAGGCTGCCTCGACCAGCTGGCCCCAGAAGACGTCATCGATGTCGCTCTCGAGCGAGGGATCAGCGAATGCAAGCACGTCGTAGACCATCGGTTCGATGCGGACGTGTTGCAGGCGCAGTCCCTCGACGCCGACGGCCTCGTCCGCATCCGGCGCCGAGAGCGCCGCGAGCATCGCCGACACCTCCGGCGACGTGACGCCGGCCTGCAGCGCGATCGTGCCAACGTTCTTCCGGTGCAAGCGCACCGCAAACTCACGCAACACGGTGGGCAGCGGTTCGACGGTCGTGCCGTCCAGCAGCATTCCACGCGGCGTGACCCCGATCGTGATGGAGTCGCGGGTGGTCAGAGCGGCATTCAGCTTGTCGGCGAGTGCAGCGGAGGCTGTGACGACAAAACCATGGCCTGGCGGATACATCCCGGCCTTGCTGAGCGCGTTGACGAACTCTCGCAGCGCCGCCTCGACCGAACGCGGCATTGCCACGCCACGCGATCGTCCGCTCATTGGAGGGCTCCGTGCCCCCGGAGGATGGTCACGCGCGCAGGTGCAGGTTTTCGACCATCGCCTGGCCGAACCCGCTCGTCGACAATTTGGTCGCACCCTCCATCAGGCGTTCAAAATCATAGGTTACCCGCTTTTGCGCGATGGTGGCCGCCAGCGAATCGAGAATCATATCGGCTGCCTCATTCCATCCCAGGTAGCGGAGCATCATCTCACCAGAGAGGATCACCGAACCGGGGTTCACCATATCCTTGCCGGCATACTTCGGCGCGGTGCCGTGGGTGGCCTCGAAAATGGCGTGGCCGGTGACATAGTTGATGTTGGCGCCGGGAGCGATCCCGATGCCGCCAACCTGTGCGGCGAGCGCGTCGGAGAGGTAGTCGCCATTGAGATTCAGCGTCGCGATGACACTGTACTCACGCGGTCGCAGCAACACCTGCTGCAGCATCGCATCGGCAATGACATCCTTGATGATGACGCCGCCAGGCAGGATCTGCCACGGCCCGCCTTCGTGGTCGACCGCCCCGAACTCCTCGCGGGCGACCGCGTAACCCCAGTCACGGAAGCCCCCCTCGGTGTACTTCATGATGTTGCCCTTGTGGACCAGCGTGACACTCGGCAGGCCCTGGGCGACGGCAAACCGGATCGCCGCACGGACCAGCCGCTTGGTGCCTTCCTCCGACACCGGCTTGATCCCGATGGCGCTGGAGTCCGGAAAACGGATGTTCTTGACGCCCATCTCTTCCCGCAGGAATCGGATCACCTTGGTCGCCTCCGCCGAGTACGCTTCGTATTCGATCCCGGCGTAGATGTCTTCGGTGTTCTCGCGATAGATCACCATATCGACGGCGCCAGGATCCTTCACCGGCGATGGCACGCCGGTGAACCATCGCACCGGCCGGACGCAGGCGTAGAGGTCGAGTTGCTGCCGGAGGGCCACGTTGAGTGAGCGAATCCCACCTCCAACCGGTGTCGTGAGCGGTCCCTTGATCGCAACGAGATAGTGGCTGATGGCAGTGATCGTGTCGTCGGGCAGCCAGGAGTCGAACCGGTTCTTGGCCTTCTCACCAGCGAAGACTTCGAACCAGGCGAGGCGCCGCGCACCACCGTAGGCGATCCGCACGGCGTTATCGAGGACGTGCTGCGTGGCGCGCCAGATGTCGGGGCCGATCCCATCGCCTTCGATGAAGGGGATGATCGGCACGTCAGGAACCTGGAGCGTACCATCCTTGAGAGTGATCGGGGTGCCATCGGTCGGCGCGGAAAGCTGCTGGAAGGCGGGCGAGGCCGCCGTGTGAATAGGCATGGCCGAATAATAGTGCCAGGCGGCGGACCTGCCACGGTTCGGCGTGATATTCTTTACCATATGTCAGATACCTTGGACCAACTGCCGCCCCTTCCGCCACTGCGGCAACAGCGCCGCGGACTCGGTGCCCTGCGTGCGGCGTTTCGGACGGCGGGACGTATCGCACCCGGCGCGACTGCGCGGGTGGCCGAGGCGCTGTTCTTCAAGACCTCCCGGCCGGCGCCCCGCGAAGAAGAGGAGGCATTCCTGGCGACCGCCTCCCGGTTCGAAGTGCGTGCCGCGGGGCAGACGATCGCTGGCTACCGCTGGGGCGCCGGCGGTCCACTGATCCTTTTCGCCCACGGCTGGTGGAGTAGTGCGGGACGGTTCGCTGCCTTGGCCGACTCGGTGCTCGCGGCGGGAGGTCAGGCGGTCGCCTTCGATGCGGCCGGCCACGGCCGTTCCTCGGGCTGGCGCTCGTCGATGCCGGAGTTCGCCGCATCACTCCGGGCCGTGGTCCATCACGTCGGCCCGGTGCGCGCGGTCGTGGGGCATTCGCTCGGCGGTGCGGCAGCGATCTTCGCCCTCTCGCGAGGGCTTCCGGCCGAACGGGCCGTGGTGATCGCTGCACCGTCCGATCTCCCTGCCTGGGCACATCGCTTCCGCGATGCGGCCGGCCTTTCGCCCGGCGTGTACTCGAGGATGCAGCGCAATATGGAGCGCCGGCTGCGAGTCACCTGGCAGGACTTGGAGATTCCGGTGGCGGCGCGATTGCTGCGGCTGCCTGGGCTGGTCATCCACGATATCCACGATCCCGATGTCCCGTGGACCGAGGGGGAAAACATCGCAGCGGCGTGGCCGGGTTCCGAACTCCTCACGACACACGGCCTCGGGCATCGCGCCATTCTACGCGATCCCGAGGTGATCCGGCGAGTACTGGAGTTCGTGCTGTGAATTCGCCGGGAAGCAGTTGTGATCAGGGGCGTTCGATCGGTGCGCGAACGGAATTGCCCCACTCCGTCCACGACCCATCGTAATTGCGCACGTTGGGCCAGCCGAGCAGGTAGGTCAACACGAACCAGCTATGCGACGAGCGTTCGCCGATTCGGCAATAGACCACCAGCGGGCGTCCGGGGGTCAGCCCCTGTTCTACCTCGTAGAGCGCCCGGAGCTGATCGGCGGGACGGAAGGTGTGCGTCTCGGGGTCGATTGCCTTCGCCCACGGCACACTTCGGGCGCCGGGGATATGTCCGCCGCGGAGCGCGCCTTCGTTGGGATAGTCAGGCATATGCATCCGCTCGCCGCGAAACTCCTCCGGCGAACGGACGTCCACCAGGGGACCATTTGCCTTGACGTGTGCCAGCACATCTTCCCTGAATGCGCGAATCGGGGCGTCGTCACGCGGTCCCACGGTGATGTTCCCGGTTCGTGCCGGCGGCGGCCCGGTCAGAAGCGGGCGGCCCTCGTCGCTCCAGCGCGCTCGTCCACCATCGAGCAACCGGCAGTTGGCAAGGCCGAAGAGGCGGAAGACCCAGAGGGCATAACAGGCCCACCAGTTGTTCTTGTCGCCGTAAAGGACGATGGTGGTATCGTCGTCGATCCCGCGAGCGCGGAGCAGCGCCTGGAGCCGTTCGCGATCGAGGTAGTCGCGGACGATGGCATCGTTCAGATCTTCGATCCAGTCGATCTTCATCGCACCGGGGATATGCCCGATCTCGTAGAGCAGGAGGTCCTCGTCCGATTCCAGCAATCGCACCTTGGGATCATCGAGATGCGCGGCGACCCAAGCGCAGTCGACCAGGACAGCAGGGTGGGCGTAGCCACGATCGCCGATCGGCGTCACGGTGGGAGCGGTCATCCGGGTGTTCCCGGTCCGAGGAGATCCTCAAGCACTTTGTCGACCACCTCGACGACCCGACCAGAGACAATCTTCGCCAGAACATCCACCGTCTCCAGGGGCAGCGACTCAGGATGCTTGCGGTCGCGCTGGAAGCGGACGATCTGGCCAAGCAGCACGGCTGCCATTGGTGCGTCGCCGTCCGTGGCAGGGTCATCAGCAGCCTCCGCCACCGTCCGCTCGTAGCTGGAAGACGGCACCGAGGCCGACCACGGCTCCTGCTCCTCTTCCGCTTCGGACTCGAGCGGTGCCGGCGGCATCGGCACGATCGCGTACAGCTCACACCGGAGCCCGGGCTCCTCCTCGCGCGCGGCGAGCACCAGTTGTCGCGGGACCCCGAACACGCTGTGCCGCGCGAAATACTCGATCGCCTCCGGCGGCACCGCACATCGGGCGACGAGGTTGCCGTCGAGAAAGGTGCCGAGGCAGCGCATCCCGTCCGGCACTCGGTCGTCGCTGATCTCCTCGACGTGTAACGGCACCGGCGCGTCGGTCGCGGCCAGCACGGCTGCCGGACGTGACGCCTCGCCATCGGGAAACGTCGGGTCGAACGGTTCGTCTTCCATCGGGTCAACCCCCGCGAATGCGTAGCGGAAATCTACTCTCGTCGGCGCGCATCCTCCCCCCTACGTATGTTCTACGCCGTCTGATGTCAGATCCCTCCTCGCTCCCTCCTGCGCTGGACCACGCCGCTGCCGCACGCTGGCCGACTCGCGCGGCGGCGCACGCGCTGGGCATCGGGCTGGTGCTCGCCGTTGTGGCCGCCCTTCCGACGTCGCCGAGCGACCTGGATCGGCACCAACTGCCCAAGGAAACTGCGGTTCACCTCGCGACGTGGCTCGCCGTGGTGCTGGCGCGGCCCTTCCCCGCGATCGGGCTCCGCCGCGCTGCATCGTGGAGCTGCCTGCTGTTGCTCGTCGTGACCCTCGCCTCCATCGGTGGTGCGACAAACCTCTGGATCGCGACCCGGGCCGCTGCGCTGACCATCACCGGCGTGACTGCGTTTGTGACCGCTCGGCATCTGGCGGCCTCAGGGCTGACCGATGCCCTGCTGGGGTGGGCCGCCGCCGCCGCTGCGATCGGCACCGCGAGCGGACTGTCGCAGGCCTACGGATTGAGCAGCCCGCTCTTCGCAGCCACCCGCGCTCCGGGAGGGACCTTCGGGAACCGGAACTTCTTGGCACACTTCGCCGTGCTGGCCCTGCCGATCGCTGCCCTCACATCGCTTGGCGGACGCGGAGTGCGGGCGCTGGGGAGCCTCTTCCTGACCGCCGCTCTGGTGGCTGCGATCGTGCTGTCGCGTTCGCGCGCTGCCTGGCTTGGGACCGCTGCGGTCAGCGGGATGATGCTCTTCGCACTGCTGCTGGCGCGCCGACGCGCGGCACTGCCGATCGCTCGAGGGCGGCCGTTCTGGCTCCTCGGGGCAGCGTTGGCGGGCGCCGTGGCTGCGGTGAGCATTCCGAACGTGCTCGAGTGGCGCGCCCGCTCCCCCTATGCGGAAACTCTCGGCGACATCGCGAATCATCGGGAGGGCTCAGGCCGCGGCCGGATGGTGCAATACCGCAATACCCTCCGGCTTGCGGAATCCCACCCGCTTTTGGGCGTCGGTCCCGGAAACTGGCCGATCCGGTACGCCGACGTGGCGCCCGCGTCAGACCCCTCGTGGGCCTTCGGCGATCCGGTCCCGCTCAACCCGTGGCCGAGCAGTGACTGGATGGCAGTGGTCAGCGAACGTGGCTTCATCGCCGTGGCAGCAATCGTACTGTTGGGATTCGCGCTGACGTGGCGCGGCATCAACGCAGTAATGGCTGGTGCTCGCCGCGCGATCAGCGGCGCCGCACTCATCGCCCTGCTCGCGGCCGTGGCGGTGATGGGGGTGTTCGACGCCGTGCTGCTGCTGCCGGCACCGCTGCTGTTCGTGGCGATGACAGCCGGGGCGCTGCTGCAGGGCGCCGATGCGACGCCGCTGCTCGACGACGTGATGCCCCGGAGGCGAACGTTGCTCGGGGTGGTTGCGTCGATCCTCCTCGGCATCATCGCGCTGCGGAGCACCACGCAGACTCTCGCCTATCTCGTTGCCGGCAACGCCCGCGACCTCGGTCGACTGACCTGGGCCGCCCGGATCGATCCGGGGAGTTACCCGATCCGGATTGCGCTGGCCGAGCGGGGGCCCTGTTCCTACGTCCGAGACGATGCGGCCGCCGCATTGCGACTGGCACCGAACTGGCCGGCACCGCGCGCGGCAGCAATCCGATGCGGGGTGCGGATTCGCTGATCGATGGTCACTGCCCGATCAGCGCGTCCCGCTGCCCCATTCC
The DNA here is from genome assembly GCA_031367105.1 of Gemmatimonadota bacterium. Taxonomy (GTDB): domain Bacteria; phylum Gemmatimonadota; class Gemmatimonadetes; order Gemmatimonadales; family GWC2-71-9; genus Palsa-1233. The sequence goes on along the minus strand of JANLPG010000057.1, from coordinate 31,608 downwards.
GCCCAGGATCCGTCGTAGACCGCGACGGGAGGGCCGACGCCGGTCGGATCGGCGGCTCGTACCACCTCGACCGCGAGCGCCAGGGTACACGCCGTGACCCCCGAACCACAGCTGGCGACGATCGGCTTCGCGAGGTCGAGACCGTGCGTGGAGAAGAGCTCTCGCAGCTGTGCCGGCGTGCGGAAGAGTCGCGTCGCAGGATCCGTGAACTGTGTGAAGGGAAGATTCTGGCTCCCTGGAATGTGGCCGCGCCGGAGGCCGGCTCGCGGCTCGTCCTCGAGGCCGTTGAATCGCGGGGCCGAACGGCAGTCGCCCAGCTGCGCCGCGTCCCCACCCGTCACGATGCGTTCGACGGCAGTGCGATCGTACAGCAGCGAAGCATCCAGCGAGGGCACCCGATAGCCGGTGGGAAATCGCCGGATGACACCACGTTGGACCGGTCGAGTCTCGCGCGCCCAGGCGCCGAAGCCGCCGTTCAACACCGATACGTTGCGATGGCCGAAGATCCGAAACATCCACCACACGCGTGCCGCGCTCAGGTTGACCCCACTTCCGTCGTAGCAGATCACCCGATCATCCGGCCGGATCCCGAGCCGCTCGGCGGTGGCGGCGAACTGCTCGGGCGGCGGCAGCATATGGGGTAGATCGCTGGCCGGATCGCTGATCGCATCGAGGTCGAATCGGATCGCCCCGGGAACGTGGGCGGCGAGATATTCCGCGTCGGCATCACGCCCCATCGCCGGCAGATAGTACGAGCAGTCGAGCACGACGATCCCCGGTTCGTGACCGTGAGCGGTCAGCCAATTGGCGGAGACGAGCGGGGGGGTAGCAGCGGCGGGAGTAGATTCCACGTGGAGACCTCGAGGATGACACACCGATGGTATTCGACAATCTGATGACCCGCTTTCGGGCCGCCGACCGGAACACCCGCCTGGAAACATTGCTCGACTATTCGCGCAAGCTACCGGAGTTGCCAGCCGAGTTGCGTCAGGCGGGCGACCACGAAGCCCATCGCGTGACCGAGTGCCAGACCCCGGTTTTCCTCTGGGTCGGACTCGACGATGGCCTGGTCCGGATCCACGCCGACGTGCCGCGAGAGTCGCCCACGGTGCGCGGCTTCGTCTCGCTCCTGGCGAGCCGCCTCAACGGTGTCACGCCGGCCGACGTCGCGGCGGTCCCCGACGACCTGCTCGACCGGCTGGCGCTGGGAGAAACCCTGGGAATGATGCGCACCCAAGGTCTCACCGCCATCCTCGGTCGGGTCAAGCGCCTGGTCGCCCGCGCCCACACGGAGCCGTGACGTGTACGCCCTGATCATCCTGCGCTACCGGCGCCCGCTGGACGAAATCGCGGTCCGCACCGAGGCCCATCGAAGCTACCTCAAATTCTTGCAGGCAGAGGGGATCCTGCTCGCCTCGGGCCCTTTCGATCCTCGGGTGGGGGGTGCCCTGCTGGTGAGGCTCCCCGACGACGACCCGGCCGCCCTCGACCGGATCCGCGATGGCGACCCGTTCTTTCAGGAAGGCCTCGCCAACTACGAACTCCTGCCGTGGAAGCCGGTGATCGGAACAGAGCTGCTCGACCGGCTGTAACGAGACGTTCAGGTGAAGCGCCTGTAGGGGCGGAGTGTTGTGGCGCCGGGCGAACGGAAGCTGGTCACCCAGCGCGCAGTTGCAGCGACCCCGTCACCGGCGGGCGAGCCAGTTCGAGGCCGCCGACTCCTCCCCTTCGACCCCCAAACCGACACTCAAGTCGTTGCCTCACCGTGACCTCCGGGTCACTGCGATGCGACGGCCGGCGGGTGTATTTCGCCGGTCGCCACACGTGGCACGAAGTATGAGGTAGAAAGCAATGCGCGACGACCCAGCTGCGGCCCTGGCTGGTTCCCCTCGGCCCGACGTGTCACCCCGACGCGTGATGGAACGACGCGCAAGCCAGGAGGACCCGATGTTCGGTGATTCAATGTTCGACGAAGAGGACCGGCTGCGGCGAGCCGAAGAGGGCCGCGAGGAAGAGCTCGAGACCCGCCACGAGGAGCACGACGACTTCACCCCTGCGGGTGGTCTCGACGATCGCCTCCGCCGCCGCCAGGCCATCGCCGAGCTGCTGCGCGAAGTTGGCGGCTGCTAGCGTCGCTGGTGCGTGGCGCCGGCGAGCTCTTCTCCGGGATTCACATAGCGATCGATGGCCTGGCGGTACTGCCGCTCGTAGAGTGCGCGATATCGCCCCCCCAGTTCGACGAGTTCGGCGTGGGTCCCCCGCTCGGCAATCTCCCCGGCTTCCAGCACCAGAATCTGATCGGCCGCCGTAATTGTGGAGAGGCGGTGCGCGATGACGAAGGTCGTTCGCCCTGCCCGCAACTTCGCCAGCCCTTCCTGAATCAACGATTCGCTCTCGGAATCGAGTGATGAGGTCGCTTCATCGAGAATCAGGATCGCCGGGTCGGCAAGAATGGCACGGGCAATTGCGACGCGCTGGCGCTGACCGCCGCTCAACTTGACGCCGCGTTCGCCCACAATGGTCTGATAGCCAAGCTCGAAACGGAGCGCGAATTCATCGCAGTGGGCGATGGAGGCTGCCGCGAGCACCTCGGCCTCGGTCGCATCCGGCTTGGCGAAGCGAATGTTTTCCAGCACGGTCCCGTCAAACAGGAAATTGTCCTGCAGCACGATGCCCAGGCGGCTGCGATACTCGCGCAACCGCATACTGGCGAGGTCGCGTCCATCGATGAGGATCTGGCCGCTGTCGGGCCGATTGAAGGCCATCACCAATGAGACGAGGGTACTCTTGCCCGAGCCGCTCGTTCCCACCAGCGCGGTCGTTGACCCGGCCGGGGCGTCGAAAGTGATTTCCTTGAGGACCGGTACCCCGGGCTCGTAGGAGAAGGTCACCTGGTCGAATTGCACGTGCCCCGCCACCCGCCCGATGGGGTCCAGCTCGGCGTCGCCCGCATCTTCCGTGGCCATGGCGCGCAATTCCCGGATCCGGTCGAGTCCGGCGAAGGCCTCGGTGATCTGGGTGCCGATCGACGCGATCTGGATCAGCGGCGCGGCCAGCAAGCCGGTCAGGAAGACGTACTGGAAGAGATCGCCGCTCGACATCCGCTCCGCGATGATGTCCCGCCCACCGACCACAATGAGCAGGGTGCCGATGATGCCGACGATGACGGTCGAGAGCGCGGTGGTCGCCGAGACTCCGGTCATCGTGGCAGCCACGTTCCGGAACAACTTGTTGACACCCTTGGCAAAGGCGTGCTGCTCACGACGCTCGGCGGTATAGGCCTTCACGACCCGGATCCCGGAGATGCTCTCCACGAGTCGGCCGGTGACTTCGGCATTGAGCTTGCCACGTTCGCGGAAAATCGGACGCAGCTTGGTAAACGCGAAGGCCATGCCACCTCCGAAGGCCACCAGAAGCACGGCCGTCACCGAGGTGAGTCGCCAGTTGAGCGCCATCAGCCACACAAATGCCACGATGGCGGTGATCGCGCCGCCGACCAGTTGCACCAGGCCTGTGCCGACGAGGTTCCGGATTCCTTCGGCATCACTCATCACGCGCGAGACCAGCTGACCGGTCTGGGTCGCGTCGAACGTCCGGATCGGGAGTCGTACCAGGTGTGACTGGACAGCGCGACGCATTTCGGTGATGGCACGCTGGGCTGCAACGCCGAGGATCTGGGAGACCCCGAAGGACGAGGCCGCCTGGATCAGCGTCGCGACACCGACGGCAGCGGCGAGCGGCCAGAGTAACGAACTGTCTCTGGTGGGAAGCACCTTGTCGATGAGTTCTTTCGACGACCACGGTAGCACGAATCCCGCCGCGCGATTGATCAGCATCAGGACGAAACCGAGGCCGAGTCGCTTCCGGTGCTGCCAGAGGAGCTCGCGCGCCTCCCGCCAGGCGACCGCGCCGGAGATTTTCTTCTTTGGTTGCACCGCTGTCAGATTGAACTCCGTCCGTGGGTAGACACCACTGCTAACCGCGCGGCCGCCGATTTCGTTCCGCGACCTCCGGCACCAATGGTATGCCGCCCGTGGGCCGGCAGCCAGTCTTGCCCCGCGCGGATGGTGTCGGAGGCGCCGCCTTGAGATCGAGCACGCCCCCCGGTTCCGGAACCCGTGTCGGCGAACGCTCCAGCGGCGTCACATCAGCGGTATCGGCAAGAAACCTCAGGCGCAGCGCGAAGACCCTTCTCGGACGCCGACAGAGGGAAAGGAGTTTACCCTAAGGGGACCGCCGAGTGGCGGCCCCCACCATCTGGAGCAGGAAAATGAGTCTATTTGACGATCTCGACGAGAAGGCGCGTGAGCTAGCCGCCAAGGCGAAGGCGGCCCTCGAAAATCCCGATGATTTCTTCGCGAAGGCCCGGGAACGGGTCGAGGAAGCGGTGACCGAGGCCAGGGAGGACATCGAGGAATTTGCCACCGACGCCCGGGGCGAATTCAAGGGGATCCGTCAGCGGGTCGCAGAGCTACTGGACTGCGAGCCGGCTGGGGATGCCGCCAAGGGCGAGGCGGCGGCTCCCGCGGAATCGGCCGACGCCAAGGAGCCTCCGGCGCCGACCCCACCCGAAGCGGGCTGAGCGGGCGTTTCAGCGTTGCCACCCCACCTGCAGGGTGGGGTGGCAACAACTTTTCGTGATATCCCGGCGTAACAAGGTCCGTGGTGCCACTCGGCGCTTCCGCCGAGCTCGTGCCGAAGGACCCCGCCACCGGGATCTGTCATGCTGATGCGCTTGTTCGCCCGCCCCCTGGGTTTCGTGCTGGCCGTGTTCGCCCTCGCAGCGCTGGGGCTCCAGAGCGCAGCAGCACAAACTGGCAGTTCCGTCGACGTGATCACCGGGACCGTCACCGACGCGACCGGCAAGGGGGTCGCGGGCGCAGGCATCGAGGCCTACAGTATCGAGAGTCAGGTCACCAAGAAGACCACGTCGAATGACAAGGGTCGCTATACCATTTTCTTCAATGACGGCACCGGCCAGTATCGCGTGACCGTACGACAGATCGGCAAGCAACCGTTCATCCAGAACGTTTCGCGGCAGGCCGACGACGACCGGATCGTGCTCAACGTGAAGCTGGGCGCAAAACCGATCGTACTGGCGGAGATCACGGCACGGGGCGCCCGCCAGCCGCAGGGCGGCGGCAACGACCGCCCTACGCCGGGCAGCACTGAGCGCAACATCTCGGCGGATCAGGCCGCCAAACTTCCAATCGACGCCTCCGATCTTGCCGCCCTCGCCGCACTGGCTCCCGGCGTCGTGGTCACGCCGGGGACGGACTCGACGGGCGCGGCGTTTTCCGTGGCCGGACAGAGCACTTCCCAGAACAGCTTCGTGGTCGACGGGTCGTCGATGAGCGGCGGGAACAGCTCGCTGCCGCAGGATGCCATCCGCGGCACCCGCGTGATCACCAGCACCTACGATGTCGCCCGCGGCCAATTCAGTGGCGGCCAGGTATCGGCCACGACGCGAGGCGGCAGCAACGTCAAGCAAGGCTCCGTGAGTATGAACCTCCAGGACCGCCACCTCGCCTGGGGCTCAGCCACGAACAACGTCTTCACCGCCGGCCAGACCAGCCAGCAGCTCGGCGGCGGTTTGGGCGCTCCGATCAAGAAGGACAAGTTGTTTCTCTACGGCGCCGTACAGCTGAATCGCGCGCTGGCGCCGATTGCAACGCTCGACGCAGCAGACCAGACCACGCTGGCACGACTCGGCGCGTCGTCGGACTCGGTTGCCCGATTCATTACCCTGGCGGACGCCACCGGCCTGACAGCGCGCGCCGGCAGGATCGACCCAAACCGGACGACCGACCGGCTCACCAGTACCCTCCGATTCGACTGGAACGCAGCCGACCGTCACACCGTCACCCTGCGCGGCGACCTGAACCTCAATGGCTCCGACCCGACGCGGATCGGCTCCACGCAGCTGGCGCAGGTCGGTGGGAACCAGGCCGGCTCTGGAGGCGGGCTGCAGCTGTCAGTCGCCTCGCGCTTCGGCACCAACGTGACCAACGAACTGCGCGTCTACGGCTCGACCAACACCACCAAGTCGGACGGTTTCCTGAACGTCCCGACTGGACGGGTGCAGAACTTTTCGACGCTCGCCGACGGGAGCGTGGCCACCACCACTTTCGGCTTCGGTGGGAACTCCGGCCTGCCGCAGCACAACGCCACCAGGGCGCTGGAGATCTCCGAGGAGGTCTCGTTGCTGCCGGCTGGCGGTGCGCACCGTGTTCGCCTCGGCGTGCTGACAAACCTGTCGAACTTCGATCAGGATGTCACCAGCAACCGCTGGGGGACCTACTTCTACAACTCGCTGGCGGATTTTGCGGCCAACACGCCAGCGTCATTCACTCGGACGCTTCAGCCCACCGTCCGCAGCGGTAGCGCGATCAATTCAGCGGTGTACCTCAGCGACGTATGGCGCCCGAGCCAGAACCTCCAGCTCACACTCGGGGGCCGGTTCGAGCACAGCAATTTCTCCGGCGCTCCCGCTCGCAATACCGTGGTGGAACGCATCTTCGGCGTTCGGACCGATCTGTTGCCGAGCGAGAGCTACTTCACCCCACGGCTCGGCTTCTCGTGGACGATTCCAGCGCGCGAGCAGCAGGGACAGGGCCAGCGCGGTTTCGCGCTCCCCGCCCTCGTCGTGCGGGGTGGTGCGGGCGTCTTCCGCGGCACGATGCCGAGCACGCTCCCGGGCACGGCACAGGCGCAGGCCGGCTTCCTGACCACCGAGACGCAGTTGAGCTGCGTGGGCAGCGGCGTGCCAATCCCTGACTGGAACAGTTTCGCCAATGACCCATCGACCATTCCGTCGCAATGCCTCGGTGGTGGTTCCACGCCGATCCTCACCGGCCGGCCGTCGGTCACGGTGTACGACGCGAACTATGGCGCCGCCAAGACCTACCGCGGGTCGCTCGGCCTCACCCGCCGGTTCTGGAACACGTGGGCGTTGAACCTCGACGCCTCCTACGTGCGTGGCATTGGGCAGTCGGCCTCACGCGACCTGAACCTGAACGAGACGGCGCGCTTCACCATCGGCAACGAAGTCAATCGTCCCGTGTACGCCGACCCCACGCAGATCATCACTACCACGGGCGCGATCCCGCTATCGGCGTCGCGTGTGGACGTCAATTACGGCACGGTGAATCAAGTCTTTAGCAAGCTCGAGAACGAGACGAAGCAGGTGACCGCGGGTATCACGGCGTTCACGCGGCGAGGTGCGCTGATCAACTTCAACTACACGCTGATGTACGCGAAGGACCAGGGTGGGGCGGGTGGAGGCTTCGGGGGCGGATTTGGTGGCGGCGGCGGTGGTAATTCCACCGCGGGCGATCCGAACGTGTACCAGTGGGCGCGATCGTCGAGCGACCGCCGGCACAACCTGCAACTGAACCTGACCTGGCCCTTCAATCAGGGACTGGAGATCACGGCAATCGGCAGTATGGTCTCGGGCACACCTTACACCCCGCTGGTTGGCAGCGATGTCAACGGCGACGGGTCGCGCAACGATCGCGCCTTCATCTTCAATCCCGCGACCACCGCAGACGCGGACGTGTCGGCCGCGATGACCCGCCTGCTCTCGAGCACCTCGAGCGGCGGCCGCGCCTGCCTCGTGTCGCAGTTTGGCAAGATCGCTGACCGCAACAGCTGTCGCGGTCCCTGGACCCCGCAGTTCAACCTGCAAGTCAATTGGCGCCCGATCCAGTTCAATCGCCGAATGACCATCTCGCTCGCCACAGTGAACCTGCTCGGCGGACTCGACGAACTGGTCCACGGGGCGGACGACATCAAGGGATGGGGTGGCAACGCCCGTCCAGATGCCACCCTGCTGACAGTCAAGGGCTTCGACGCCACGACCAATCGCTTCAAGTACGTCGTCAACGAGCGCTTCGGCGCCACCAATGCGGGATCGACGTCGATCCGCGCGCCATTCCAGCTCCGGGTCACCGGCCGCTACACGATCGGTCAGGCGCAGGGTCGGGACTTGCTGCGCGGCGGCTTCGGCGGCGGCGCAGCGGGTGGCGCTGGTGGCGCGCAGGGTGGCAGCTTCGCCCAGCAGTTCCTGACCCGGATCCGTGATGCGGCACCCAACGTGGCGAAGGCAGCGCTGCAGCGAAGGGATTCGCTGGCCCTCGTGCCCGACCAGGTCGCGAGGTTGCAAGCCATCGTCGATTCGGGTGACGCCCGGATCACCCCGTTGCTGACAGACTTCGAGGGAGAGCTGAAGAAGGCGGGTGCCAACCCGGACTTTGCAGCAATGATGCCCAAGCTGCGGCCGATCCTGGAAGCAATCCAGAAGGAACAGACGACCGATCGCGCCAAGGCCAATGCGATTCTCACCGACGTCCAGTGGGCGCTACTCCCCGAGGCGGTGCGCAACCCGCAGGCGGGGATGTTCGGCGGCCAGCGCGCCCCCGGGGGTGGCGGCGGCGGGCGGGGACCGGACCGTCCGTAGCCGCGAGAGATCGCGAGACGGATATGACGAAGGGGACGCTGCTGACGCAGCGTCCCCTTCGTCATCGCTCCCGATCTCGCAGCGCTATTTCACCCGCTCGATGTAGGCGCGCTCGGCCGGATTCACTCGCACCCGCTCGCCCTGGCCGACGAACTCGGGGACGTTGATAGTGACACCGTTGCTGAGTTTCGCTGGCTTCGAGGAGGCGTTCTTCGTGGCGGTCTTCATCGCCGGGGCCGTCTCGATGATTTCCAGCTCCATCGACTTGGGCAATGTGAACGAGATCGGCTTCCCCTCGAGCCACACGGCGTCGAAGGTCATCTCGGGGATCATCCAGGCGGCATCGTCGCCAACGATCTCGGGGTCGAGCGTGTATTGCTCATAGGTGTCGGCATCCATCACGTGGACGCCGTTACCGTCCGTGTAGACCACCTGCATCGCCTTGGTGTCGAGGCGAGCCTCTTCGACAGTTTCCGTGGCCGAGAATCGGTGGTCGGTCGACATCCCCGAGCTGAGATTGCGCAGGCGGACCTGGACGAAGGCTCGAAGGTTGCCCGGAGTGCGGTGGGTGAAGTCCATCACGAGGTGCGGTTTGCCCCCGTAGTAGATCACGTTGCCCTTGCGGATGTCGTTCGCTTTCATCGCGGCTCTCAGTGGTGACGGTCGAGCACGGAAAGGGACCCGCGCGCTGGATAAAATCGACCACCGGTCGCCCGGGGACAAGGGCGACGAGACTCGCGCGTCACCGCTCGGCGGTGCCGGCCGGGCTAGCTGACCCGGGCTCGCACCGCTTCGAGCAGCTCGAGGGCGGTGAACGGCTTGTTGAGGATCGGTCCGTACTCGGCGCTGGCGAGGGCTGCTGGGAACGAATCCACTGCATTCCCCGACATCAGCACCAGCTTCACCGACGGATAGTCGCGTCGGACCGCCTCGGCGAGTGCGCGGCCATTCTCACCGGCCATCAGGATGTCGGTCAGCACGAGCCGGACACAACCGCCGGCCACGTCCCGCAACAGTTCCAGCGCGGACGTCGCGTGGTCGGCCTCAAGCACCCCGTACCCGGCGCGGCGAAGGATGCGCGACGTCACCGTCCGGACCCACTCGTCATCGTCGACCACGAGGATCGCCTCGGGCCCGCCACTCACGAGCGGCCGCGCAATGGGGGCCTCCCGAGCCGGGACGCAGACGGCGAGGGTGCTGCCGATGCCGGGAGCGCTGTTCACCATCACTTGCCCACCCAGTTGCCGTGCCACGCCGTAAACCGCTGCGAGCCCCAGTCCGGTTCCCTGCCCCGGGCACTTCGTAGTGAAAAACGGTTCGAACAGCTGGTCGAGGACTTCCACATCCATTCCGGTACCACTGTCGGATACTTCCAGCACCGACCACTCCCCGGCCGGCAGCGTGCCGTAGCGGTGCGAGCGCTCCGACTCCAGTCGCCAGCGAAACGTGGCCAACCGGAGCGTGCCACCGAGCGGCATCGCATCGCGCGCGTTCGCGACGAGGTTGAGGAGTACCTGCTCGAGTTGCCCCGAGTCGGCCTCCAGCCAGGCGCCATCATCTACCAGCGATTTCTCAACCACCACAAAGGGTCCGGCGAGCCGCTGCACCAGGGGAAGCAGCTGCAGCACTAATTGGTTGAAGTCGGTGAGCACCGGACGCCGCGGCTGGCGGCGGGCGAAGGTGTTGAGTTGACGGGTAATCAGCGCTGCTCGCGTGAGCGGTCCGTGGAGGTCGTCGAGGCGCTCCCGCAGCGGATGAGCCGGGCCACACTCGAGCAACAGCTCGCGTACTTCATTCCCCGCCGCCGTCATCAGGTTGCCGATCTCCTGGGCCAGGCCGCCGGCCAACCGAGCCACCGCGTCCATCTTCTCGACGTGCCGGAGGCGCGCCTCAAGTTCGTCATCATATGGTATCACGGCATCAGCGACAGAAGGCGTCACGGTCACGGTCTCGGTCTGGTCAGGGTCGGCGATTCCGCACGTAGCATTGCCGCGGGACTCGGGAGAGTGAGGAGCAAGGCGCGGGCCGGGCGGAGCAGGCCAGTCCAGTAATCGCAACTCCTTGCACATTCGCGAGTTACAACGCCAGAAACCGACCGGCGGAAATGGCGGGACCGAGTTGGGGTGAGGGCGCCACAGTCCGGCGCGACAGCCGTATCGCCCTTGTGCCGACGCTGGTGCGGCGTGAGCATTCTTCCACATTCCACCCGACCAGGTGCCTTCTGAAGCTCACCCACCGTGGCCTCACGATTGGAGCCGGGGTTGTCCTGCTGCTGGTAGCCGTCGGTGGCTACCTGATCTGGAGCAACCGCTGGCTGGTTGGTCGGCGTGCCGTCGCGATCGTCGACCCGGTGATCCGGCGCTGGGCCGCGAAGGAAGTCCGCCGCCTCAGCGACGGCGCGTACCAATTGACCGCCAGTACCATCCGGGTCGACACCGAGCATCGCAAAATTGCCATCGATACCATTGTGGTTGTCACCGACCCGGTGGCGAACAGCAAGCGGAAGGAGGTGCTCCCTTCTGTCACCCTGCGCTTCCGGAACTGCTCGCTCGACGGCATCGACCTCGACCAGCTGACCGCCGGACGTGGGCTGCACGTCTCCCGCGCAGGCTGTGACACCGTTGCGCTGGTCGCGGAAGTTCCCACTCCGTCCGCCCCGGCGCGTGTGGCCACCGCCTCGGACAGCAGCAGCTTTCTGACGCTGCAAAAGAACATTGACCTCCCGCGTGAGATCCCATTCGTCAAAGTCGACACGTTGGCCTTCCCACAGGTCCGACTCGCACTCGGAATTTCCGGGCGGTCGGGACGCCGCACAGCGGTGGCGTTCGATCGCCTGACGGTGCGTCTCGACTCACTTCACTACGACCCGAAGGAACCAGTCTCGAAGCGGAGCACGCTGCTATCGCGGGATGTCACGGTCACGCTCGACGGCTTCGAGGGGAGCCGAGAGTCGTCGACCCGACTGGCGTTGCACCATCTCTCCGCCAGTCTCGCGCAGGGCACGGTCCAACTCGATGGATTGATCTACGAGCCGCTGCCAGGGGGGTTGAGTGACTCGCTCGGCTTCAGCGCACTCTCCGTCGGACGACTCGCGCTTCGTCAGGTGGACTGGCGGGCGTTCCTGACCCGGGGGGATGTCGCCGTGGGGCGGATGAACCTCGACAGTGGTTCGATCACCGTACCAATCGCACACCGGGGCAAGCCCGACGAGCCTGTATCCTTCGGAGACGACCGCACGGTTGCCGCGACGCTGCGCGCGCTCGGTCGCTCCATCCGCCTCGACACCTTTGCGCTGACGGCACTGCGCGTGGTCGAGGCACGCCTCCGGGCCGGCGATAGCGCGGTGACACGAATCGATAGTCTGTCGCTGGCCCACCTGCGATTCGACACCGACTCGGCCACCTGGGCAGGTCCGCTGCCGGTCGGTCCGGCCACCCTGACGGCCCGCGGCATCTCCCGCCGCAACAACACGGACGAACTCTCCCTGGCACGCCTCGCCATCGACTTACCTGCCGGGCGTGTGATTGCCGAGGGACTGCACGTTGCCCCACGCGGCAACGACGCGGCGTTTCTCCGCCGGACCCGTTACCGCAGCGGGCGCACCGCACTTGATGTCGGACGAGTTGAGGTGCTCGGAGCGCAGCTGCCGGAGTACTTGCGGGAGGGACGATTCAACATTCGGCGCGCCAACGTCTCCGGGCTCGCGCTGGACGTGATGTCCGACAAGGGGAAGCTGCCCGCGCCCGGGAAGAGCCACCACCGAACGCCGCAAGCAGCGCTCCGTGCTCTCGGGCTCCAGATCCACGCCGATACCGTCGTCGCCACGGGGCGGATCCAGTACCGGGAGCGCGATTCGATGGCGCCGGTGCCGGGAGTGCTCACCTTCGAGGGCGTCAAGGCGACGCTGCTCAACGTCAGCACTGATCCGCAACAGATGAGCGACGCCACACCGCTGATCCTCCGGGCGGATGCGCGGTTGATGGGTGCCGGCGCACTGCACTTCGAAGCGGAGATCCCCCTCCTGGCGCCGGAGTTCCGGATGAAATGGCGAGGTTCGCTCGGCGAGATCGATGCGACGGCATTCAATCGGCTGATCGTCGATGCCACCGGCTTTCGTTTCACCCGTGGGCACATCAGCTCGGTCCGCTTCAACGCGACGGTGAGCAACGGCGTGGCCAACGGCACCGTCATTCCCCGATGGGAAGGCCTCGGCATCGAGGTTCCTGGAATCTCGCGCGACCAGACCAATCTGCTTGGCAAATTAAAGCGGGCCGTGGTCAAGTTCGCGGCCAACGCCTTCGTCCTGCGCGATGACAACCCGTCCAGCGGCAAGCCGGCGCTCGACGGCACGATCTCCCATCGTTGGACCGCGGAGGAGACGCTTCCGCAGTTCATCTGGTTCGCCCTCCGGGACGCCCTGCTGCCACTGCTGAAGCTGTAGGGGTGGCGGCGGGGACCGACCGGGAGGGTGCTTCGAGGCGCTGCCAAGCCCGCCCACCCCGGTTGAGGAGATCTAGCCCTTTGGAGGGGGTAAGGCTGGCGGTGCCCTCGCCGCCTCGCCAGATTGGGGTGTCCTCGGAAGGCCGAGGCCCCTTTTACCGCCCTGGCACAGGACGGGAGACCTCGGATTGGCGACACCGTTACCCTGGGCTTCGACCACGATCGCGTGGCCGCGACGTATCTCTGCGGCGTTCACGCCGCTCGACAAGCTGACCGCGCTCTATACGGTTTGCTCGGCGAGCATCCTGATCGGTCAGTCGGTAGGGCGGTTCGGCACCCCGATGGCCCACACCGAAATCGGCTGGCTCCTCGTCGCCCACCTGCTCTTGCTGGTGCTGGTTGGGCTCGCCTCCGAGGCGCGCCGCCGTGCTGAAGCGAAGGGGTGCGTTCTGGCGGACTGGTACCCGCTCTTCATCCTGACCGCTGTCTATGGCTCCGTCGGCCTCCTGAACGGACCGCGCGCCTTGAGCGGTTTCTCCTTCGACAGTACGGTACAGCACTGGGAAGCCGCGACGTTCGGTCGACAGCTCGCATACGACTGGAGCCGGAACGCTTCCCGCCCGGCGCTCTCGTGGGCGCTTGGCCTCTCTTACCTGCTTTTTTTCCCGACGGTGATTCTCGCGCCGGCCGCGCTCTGGTGGAAGGGTCACCGGGCGCGGGCGCGGCAGACGATCTTCGGGATCTCGCTCGTCTTCCTCACCTGCTATCTGCTCTTCCTGGTCTTCCCGGTGGCGGGGCCTTCGTATCTGTGGGGCTGGCCGACGCCGGGCGCCGGGAGTGATTTCCCGACCCGGATGGTGCGTCAGCTGATCGATGATGGCGATTCGTGGGGATCGGCTTTCCCGTCGAGCCACGTCGCTGCTTCTGCGGCGGCAGTCCTGCTGGCCCTGAAGCACTGGCGCGCACTGGGCTGGCTCTTGCTGCCGATCGCAGCAGGAATCTTCGTCGGCGTGGTGTACTTCCAGGTCCACTACGCGATGGACGCCGTCGCCGGGCTGGCGATCGCGCTGATGGCCGTCTGGGCCACGCCCCGCCTCGCGCCGCTGGACGATCGCCGCAGCTGAACTCGTGGGGCCGTCCGTCCCCAGGGGCGGCGGCTAGCGCGCGATTGCTTCCTCGCCACTCTCGGGCTCGGCTTCCGACCCTTCGGGCGGCTCGACCTCCGTAGCATCAATATTCCGAACGTCCGTCTCGCGATCGTCGTCGCTTCCTCCTCGGAATCCGTCGGCGAGGTGTCCACCCGACTCGTTGTCGAACAGCGTCGCGAGGTCCTCCGTCGTGCCACTGGCCCGCCCAGTGAGTTCCTCGGGAAGCGGCTCACGCCCCTCGAGTGCCGGGGTTTCCCGACGGCGGGTGGTCGAAGCGTTCTCGTGTTCATCGCGACTGGGCTTTGCGTCGGGTGTCATCGGGGTCTCCAGAGGTCTGCACAGTCGTCGGCACCATCGGCATTGAGCTGTGGCCGAGTGGACGTCACGAATCCGTTTTCGCGCACAGGCAGCCGCTACAGTTCGCCGCCAGCGCAGAGTTGCAGCTTTGGCGGTGCAGCCGAGGCCAGCGACTCCTCGATGACGAGCCGGACTCGGCGCAGGGCGCGGGCGTGGCGGCGGTGTGACCGGCGTGCGGCCGGCAACCGCGGCAGCAGCGGCGATCGCAAGGAAGTCCCGACGCGGAAGGTTGGCGCGGCGCACGGTCCGGCTCCGGAAGTCAGCGGGTCAATTCGTCCGCTTCGTGGGTATCGTCGCGAGGAACTGATCGAGCATCGCGCGGTGGGCCTGATACTCCGGACGGTTGAGTGCGATCTCCGCCGCGTAGTGTTCCCGGAAGCTTGTGCGCGAACGGCGTGCGGAGCTCGTGTCAGCCTGGACGTCAGCGATGATCGCGCGAAGATAGTCGGCGAAGAGATGCGACGGGACGGAAGCCTGGATCGTGTCGGCTTGGGCGAGCGCCGCGGGGGCCTGCCCGACCCGCGCCCAAAGCAGACTCACGTGGAAGCGGGCGTCGATGTCGCGGTCGGCAGCGGTGAGGTTCGTCCACGCCTGCTCCGCCATCGGGAGGAAGCGAACCACCGTGGCGGTATCGCCCGACTCCATCGCCGTCTCCACCTTGTCGGCGAGTCGGCCGAATTGTTCCCGGGGTGACATCGAGGAAATGTCGGGCGCGACGGCCGTGGGCACCGCCGCGGCACTGGCAGCGGCGCTCTTGCCGGCCCGACTCGGGCCACTCAAGGCCCAGATCACCGCTACGCCCGCCGTCGCCCCCAGCAACCCCACCAGCTGCCACGGCGTGAAGCGGCCCTGGGCCGCCAGTCGCGCCCCGCACGCTGGGCAGAACGTTCCGCTCGAACGGACACCACAGTGGGGACACGGGGTCGTTGGGGAGTTGGTCACGCGAGCTCCTGGCGATGCGGCGGAGGCGGAAGAGCGAATTGAAGGTAGCCGATCCGGTACCGCATAACGGTTCCTTCATCCTGCCCTCATAGTCCTGTCACCGGCCCAGGGGAGGATTTGGAGCGTGCTCCAGCGGAGGGTGCGAACCGAGGTGAGCGCTTCCTTCAGGGAGGCAGTCTGATGACCGTCCACAGTGCGACCCGACCGAAGCCATTCCTCGAACCCGAGTTCTGCAAGGGTTGCCTGCGCTGCGTCGACGCCTGCCCGAAGGACTGCATTGCTCAGGGCGACCTGATCCACGCTGGCACCGGCTACGTGCCGGTTGCCCTGGACCTCGAAGACTGTAACGGCTGCCAGCTCTGCGTCCAGGCCTGCCCCGAACCGTATGGGCTCCGCCCCCAGCCAGCGCCGGTCCGGCACGAGTACATCGGAGATTTCGAACTGGCGGATCCCGCATCGCTGTTCGGGACCAGGCCGACGACTGCACCGATTCCCGTGGCGCATCCATCAGAAGAGATCTCCCTCCCCCCGAGCCAGGCGTTGGTCCTGAAAGGGACCTATGCCTCAGCGCTTGGGGCGCTGCTGGCCGGATGTCGTCACGTCTTCGGCTACCCGATCACACCGTCGACCGAGGGGGCAGAACTGATGGCGAAGATTCTGCCCAAACTCGATGGAGCATTCGTGCAAGCGGTGAGCGAAGTCGCGGCGGTGAATATGATGTATGGCTGCGGCGGCGCCGGCCTGCCCTGCATCACCTTTACCTCGAGCCCTGGCTTCTCGCTGATGCTGGAGGGCGTCAGTTATATGATCGGCGCGGAGGTACCCGGCGTGTTCGTGAACATCATGCGCGGCGGGCCCGGACTCGGGAACATCGGCCCCGAGCAGGCCGACATCAAATTGGCGTGCCGGGGTCTCGGCCACGGCAACACGCAGGCGATCGTCCTTGCGCCCGCCACACCGCAGGAGATGCTCGACCTCACCCGGCTCGCCTTCACGTTGAGCTTTCGCTACCGCAATCCCGTGGTCGTCCTCGGCGATGGCTACCTGGGTCAGATGACTGGGGTGGTGCGGCTTCCCACGACGATGACCCGGCCCGGCCTCCCGGCGTGGGCCGTGTACGGCGATCTGGAACATCGGCGCAACCTGATCTGCTCAATTCACCTGTCGGAGGCCGAGCTTGAGATCCACAACATCCACTTGAATGCGAAATACGCAGCGATCGCGGCGGCCGAGCAACGGGCCGATTGCTATCGCTGCGAGGACGCCGAGGTGCTGCTGGTCGCGTGTAACACGCCCGCGCGAATGGCGAAGGGTGCCGTTGAGGCACTGCGTGAGCAGGGAGTGAAGGCCGGGCTCTTCCGCCCCATCACGCTGTGGCCTTTCCCGATCGATGCACTCGAAGGGCTGATGCCGAGAGCGAAGCAGATCGTGGTGGTGGAAGCGAGCCCAGGGCAACTGGAGAACGAGCTGCGGCTGGCGCTCAGTCACGCGGGAATCGCCACCCCGCCGATTTCGTCGGTACGGCGGTACGGCGGCGTGCTGCCAGAGCAGTCCGAAATTATCGCTGGCGTGTTGCAGGGGGCGGCCCGATGAATGTCTTCTACGACCGGTTCGAGCGCCACGCCCAGGGTGAAGGGCTCAAGGGGCATTCCACCCACTATTGCCCTGGCTGCGGCCACGGACTGGTGCACCGCGACCTGGCCGAGACGATCGAGGCGCTCGGGATTCAGGATCGCACGATCCTGGTAAGCCCGGTCGGTTGCTCCGTGTTCGCGTACTACTATTTCGATGTGGGGAATACTCAGGCCGCGCACGGTCGAGCTCCTGCCGTTGCCATAGGACACAAGCTGGCAAATCCCGACAGCATCGTGATCTGTTACCAAGGCGATGGCGACCTGGCATCCATCGGACTCGCCGAAACGATTTCCACCGCACAGATGGGGTTGCCGATCACGGTCATCTTCATCAACAACGCGATTTACGGAATGACGGGGGGGCAACTCGCTCCAACGTCACTGATGGGACAGCAGACGAGTACTTCTCCCGATGGCCGGACCCGGATGATGGGACAACCGCTTCGTGTCGCCGAATTGATTGCGCAACTGGATGGTCCCGTGTACGTGGAGCGCGTGGCACTGTTCGACCCGAAGCAACGCGTCCGAGCCCGCAAGGCGATCGACAAAGCGATTCGCATCCAGCAGGAGGGCCGCGGCTACGCCTTCGTGGAAGTGCTGGCCGAGTGCCCGACGCACCTGAAGCTCACTCCGGAGCAGAGTGAAGCGTGGGTCAAGGAGCAGATGGAGCCGATCTATCCCCTCGGCGTCAAGAAGGATCTCACGGTCGAACCGTGGTGGGACCGCCAGCCGCCGAATTTCGAGCCAGAGAAGCTGCTCGGGATGATCGGTGCGACTCAGGACGTCGTCCCTCGCCACGCCGAAGGGTTCCCCAGGCATCTCGGCGGACGGGATATCTCCTTCAAGCTGGCGGGGGCTGGCGGTGATGGGGCCCAGACCGCCGCGCTGTTGCTCGCGCGCGCCGCGATCGACGAGGGCTTCGATGCGACGCACATTCCCAGCTACGGCCCCGAAAGTCGGGGTGGAACGTCCTACGCTGACGTGCATATCGCCGAGGTCGAAGTCCTCAACCCGGCCGCACCCGACCCACACGTGCTGATTGCCTTCAATGCGCCAAGTCTGGCGAAATTCGCCGCCACCGTTCGCGAGGGCGGCTTGATTCTCTACGACTCCACCGTGATCCGGGAAGTGCCGCCGTTGCCACTTGGCCGCCGGGTGTTCGGCGTGCCGTTCACCGCCATCGCGAACGACCTGCAGCGGCCGATGGTGAAGAACATCGTGGCACTCGGGGCACTGCAGGCAGCCACAGCGCTCTTTCCACCCGAGACGTTTCTCGCCACGCTGAAAACGGTGTTGCAGGGGAAGCCCGCGCTCCTTCCTCTCAACGAGGCAGCGTTTGCAGCCGGGGCGTCCTATTTCGCGGGAGTGCCGGTGTGACCCATCTCGCGACCAGGAGCTGCTTCGTCTCCGAGCCGGAGATCTATGCCCTGCTCGAACGCGCGGGCTTGTCGACACCGGCCCACGGAATGCTCGGGGAGCCGCTACCGTTCCGCTCCGGCGACCCGGTCGTGCTGAAGGGACTGGGCGATGGACTGTTCCACAAGTCCGAGTGCGGGGCGGTGCGCTTCCTCCCGTTCGACATCTCGGAGCTGGTCGGCAGCGCGAGCCTGATGCAGCAGCAGGTTGAGGCCGGCGGGTTGGAGTGGCTCGGGGCGCTGGTGTGCGAGCGAATCACGAAGGCCTGCGCCGAAGGGCTGCCGACGGAGGCGTTCGTCTCGCTCACACGCGGCGAAGGTGGGTGGACGCTGCTGATGGGACTCGGCGGGCTCCGGGCAGAGGCCTTGGCCGAGGGAGCGCCGGCGCTCTGCTGGCCAATGGAATTCGTGGACCCCGGGGTAGCGTTCAATGAATTGTGTGACCACTTGCTCGGACGGATCTGGCTGGGGCAATTGCGGGGCACGACCGGGCTGACGTCGGAGCAGCAACTTCGTCGGTTCCTCACCGGCCTGTGGACCCTGCGCGATCTCGCCGAGGTCGAGGGATTGGAACTCGTTGAACTCAATCCGGTTGCCATCGATGAGCACGGTGAACCGCGTCCGCTTGATGGCGTGGGTCGACGCGGCGACCCGGCGAGATTGTCGCAACCGCGGGAGCACCCTCCCGCGGAGTTCTTGACGGCTTTGCTGGAGCCGCGACGGGTCGCGCTGGCGGGCGTCTCTGCGGCTGCGGGTGGCGTCGGGCGGACGATTCTCACCAATCTGCAACGGTGCCCTGCGCTGAACGGCAACCTGCTGCTGATCAAGCCGGGTCACGAGCGATTCCTCGACGTTCCCTGCGTCCCGGATGTCGCGACGCTGCTGGAGGCACCGGTCGACCTGCTGATCCTCGCCCTCCCGGCTGCCGCGACCTTCGAGACGGTGTCGCGCCTGCTGACGCAGGGTGGGGGTGCGCGAGTCGTTGCGCTGGTGGCGGGCGGGATTGGTGACGGAGCCGATCGGAGGGGACTCGGTGCGCGACTGGTGGAGGAGCTACAGGGGGCGCGCGCGTCGGGACGCTGGGCCCCGGCGCTCCTCGGCCCGAACTTCCTCGGTCACTGGGTGCCGGGCCGCGGGCTCGACAGCTCCTTCATCCCGGCGGAGAAGTTCCACGGCCCCGATCGCGCGGGAGGCGCCATCGCACTGCTGAGTCAGAGCGGAGCCTTCCTGTTGAGCCGCCTCTCACGGAACCGGCACTTGCCGATTGGTTTCGCACTGGCGCTGGGCAATCAACTGGACATCGCCCTCCCCGATGTGCTGGAAGCACTCGAAGCGCACGCGGCGTTTCGGGTGATCGGTCTCTATGTCGAGGGGTTCGGTCCGGGCGAACTCGCGGCGACGGCCGGGGTGGCCAAGCGCCTGTGCCGACAGGGACGGCGCCTGCTGCTCTACCGTGGCGGGCGCACCGCTGCCGGGCAGTGTGCCGCGGCAAGTCATACCGGTGCGATCGCGGGGGATTGGGTACTGGAGGAGGCGCTGCTGCGCCGAGCCGGGGTGTTTCTTGCTGAAACCCAGCAGGCGTTCGACGCGGGATTGGCGTGGCTCGGTGCCTATCCGGCGCTCACGGCGGGGCCCGTGGCCGTGGTGACCAATGCCGGCTTCGAGAGTGTCACTGCCGGCGACTTGCTCAAAGCACCATTCACCTCGGCATCCCTCGACCTGGCCGCGACCGAGCGACTCGAAGGCGTGCTGGCGAGGGAGGGACTGGCCGGGCTGGTGGCGGCGCGGTTGCCGCTGGACCTCACGCCAATGGCGAACGAGCGGGCGTACCTGGGAGTGGTGGAATCGGTGCTGAGTCCTGCCACCCGGGTCCTCATCCTTGGCCTGATTCCCTTCACTCCCCGGCTCCAGACGGAGATCGAGGAGGTAGGCCGGTTCGGCGAGTCGCTCGCCGCACTGGCCCTCAGCTCCGGAACGGCGATGGCGCTGGTCGTCGATGCCGGTGGCGACTTTGAGGGCTATCGGACTGCCCTGGCCGCGGCGGGGCTCCCGGTGTTTCAGCGAATGGAAGACGCCGTTTCCGGATTACAGGCCCTGGTGGGCTCTTCCGGGGCCCGGAATCGGGCCGTATCTTGATGGTTGATGTGTGCGCGGGCCCGCGCCACTCAGCTGTCCCTCATCCGGAGAAATCGATGCGACGCTTGGCTTTGGTACTGACCGCTGCTGCCCTTGTGGGTTGTGCAAAAAAGGAAGCCCCTGCCCCTGAGCCGCCACCGGCGGCGCCGGTCGCGCCTCCTGCCCCAGCGCCGATCGACCTGTCGGCAGTCGCCGGAACCTGGGATATGAAGACGATGGCGGCCACTGGCGACAGCGTGCTGGTGGCGTACACCCTGACTGCCACGGCTGACACGGCCGGATGGACACTCAACTTTCCGAAGCGGAAGCCGGTCGCGCTCAAGGTCAGCGTCTCGGGCGACAGCGTGATGGCCGAATCGGCGGAGTACGAGAGCCTGCTGCGCAAGGGCGTCAAGGTGCACACCAACAGCGTCTTCCATCTCGTTGACGGCAAGTTGATGGGGACCGCGGCGGCGCACTACACCGTCAAGGGGCCGGACTCGCTCGTCGCGCTCCGCAGCGTGGGTGTGAAGCAGCAGAAGTAGTTGCTGGATGATGGTCGCAAAGCGAAAGGGTGGCTGTCCTGATCGGGACGGCCACCCTTTCTCGTGCAACTCCGTACCACCGCGAGCTGGTTCAGGGTAGTCCGAGTTTCTGCTTCGTGAAGACCCGCGAATAGATACTCGGCGGATTGCTTCCGGTGGACATATCGTACGCCTTCTGGAAGAGCTCTCTCGCCTTCGCTGTCTCGCCCTTCTTCTCGTAGGTCATCCCGAGCAGGACGAGCTGAAAGGGATCGTTGGGCATCGCAGCGGTGGTCTTCGTGAACTCGATTTCGGCGGTTGGCAGATCGTTGGTGAAGAGCGCCACATACCCGACCAGGTAGGGGTAGTACTGCTCCTGCGCCTTTGCCATCGCGGTGTCGGCATCGAGAATCCGCCGCGCCTCAACCACCCAGCGCTTCGCCTCGGTGGCGTCTCCGCGGCGCGCCGCGATGCGTCCCAGGGCGTGCGCGAGGCGATAGTCCCAGAGATTCTTCGGATGCGTCCGCGGCTCGGGCTCGCGGTTCGCCAGGTCGTAGCCACGCCGGTACATCCGCTCGGCCTCGGCGAGGAAGCCGTGGTCGATGCAGACGCGTGCCGCCTCGTTGGCGACCTCGCCTGCCTGGAAGTGCGCGTTCTGCGGCTCTGCGGCGCGGCGTGAAACCCAGTAGTCGATCGCCTGCTCCTCAAGCGCGATCACCTTCGCGCAGTTGCCATCGTAGCCGTACGACATTGCCAGCCGGCGTTGCGCCGCGGCGCGAGCTGGGCCATCGGGGGCCGAGGCAATCAGCGATTGGTAGATCGCCCGCGCCTCGCCGTGCTTTCCGGAAGCGTCGGTTTGCTGGGCGCTGCGGAGACTGTCGGCCCGCGTGGCCTGCGCCGAGGCAGCCGGCACCAACGCGAGGGCGGCGAAAAGGACGACGAGTGCGGGTGGTGTCGAGCGCACGGCAAGCTCCAAGGTGGGGAATCAGGACAATGTAATGCGTGACATCGGGCCAGGGCTAGCCGAAATCGGTCCGTGGCGTACCTTAGCGTGCGGCGAGCGTTCGCCCGTCGACCCCGGTACATCGCAGGCTCTCGCTTCACGGAGGAACTATGGGACAATTCGCAACTCGAGTTTCGCTGCTGCTCACCGTTCTTGCCCCCGGCGCCCTTGCGGCGCAAGCCACGCCCGCGGCCCCCGCCTACAACGTCCTCAGAATCTATCGCGAGACGGTCAAACCCGGGAAGGCTGATCTGCACAACGCGCACGAGGAAGCGTGGGCCGGCGCACTCGCAGCGGCCAAGTCGCCGACGCCGATGCTGGCGATGACCGCGATCACCGGAGCGTCGGAGAACTGGTACCTGACCCCGTTCCCCAGTTGGGCCGATGCCGAGAAGTCGGACAAGGCGGCGACGACGATCCCGGCGCTCAGCACCATCACCAAGCGGTTCAGCGCGAAGGAAGACGAGTACCTGAGTGACGGCCGGATGATGGTGCTGACCTACCGCGAGGATCTCAGCTACGGCGGGCCGGCTGACCTCTCTGCCAGCCGGTACTTCTCGGTGACGCGCGTTTCCGTGCGACCCGGGCACAACAGCGAGTACGAAGAGAACCGGAAGATGAACAAGGCCGCACACGAGAGCGTCAAGGCGGCCGACAAGTACTCGATGTGGCAGGCCGCGGCGGGCGCCCCGGCGGGCACCTACTTCATTTTCGTGCCGCGGACCTCACTCGCCGGGCTCGACCAGGAGTCCACGATCCACGGGCCGGCGTATATGGCCGCGCTGGGTGATTCGCTGGCCCGGAAGCGGATGACGGCGAATCAGGCGGCTGCAATCATCAGCTCCCAGACTGACCAGTTTGCCTTCGCCCCGCAGCAGAGCGTCCCGTCGCCGGAATGGATCGCCGCCGACCCCGGGTACTGGAAGCACAAGCCGGCGCCGAAGAAGACGCCGTAGCAGCGCTGGAGTTGATCGGACATCGTGGAGACCTCGTGCTTCAGGACAGCGGACTCCACGATGGCCGCTCGACCGGATACGGATCGCTATTTCAGCGAGGCCATATCGATCACAAAGCGGTACTTCACGTCACTTTTGAGCATCCGCTCGTAGGCGGTGTTGATCGCCGAGATCGGGATCTGTTCGATATCTGACGTGATACCGTGCTTGCCACAGAAATCCAGCATCTCCTGCGTCTCCTTGATTCCTCCGATCAGCGAACCGGCCAGCGCACGCCGGCCGAAGACCAGGCCCATCACGGAGGGCGAGGGATGCGGTGTCGGCGGCACTCCCACCAGCACCAAGGTACCGTCGCGGTGCAGCGCGTTGAGGTACGGGTCGAGATCGTGCGACGCCGCGATGGTATCGATGATCAGGTCGAGCGATCCTGCCTGCTTCGTCATCGCCTCGGCATCGCGTGAGAGGACGACGTGATCGGCGCCGAGTCGGCGGGCGTCGTCGGACTTCCCGGGCGACGTGGTGAAGAGGGTCACTTCTGCACCCAGTGCGTGCGCCAGCTTCACACCCATATGGCCGAGGCCACCGAGTCCGACAATTCCGACGCGGACACCGGGGCCAGCTTTCCAATGCCGCAGTGGTGACCAGGTCGTGATCCCGGCGCAGAGGAGTGGGGCCGTGCCCGCGAGGTCGAGCCCCTTGGGGAGCGACAGCACGAAGTCCTGATCGACCGTCACGGCGGTCGAGTAGCCACCCAACGTCACGCCGCCCAGGATCGGGTCCGGCGAGCCATACGTCATCGTGAAGCCGCCGGTACAGTATTGCTCCAGCCCTTCGCCGCAGGAGGGGCAGCTGCCACACGAATCGACCAGACACCCCACGCCAACGCTGTCACCCACTGCGAACCTCTTCACGTCGGCCCCGACCGCTGTGACCCGGCCGACAATTTCGTGGCCCGGGACGCAGGGATAGACCGTCGGAAACCACTCGCTCCGCACGATGTGGAGATCGCTGTGGCAGACGCCACAATAGAGGATCTCGATTGCCACGTCCTTCGGTCCGGTCGCGCGGCGGACGATGGTGTGAGGCGCGAGGGGGGTATCGGCTGAAAAGCCGGCATACGCACTGGTCGACATTCGTAACAATCCTTGGTTGGGCGGAATGAAGGGTAATACGGAATGGGGGCCGGAGCAGCCACCCCCCCTGCCGGGGATTGACCATCGCCCCGACCATCCGCCAACTTGTGAGTTCACCCTGGAGAGCTCAGATGACTTCGCGCCGTGAATTTCTCGCCGCCTCGGCGGCCACTGTGGCGGCAACGCGCTGGCCCGATCGGGCACCCGATCCGACTCCATCAGCGACGACGCTGCTCTTTCAGGGGGACTCGATCACGGACGCTGGCCGCAACCGGAGTCGTTCCGGGGCCAATGATATCGCTGCGTTGGGTACGGGATATCCGCTCCTCCTCGCCGCGGAGTTGCGGGAGCAGCACCCCCGGTCGGAGCTGCAGATTTTCAATCGCGGGGTGAGCGGCAACACTGTTCCAGATCTGCAGGCTCGGTGGCAGGGCGATACGATCGCACTCGCTCCGTCGATGCTCTCCATCCTGATCGGCGTCAACGACATCTGGCATACGCGCGGCAAGACCTTCAGCGGCTCGGCCGCCACTTACGAAACGGCATACTCGGCGTTGCTCGCCAGCACACGCTCGGCGCTTCCGGAACTGCGGCTGGTGGTACTCGAGCCGTTTGTATTGCGGGTGGGGGCTGTCGACAACTCGTGGTTTCCGGAGTTCGATGACTACCGTGCGGCCTCGCGTCGCGTTGCCAAGCGGGCCGGAGCGATTTTTGTCCCGCTGCACGACATGCTGCAGGATCTCGCCAGGAAGTCGTCACCGGCCTACTGGGCCGCCGATGGCGTCCACCCCACGCTGGCGGGGCACCAGGCGATTGCGAGGCAGTGGTTGCGCAGGGTGAAAGTCGACGGTTGACGCGCGAGAGGCGAACCGACGCTCTCGCGCCTATCCCTGCTGCACGAGATCCCTCACCAATTCCGTCGTACGGCGGAAATCGATCTTGCCGCTCCCCATTGTCGGCAGCTCCTCGATCACCACGAAGTCCCGTGGCAGCGCGATGTTCGGCAGTTCCGCTGACATCTGTTTGAGCACGCTGGATGCGTCGATGGGGCGGGTCACGGCCGCGATGATCCGGGCACCGCGCACCCCGTCAGGCACCTCCACCACGCAACAGGCGACGGCGTCCGGCAGGCAGCGCTCCAGGACGTTCTCGACCCGGATCAGGGAGACCATCTCGCCACCAATCTTGACGAATCGACGTAGCCGACCCACGTGCCAGAGGTATCCCTCCGCGTCCTGATAGCCCATATCGCCGGTATCGTACCAGCCGTGGCGCAGGCAGAGCGTGCTGGCCTCGAAGTCATCGAAATACCCCTTCATCACGCTGTCGCTCTGCACCAGAATCTTGCCGATCTCACCCACGCCACACGGCTCGCCGCTCTCGTAGTGTTCGAGGCGTACCTGGACATTGGGCAACGGCCTTCCCACGCTCCCCGGCCGATTGGCCCCGGGGAGATTGACGCTGATCACCGGGCTGGTTTCGGTGCAGCCGTAGCCTTCCAGCAGTGCGAGGTTGTGCTTCTGCAAGAATTCCTGCCGCAGCGAGTCGGGGGTCTTGTCGGCACCGGTCAGCATAATCCGGCAGGAGGCAAAATCGCCGGGCGCAGACTTTCGCAGGTAGCCCCACATGAAGATTGGCGTGCCCACCACGAAGGTGACCTGCTCCTCGCGGATGATGTCGCAGATCGTCTTGAACTCCAGGGGGTTGGCATACGTCACAAGCGTCATCCCGTGGTGTATCGGCAGCCAGAAGTTCGTGGTCAGCCCGAAGACGTGGAAGAGCGGGAGGTTGGCGAGGAAGATCTCCTCAGCGCGCAGATCGATGACGCTGGAGATCCCCGCCAGATTCGCGGTGATGTTGCGATGACTCAGCAGCACCGCTTTCGGATCGCGTTCGCTCCCGCTGGTGAACAGCACCACCGCGGTGTCGTCGTCGGTGCCGCCGGGGACGGTCCGCAGCAACAGCGCTGCGGGGAGCTTCGCGCGGAGAGCCGCCCTGGCCTTGTCGAAGCGCGAAACGTCGGCCAGCAGCTCCTCGATGAAGATCATTCCGGGAAGCCGCGGACAGTTGATCTTCTCCAGCAGCGCTTTCGATGTGACAATGGTCTTGAAGGCGCACTTCTTCTTGGCATAGTCGCAGTTGGCCGCTGCCCCCGTGGAATAGTTGATCATCACCGGGGTTCGACCGCTCAGCAGGATGCCGAGGATGGAGAGGGCGCAGCCGGCTGATGTCGGCAGCAGGATACCGATGAATCCCTCGTCACCCAGCTTGAATTTCTCGGCCAGGATGAGCGCGCCAATCAGGGTCCGGCCGTAGGTCAGGCGGGTGCCCGTACTCCGGTCGATGATCGCCGTCTTGTTGGCGGACGCCTTGGCGGTACGAACAAAGCGGTGATGAAGGAGCATTTTCCGGGGGTTCCTCCTCAAACGATCTTCAGCTTCGCAAAGTCGATCCCCTTGGGCGCCGGGGGGACGCCGAGCGCCATCTCCTCCAGGGCGTGGGCGACCCGGTCGGCGACCACCAGGTTGCGATACCACTTGCGATTGGCCGGCACGATGTACCAGGGCGCGTGCTCCGTACTGGTGGCAGCCAGCACATCCGCGAACGCCTTCATGTAGTCATCCCACCGCTTGCGCTCTTCGAGATCGCTCTCGTTGAACTTCCAGCGCTTTTCGGGATCGGCGACCCGTTCCTCCAATCGCTGCTTCTGTTCGTCCTTGGAGATGTGCAGGAAGAACTTGAGCACGGTGGTCCCGTTCTCGGTGAGCAGCTCCTCGAATTCCCGGATCTGATTGAACCGCTGTTTCGCCAGCTGATCCGACACCGAGCCGTGCACCCGAGTGACCAGCACATCCTCGTAGTGCGAGCGGTTGAAGATGCCGATCTCGCCCCGCGACGGTGCCTTCTGATGCACGCGCCAGAGGAAGTCGTGGCCCTGCTCCTCTGCCGACGGAACCTTGAACGACACGACCGTGCAGCCCTGCGGATTCAGCCCGGTCATCACGTGGCTGATGGTCCCGTCCTTACCGCTGGTATCCATCCCTTGCAGCACGATCAGCAGCGACCGCGTCTGGTTGGCGTAGAGCCGTTCCTGAAGCCCGGTGAGCTGCTCGATCAGCTTCGCTGCCACCGCCTTGGCATCGACTTTCCCCTGATCGGACGTCTTGTAGTCGCCGGTGTCGCCCGGATCGTGCCGGTCGAAGTTCACGCTGTCGTCGGGCCTGACCCGATACCGCTCCATCCTTGCCTCCCTTCCGATCCCGAATCGCGCCCGCCCGCGCCGCACGTGCAGCCTCAGGGCACGATATCTCCAGTGTGCGAGGATGTCCACTCGGAGCCACGCCGGCAGGGGATTCCCCGGTTCGCGTCCCCGACGTTACACTTGACCCATACTCCATCGGGAGGCCCCCCTGCGCCACCGCAACCCAGCCATGGTCGCAGCCGTGGTGCTCACCGCCATTCAGGCCCTCCCAGCCCAGCAGCCCCAAGCCACCCACGCGACAGCCTCCTCACCTCGACCGCTCTCGCTCCCGATCGATTACTACAAGCTCGCCAACGGTCTCAAGGTGGTGCTCTCCCGGGATACCACGTCGCCGGACGTTGTCGTGGCGGTGTACTACGGCGTTGGGTTTCGGACGGAGCCGCGTGGCCGCACCGGGTTCGCCCACCTCTTTGAACACATGATGTTTCAAGGGTCGACGAACCTGGGCAAGATGGATTTTCTGAGACTGGTGCAGAGCAATGGCGGCGACCTCAACGGGACCACCCGATTCGACTATACCAACTTCTTCGAGACCGTCCCGGCCAATGCCCTTGAACCGATCCTCTGGGCGGAAGCCGACCGGATGAAGGGTCTCTCGATCGACAGCGCACGACTGGCCAACCAGCGGGATGTCGTGAAGAACGAAGTCCGCGTCAACGTGCTCAACGCGCCGTACGGCGGGTTTCGCTGGCTTGAAGTGCCGATCCGGGCCAACACCAATTGGCAGAACGCCCACAACTTCTATGGCGACTTTGCCGACCTCGATGCCGCGAGCATCGATCAAGTACAGGATTTCTTCCACACCTACTATGCTCCGAACAACGCGGTGCTGGTCGTCGCGGGTGACATCGATACCGCCCAGGTCCGCCGCTGGATCGATCAGTACTTCACCCGCATTCCGCGTGTGTTGCAGCCCCCGCCAGTCGACGTCAGCGAACCGCCGCAACTCGTCGAACGGAGGAGCACGAAAGTTGACGCGCTCGCCAAGCGCCCAGCGATCGGCATCGCCTATCACGTCCCGCCACGGAACACCCCGGAATGGTATGCTTTCGGACTTCTCGATCAGCTGCTCGCGCAGGGGCCTGACTCTCGCCTCTACGACGCGCTGGTGCGCCAGCGCGGCCTGACCGGCGGCATCGTGGCCGGCATCAACCCGATCGGAACCATGTACGACGTGAACGGCCCGACACTCTGGGTGGTCAGTGCCGTGCATGACACGGCGACGGCACCGGATTCCTTGCTCGCCGTGTTTGAACGTGTGCTCACGCCGCTTCGCGAGGCACCGGTGGACCGGGCGACGATCGACCGTGCGGTGCTGAAGATCCGTTCGGCCCTGATCAACACGATCGAGAATGCCAGCGATATCGGCCGCGCCGGCCTCCTGGCTTCCTTTGCGCTGTTCGACGACGACCCCGGCCGGATCAATCGGCTGGAGGCCGCATTTGCCAAGGTCACGCCCGCACTGCTGCAGCGCACGGCACAGGAATATCTGGTACCAACCAACCGCACGGTGGTAACCGTCATTCCGGGGGCACCGTCCTCCGGCCACCAGTGAGCGTTCGCACGCGCCGGCGGACCTGCTGGTGGCGTACGGCCGCACTGGTGCTGATGTCGGTGCACCCGGTGAGCGCCCAGCGTGAGACTCCGCCGGCGGCAGGAGCACCCAGGAACGCCGCCCTGCCGCGCCTGCGCCGATTCGTCCTCCCCAACGGGCTCAAGGTGACGCTCGTACCGTACGGCAGCGTCCCGAAAGTGACGGTTGCCTTGGCGGTCCCAGCCTCCATCGCCGAGGAGGCGAGCAACCAGGTCTGGCTTTCGGAGATTACCGGGACCCTGTTGACCGAAGGGACGACCCGCCGCAGTGCCGCCAGCATTGCGGAGGAAGCGAGCGCGATGGGTGGCGGCGTGTCGGTCTGGACCGACAGGTCGTTGACCTGGATGGAAGGCGATGCGCTCTCCGAACACACGACGAGCCTGATCGACCTGATGGCCGACATGGCTCTGCGCCCGCGATTCGCCGAGGCAACGCTGGAGCGCGTGAAGGCGGATCGGGCCCGCGATATGGCGGTTGCTCAAGCGCGGGCCTACCGGATCGCCTGGACAGCGTTCGTCCACCGGCTCTATGGGGAGCACAGATACGGTCTGGAGTTTCCCACCCAGGCGCAGCTCGCTGGCTACACGCTCGCTCAGGTGAAGCAGTTCTACGCCAGGAATTTCGGCGCGACGCGCTCGCATCTGTACGTGGTCGGCGTGTTCGATCTGGCGACCACGGAGACCGCGGTACGCCGTGCCTTTCGTGGCTGGTCTCGTGGCACGTCGGCCCCGGTCATTCGGGTCGGGCCCCCCGCTGGTGTCCGCTCGCTCACCCTGATCGACCGCCCCGATGCGGTACAGTCCAGCATCGTGATGGGACTCCGCGTCCCCGCACCGAGCGACAGTGATCACGCCGCCTTCGAAGTGACGGACGCCCTGCTGGGCGGTATCTGGACCTCCCGTATCACCAGCAATATCCGCGAACAGAAGGGGTACGCGTATTCACCCGGTTCACTGCTTAACTCCTTTCGCAGCGAGACGTTCTGGTCGGAACAGGCGGATGTGACGACCAGTGCCACTGGCGCATCGCTCCGGGAAATCATCGGAGAGATGGACCGCTTGCGCGCGGAGATGCCGACGGTGGCCGAGCTTGAGGGGATCAAGAACAATCTGCTGGGGAACTTCGTCCGGCTGTTCGGCACCCAGCGCGACGTGATCGGTGAATTGAGTTTTGTCGATGTGCAGGAGCTTGGCGATGACTACCTCGCGGGGTATGTGAAGCGGATTCTGGCCGTGACCCCGACGACGGTCCAGCGGATCGCACGAGCCTACCTGGACCCCGACCGAATGACCATCGTGGTGGTGGGGGACAAGCGGACCGTCGAGAGTCAACTCGTCCCGTTCCGCACCGTGCGGCGTTGAGCCTGGGACCCCGCTGGCCCGCGGCCACCCTGGCGCTCTTGCTCGCGTCCGCACTCGCGCGTTCGTCCCCCGCGCAGTCCGCCGGACCCGACTCGATCCGCATTGCCCGCCTCAGTTCGCTCGGCCGGCTCTGGGGCATCGTGAAGTATTTCCATCCGGCGCTGACCGAGGGGGGGCGTGACTGGGACGCGAACAGCGCGATCGCCATCGAAGCGGTGCGCGCGACCGCGAGTCGTGAAGCGTATGCAGCCGCCGTGAGCCACCTCCTCGCCACACTCCACGACCCTGCCACTCGCGTTGACTCGTCCGCAGCACCGGTCACGGGCGCTCCCCCCACCGTTTCCGCAACGTGGAATGTCACCGGAGCCGACAGCACACTGGTGGTGCGTATCCCGGAGTTCACGAATCGATCGACTCGCGCCGTGCGGCAGGTGGCGGCCGACATCCGGCGCGCCGAGCGCATCGTCTTTGATTTGCGTGGCAGTGATCCGGCGGGGGCGGGGCACGCCTCGGCCCTGTTCGCGGCAACCGGCCTGGACTCTCTGCTCCCCACGGAGTCGATGGCCGTGCCGCCGATGCAGCGACGGATGCACTCCGGCTTCCCAGCTCAGGCGGGCAACGCGAGTACTGAGTACTGGTCTGGCACCTTTCAGCAGCCGATGGAACGCTACCCCGCCGGCCAGGGCGCAGGTCGAGGTGGCATGGTCTTCGTGGTGCATGGCGGCTCCGATATCCCCGACATCGCCTTTGCGCTTCGGGAGAGTGGTCACGCGGCGATCGTGGTGGACGGCCACTCGCGAGTCCTCGCGGCCACCGCCGAGGGGTATGCAGTCGACCTCGGCGAGGGATTACACGCCACGATCCGGGTTGGCGAACTCGCCGGCACAGTGGCGGACACGGCGGTCGCGCGCGGTGCGGGTGATGACGCTCCGCTCGCGGCTGCTCTGGGGATAGCGCGCCGGAGCATTGCTCTCTCGCACCAGACAATACAGGCCGCGACCCCCGCGGCAATGGTAAACGCCGCACCGGAAGCACCCTTCCCTTCGACTGGCTACCGCGTGCTCGCGGCCTATCAGTGGTGGAATGCCATTCACTACTTCTATCCCTACCTGCCACTCACCGGCGAGAACTGGGATGCCGTACTCCCCGCCGGGATCCGCGCAATGGAGGCGGCGCGCGACTCGATGGGGTATGTGCTTGGCGTGGCGACGATGGCCACCCGGATCCACGACTCCCACGGCTTCATTCTCTCGCCCACGATGGAGA
>JANLPG010000047.1:0-8707 GCA_031367105.1 Gemmatimonadota bacterium | reverse complement strand
CCAAGGCGCAGTACAAGGGCGCCGGTACCATCAACGGGACGGGTGACTACCGCTTCATGCTCACCGCCATCGACGGTCAGGTCTCCGGCGGCGGCGGCAGCGACAAGTTCCGGATCCGGATCTGGAACAACGTCGGCGGCGTGCTGGTGTACGACAACCAGTTGAGCGCCCCGGATGATGCCGATCCGACCACCGTGATCGGTGGCGGCAGCATCGTGATCCACCGGTAGTCGCAGCTCGCTCCACCCCCCTGCAGATGAGCGCCCCTCACCGGGCGCTCTTTTGTTGTTCCTCCCCCCTCGCCGCCGCGACGGCACTACCTTCGAGAGATGACCGACTCCCGCGATCACGCCCCCGGTGGCCCCGGCATCGACGCCCGCTGGACCTCCAGCGCGAAGGCCGGCGTGGGCACCGCCCTCTCCGACGCCTCCCGGGTCTGGTTCACCGTCAGCCACGGCATCCTGAACGAGATCTACTTTCCCGACGTCGATGTCGCCTGCACCCGCGACCTCGGGATGGTGGTGACCGACGATCACGGCTTCATCTCCGAAGAAAAACGCGACGCGCACCACGACATCGAATGGGTCGCCCCGGGCGTTCCCGCGTTCCGCTTCAGCAACAGCTGCGCCTCCGGTCGCTACCGGATCGAGAAAACCATCTTCGCCGCGCCGGAACATCACACGGTGCTCCAGCACACCCGCTTCGTCCCGCTCGTCGGTAGCCTCGACGACTATCACGTCCACGTCGTCTGCAGTCCGCACCTCGGCAACCAGGGCGGCGGCAACACCGCGTGGGTCGGCGAGTACAAGCAGGGGCACGGCCTCTTCGCCCAGCGCGCCGGCTACGCGATGGCGCTGATGGCCAGTGTGCCGTGGCGACGCCGCTCCGTCGGCTACGTCGGCAGCTCCGACGGCTGGCAGGATCTCCAGGAGCACGGCGTCCTCCAGTGGGAGAACCAGCGGGCCGAGGAGGGGAACGTGGCGCTGTCGGGAGAGCTCGACCTGCGCGCCAGCGGTGGTGAATGTGTGATCGCCATCGGCTTCGGGCACGACTGGCCCAAGGCAGCGCACCACGCCTTCGCGGCGCTGCTGGTCCCGTACGAGGAGGTACTCCGCGGCTATACCGACCAGTGGCAAACGTGGCAACGTGCCCTGATCCCGCTCGACGATGACGACCCCACCCCGGATCTCTACCGTGCCTCGATGGCGGTGATGCGGACGCACCAGTCGAAGAGCTTCTTCGGTGGCACCATCGCCTCCCTTTCGATCCCGTGGGGCTTCGCCAGGGGCGACGGCGACCTCGGCGGCTACCACCTGGTCTGGCCCCGCGATCTGGTCCAGACGGCAAGCGGGCTGCTCGCGGCCGGCGCACTCGAGGATGCTACCCGCGTGATCCGTTACCTCCAGGCCGTGCAGGAACCCGACGGCCACTGGGCACAGAACTGCTGGCTCGATGGGACACCCTACTGGGCGGGAATCCAGATGGACGAGACCGCCCTGCCAATCCTGCTGGTCGACCTGGCCCGGCGGGAACGGGCACTCGATATTGCCGAGATTCGTGGGCTCTGGCCGATGGTGCGCCTCGCCTGCTCGTACCTGCTGCGCAACGGGCCAGGGACGATGCAGGATCGCTGGGAAGAAGACAGCGGCTTCTCACCCTATACCCTCGCAACCGAGATCGCGGCACTGCTGGCGGCGAGTGAGCTCGCCGACACCGTGGGCGAAGCCGCGCTCGCGAGCTACCTGCGTGAGACGGCCGACGCGTGGAACGATTCGGTGGAGCGCTGGACCTATGTCGAGGGAACGCCTCTCGCCCGGGCAGTCGGTGTGGATGGTTACTACCTCCGCATTGCCACGCTCGACGTCGCCGAACTCGCCACCCCCGCCGATGGCACCATCGTGATCAAGAATCAGCCCGCCGAGCGCGCCACCGCAGCGGCACACGCAGTGGTCTCCCCCGACGCGCTGGCGCTGGTGCGGTTCGGACTGCGCCGACCCGACGACCCGCGGATCGTCAACACCATCGCCGTGATCGACGCGCAGCTGAAGACCGAGTTCTCATTCGGCCCGGCGTGGCGCCGCTACGGCCAGGATGGCTACGGTGAGCACGAGGACGGCAGCCCCTTCGATGGAACAGGCGTGGGAAGGCCCTGGCCGCTGCTCACGGGCGAGCGCGCGGCGTACGAGATCGCCGCTGGCCGCCTCGATCGCGCCATCGCATTAACGAACACGATGGCGGGCTTCGCCAATCCTGGAGGATTGCTCCCCGAACAGGTCTGGGATGGCCCGGATTCGGCCGACGGGGAGCTCTGCTTCGGGAAGCCCGCCGGCTCGGCGATGCCGCTGGTGTGGGCGCACGCCGAGTATGTGAAGCTGTTGCGATCGTTGCGCGACGGCGAGGTTTTCGGTACGCCACCGCAACCGGTCGCGCGCTACTGTGGCGACACCCTTCCGGTCGCGTTCTTCCCGTGGCAATTCAACCTCAAGGCCCGGACGATGCCCCAGGGAAGGGTGCTCCGCCTCACCCTCCTCGCCCCGGCGGTCATCCGTTGGACCAGCGACAGCTGGGCCACCTCACACGATCTGTCGACCAGCGATCCCGGTTTCGGCACCAGCATCGCCGATCTGCCGACGGCTGAATTGCGGCCAGGGGAGGCGGTGGAATTCACGATGCGCTGGGAGGAGAACCAGCGGTGGGAGGGGGGGAACTTCACGGTCCGAGTGAACTAATCACCCCCTCAAGTGTCCCAATGCCGGGGTCTTGCCGTCCTAAGAGTGGATGCTGGCTCAACCCCCGCAAGGAGACCACGACAAATGCGAGTGATGGTGATCGATATCGGCGGCTCCCACGTGAAGCTCGCGACCAACCGAACGCCCGAGCACCGAGCCGCGGAGTCTGGCCCGGACTTCACCCCGTCCGCCCTCGTGGCAACGGTCCGTGAGATCACGACCGACTGGGAATACGACGCCATCGCGATCGGCTACCCCGGGCCCGCCGCAAACCATCGCCCCACAGCCGAACCGATCCACCTCGGCACCGGATGGTTGGATTTCGATTTTTCCGCCGGCTTTGGACGCCCGGTCAAACTGGTGAACGACGCGCTGATGCAGGCAATCGGGAGCTACGAGGGCGGCAGGATGCTCTTCCTCGGCCTCGGCACCGGACTCGGCAGTGCGCTGGTGCTGGACAACCACGGCTATCCGCTTGAACTCGCCCACCTCCCCTACCGCCGGCGCGGCAGCTACGAGGAGTACCTCGGCGAAGCCGGTCGCCAGCGGATGGGTAATCGCAAATGGCGCCGCCGGGTTGCCGATGTCGTCACACGGCTCGGAGCGGCAACGCTGGTCGACTACGTGGTGATCGGTGGAGGAAACGTCGAAAACCTCGACGAACTCCCCGAGGGAGCGCGCCGCGGCGGAAATGAGAAGGCGTTTCTCGGCGGATTCCGGCTCTGGGACGCAGGCGGCATCACGACGTGATCGCACTGGTCGCCTGGAGCTACGCCGCAGCAGCGGCGCTGATGACGGTGCTTTGGTGGCGTCAGCGGGAAAGCCGAAACGCCACCAGCGTCGATGTGGCCTGGTCGGGGCTGATCGGTGCGATCTGTCTGGTGTACGCCGCACTCGCCGAAGGCGACCCAGTGCGACGCGCGCTGGTGGGACTGCTCGGTGCCGGGTGGGCCTTCCGTCTCTTCTCGTACCTGTGGGCCGATCGAGTGCGGGGACGCCACACCGAGGATGGTCGCTACGCCGCGATGCGCGAATCGTGGGGACCACACGCCGACAAGTATTTCTTCGTGGTCTACCAGATCCAGGCGCTTGTCGCGGTGATCTTTACGTTGCCATTACTCGGCGCGATGCGTGGCGGCGCCCTGGCACCGATCGCGATCGGTGGCGTCGTGATCTGGCTGATCGCGGTGGGTGGCGAGTCGCTCGCCGACCGGCAGCTGGCGCGATTTCGCGCGGCGCCAGCGCATCGCGGTCAGGTTTGCCGCGACGGACTGTGGTACTACTCGCGCCACCCCAACTACTTCTTCGAGTGGCTGCACTGGTGGAGCTACGTGCTGATTGGTCAGGGGGCTCTGCTCACCTGGATCGGCCCCGTGGCGATGTTCCTCTTCGTCTACCGCCTCAGCGGCATTCCCCACACCGAGCGCCAGGCGATTCGGAGCCGAGGCGACGCCTACCGCGAATACCAGCGAACTACCAGCGCATTCTTCCCCTGGCCCCCGAAACCGCCAGGCCGATAACGCGGCTGCGCGGTCCCGGGACCGTCAATCCGTTGCACCGACTGTTGCTCTGTGGCGTCGTCGCCACAAGTTCCCAGGGCATTCCGATACTACAACTCATTATCTGGCAATACGTTAACTGAAGTATGTGGCTTGTGCACGCTAGTTGCTTTGGTAGGGCGGAGGAAACAGTGATTTCGGCAACGAACCCTTTGTTGGCCGAACGCCACACCGACCCACCGAGGAACCTGCGATGCGACGCTTCCGAATTCTCCCGGTACTGCTCCTGGCCCTGGTGGCCGCTCCATCGGCGGCACGGGCCCAGCTCGGCGTCGACTTCACGGCTCCGGTCGACTTCACCAACAGTTCGTGGAGCCTGGGCTGGAGCTTTACGGTCCTGAATCCGTTCAACGTCACGGCGCTCGGCTTCTACGATGCCGGCAAGGATGGCCTCACCGAGTCCCACGATGTCGGAATCTTTTCCAACACCGGCACCCTGTTGACCTCGGTCACCGTGACGAACAGCGATCCGCTGACCTCGTTCTGGCGATTCGCCTCGATTACGCCCTTCTCCCTTGGCATCGGGACGTACGTGATCGCTGGCGTGACCGGGTCCGAGAGCTATCCGCTCCAGTCGCCGGGCGGCACGCTCTTCAGCTCCGATATTTCCTACGGCACTGACTGGTACACCGCGAGCGGCACGCTCGTCTTCCCCACCTCGTCAAGTGCCACGGATGCCAGCAATGCGGCGTGGCTCGCCGTGAACTTCATCGGCGACACCCCCAATCACGCCGAAGCAGTCGTCCCCGAGCCGGCGACGATGACGCTGCTCGCGTCGGGCCTGGTTGGTCTCGCCGCGTCGGCACGCCGGAGGCGGATCAAGCAGAGCTGAGTGCTGCCCGGGCCGCGAGAAGGCTGAGGACTGCGGCCCGGGCCTCGAGTCCGTGCACCGGCAACACCAGAACGTCGCCCGACTCGGCCCACCGAAGCGCTTCCTCGACCGCTGCCACCTCGTCGAGGACGATCACCATCTGATCCGCCGGGGCACCGAGCCGGCGCAGTTCCTCGGCGAGCAGCGTGGGCACTTCGCCAACCGCCCGTCCGCGCCGGTAACCTTCGAGCTCCTTGAGGATGATCCGATCGGGGCGGGCCCTCCACGCCGCTTCCGCCAGCGCGGCGAGCGCTTCGTCGTCGCGGTTTCCGGCCTGTCCCAGAAGCAAGAGCAGCCGATTCGGCGCGAGACCGCGGGCCACCGCTAGCAGGCCGGCGAGGCCCGTGGGATTATGGGCGTAGTCGATCAGCACTTCGATGCCGTCGAAGCGGAAGCGGTGGAGTCGACCAGGGTTGTCCTCCGGCCGCTCGCCGAACGACGCCAGCACTTTCGCGATCGTGGCTGTGGCAACTCCGAGCCGACTGGCAACCAGCGCGGCGGCGAGTGCATTGGCAATGTTATAGCTCGCGCGCCCTGCAGCGGTGATCGGCATCCTGCTGATCTCGCCAAGGTCGTGAACGCCCGTCGCGTCCTCCAGCCGCAGGTGATCACCGTCTCTCCACGCGGCGAAGCCGCCGCTTTCGAGCGGGCGTGCCTCCCCGCTCGGCGAGAACCATTGGATGCGCACGCCCTCCGGAAGGGTGCTCTCGCGCAGGCTTTCGTCGTCGGCATTGAGGACCAGCACGCCGCTGGAGCGGAGGCCCTTCGCGGTCACCAGCTTGACCGTCGCGAGGTCCGCGAGCGACGACACGCCATACTCCCCGAAGTGATCGGCCTCGATATTGGTCACCACCGCCACATCGACCCCGAGCACACCCAGCCCGCGCCGCAGAATGCCGCCGCGCGCGGTCTCGAGGACCGCGGCCTGAATCGATGGATCGGCGATCACACGTTGTGCGCCAGCGGGTCCGGACCAGTCGCCGTGCTCCGCAGCCACCCCGTCGAGGAAGACGCCGTCCGTGCAACACCACCCGCTTCGCCAGCCGTGGGCCGTGGTCATCGCCGCGATCAGGCGTG
Organism: Gemmatimonadota bacterium; assembly: GCA_031367105.1. Lineage (GTDB taxonomy): Bacteria > Gemmatimonadota > Gemmatimonadetes > Gemmatimonadales > GWC2-71-9 > Palsa-1233. Next base: position 2,471 of record JANLPG010000047.1, on the reverse strand, counting down.
TCGTGGTCGTTTTGCCATTGGAACCCGTGACCAGGGCGACGTGGCGATCTTCTGGTGCCACCACGGCGAGGTCACTCGACCGGGAGCGGAGCTCTATCGCCGTGAGCGCCGCGAGCTGCGCCACCGCGGCGCGCTCGTCGCGCGGGAGGTCGCCGGGCGAGAGGCACGGCCGATCGTCGGCGAAACCCGCACGACGCACCGCCTCCTGCCAGGCCCACTCGTTGACTTCCGTGGCGGTGAGCAGGCGATCACCCGGTGCAGTAAAGGCTAGGGTGAGCTGATCGGCGCGGCGAACAACCACGCAGTCCGGCCGCGGCCAGCCGAGCGCGGCCGTCATCTCGGTAACTGAATGCTGCCACCCGACGGCGATCTCGGCGATCGCCGCGGCGGGGGCCGTGCCCTCGAGCACCACACCCGCAGTATCGAGCCAGGGGCTGGGGCCGAAGAGTCGCCGAGAGTCGGAGAACTGCGGGACGAGCGGTGGCGGCGGCTCCAGGCTTGTCAGTCGTCACTCTCCCGGGCGAGACGAACTCCGCGTTCGTCCCGAACCAGCGTGGCGCCTTCGAGCGGAACGCGCTCTTCACGCCGCACGGCGTGCGGCATCACCGGAAATTCGCCGGTTGTACGTGACGCCGGTTCGCTGCCGTCGGCCCGGAAGCCCGTGACCTGGTCCCACGACCGCTGGAGCGCATCGGCGAATATCAGCACGAGGTCGCCTGGTTGGCCCATTCTCAGGGCGTGGTCGATCGCCAGCTGTTCGTCGGGAATCTCGACGATCTGGTCGGAGGGCACGCCCCCGGCTCCGAGCGTCCGCGCCAGCATCCGCGGCACGGCATCGCCATCACGCCCGCGCAACGCATCGTCCCGCCGGCAGATGTAGTAGTCGAAGCGCCCTGCCACCGCTGCACCGATCGCGCGGATGTCTTCATCACGGCGGTCACCCGGCGCAGCCACAACGACGATCCGACGCCCCTTCACGTCGAGCCGCTGCGCCAGTTCCACCATTGCACTGACGGCGTGGGCATTGTGGCCATAGTCCAGAATCACCCGGAACGGATGATCGGAATAGACGTTCATCCGGCCCGGCGCCTGGAAAAACGAGGTATCAAAGGTTCGCAGCCCCTGCCGGATGCTGTCGAGCTTGATCCCGAGCGAAAAGGCCATCACGGCCGCGAACATCGCGTTCTGCACGTTGTGCATCGCGCGCCCTTCGAGTGTTGCCGGGATCAAATGCGTCCAGAGCAACGGGATGTGCGCTCCGTGGTCGTAGAGCGTGATCATCTCGCCGTTGACGCCGGCCTCGAGCGCGCAGGCGCGGCCGCCGGCACGAATGTGTTCGCGCACCAGTTCGTGCGCCGGGTTGGTGGTGACATAGCAGAGGTGCTGCGATTCGGTATACGCCGCCATCTTCAGGACCAGCGGGTCATCGGCGTTGAGTACGGCGGTGTCACGGGCAACCTCGACCACCACCCGTTTCACATCGGCCAGCTGCTCGAGCGTGTCGATCCCCTTGAGTCCGAGGTGATCTTCCCGGACGTTGAGCACCGCGCCAACATCCACATAGTGCGTCCCCATCCCGGCGCGGAGGAGCCCCCCGCGCGCGACCTCCAGGACCGCGATATCGATGCTGGGGTCACTCAGCACCATTCGCGTCGATGTCGGGCCAGTCATATCGCCTTCGACCGTCCGCTGGCCGTTGATGTAGACGCCATCGGTGGTCGTCAGACCTGGTGTGTAGCCGGCCATCTGGCAGATGTGCGCCAGCATCCGTGCGGTGGTCGTCTTGCCGTTCGTGCCCGTCACCGCCGCGATCGGCACCACGCTCGGCGTGCCCTTGGGGAAGAGCATATCGATCACCGGTGTGGCCACATCGCGTGGCCGACCCTCGCTCGGCGCCGAATGCATCCGGAATCCCGGAGCAGCGTTGACCTCGCAGATCCCGCCACCGTGCGTCTTGTAGGATTTGGTGATATCCGTGGTGAGGAAGTCCACGCCGCCGACATCCAGCCCGACCGCCTTGATCGCCCGGACCGCCATCTCGGCGTTGTCGGGGTGAATGACGTCGGTGACGTCCGTCGCGGTACCACCGGTGGAGAGATTTGCCGTCGAGCGCAGCGGGACGACCATCCCGGCGGTGGGGATGGAAGTCTCCGTCAGGTCAAGTTTCGCCAGCATCTGGACAGCCGGCGCATCCAGCTCGAGCCGGGTCAGGACCTTCTCGTGTCCGATGCCGCGCCGTGGATCGCGGTTGACCTCGGTCACGAGCTCCGCAATCGTCGCACGACCATCGCCCACCACGTGCCCCGGAGTGCGCCGTGTCGCCGCAACCAGGACTCCCGCAACCACCAGAAGCCGATGGTCATCGCCGGTGACATAGCTCTCGATGATCACCGATCGGGAGATCTGCTGCGCCACCGCGAAGGCCGCGCGCACCTGTTCGTCCGTCGTGAGATGAATCGCGATTCCACGGC